>JBEBTI010000085.1:0-12691 GCA_040393845.1 Nocardioides daejeonensis
ATCTTGTCGTAGCCGACGATCCGGGCGACCTCTTCGACGAGGTCGTAGGGGTCGGTCAGGTCGGGTCGCCACGTCGGCACCCGCGCGGACAACGTGTCGCGGTCGGTCGTCACCGTGCAGCCGACCAGCTCGAGGTCTGCGACCGCGGTCGCGACATCGATCGCCATGCCGGTGATCCGCGCCGGGAGGTCACCGGGAATGGTGATCACAGGCGGCTCCGGAGCGGTGCCGACCAGAGTCACTCCGGGCTCGAGGACTCCGCCACCGTGGGCGACCAACAACTCGGCCACGCGCTCGACGGCAGCGAGCGGCAGGGTCGGGTCCACGCCACGCTCGTTGCGTTTGCCTGCCTCGGAGGTGAGCTTGTGGCGACGACCGGTGCGGAACATCGCCGCGGGCTCCCAGTTGGCCGCCTCGATCAGCACCGTGGTGGTGGTGTCCGACATCTCGGTGGTCGCGCCGCCCATCACCCCGGCCAGGCCGATCGGACCCGAGTCGTCGGCGATGACGAGGTCGTCGCGGTCGAGCGTGCGCACGGCGTCGTCGAGAGTCGTGACCTTCTCGCCCGCCTCGGCGCGCCGGACCTGCAGGGCTCCGGCCACCTTGTCGGCGTCGTAGCCGTGGATCGGCTGCCCGAGCTCGAGCATGACGTAGTTGGTGACGTCGACGGCCAGCGAGATCGGCCGCATGCCGGCCTGCTGGAGACGGGTCGACATCCACTCGGGGGTGGCGGCGGTGGGGTCGAGGCCGCTCACGGCGCGGGCTGCGAAGACCGGGCACCCGACGGGGTCGTGGACGACCACCTTCGGGCCGGCACCGTCGACGGCGGGCAACTCCCGCAGAGCCGGGTCACGGAAGGCGACGTCGAACCCGATCGCGGCTTCGCGCGCGATGCCACGCAACGACAGCGCATAGGCACGGTCGGGGTTGATCTCGAACTCGATCACCGGGTCGTCCATGCCGAGCACCTCGAAGGCCGAGGCGCCGGGCTCGGCACTGCCGGCGGGCAGCACGATGATGCCGTCGTGGTCGTCGCCGAGGCCCAACTCCCGCGACGAACAGATCATCCCCGAGGACAGGTGCCCGTAGGTCTTGCGCGCCGCAATCGCGAAGTCACCCGGCAGCACCGCGCCGGGCAGGCAGCAGACGACCAGGTCGCCCTCGACGAAGTTGTGGGCACCGCAGACGATGCCGACACCGTGCGGGACGTCGCCCGCGTTGTGGACGCCGTTGAGCTGGGCGCCGACGTCGACGGCGCACCAGTTGATCACCTTGCCGTTCTTCTGCGGCTCCTTCTCGACGCTGAGCACCCGCCCGACGACGAGCGGACCGGTGATCGCGTCAGCAGGGGTGACCAGCGCCTCGAGCTTGAGGCCGAGCATGGTCAGCCGGTCCGTGAGCTCCTCGACGCCGACCGATACGGGCAGGTCGACGTACTCGCGAATCCAGGAAAGCGGGGCCTTCACAGCTCAGAGCTCCATTCCGAAGGGCTGGGTGAACCGGACGTCACCCTCGAACACGTCACGCAGGTCCGTGACGTTGTGGCGGAACATCAGCGTGCGGTCGATGCCCATGCCGAACGCGAAGCCGGTGTATTCGACCGGGTCGACACCACACGCGACCAGCACGCGCGGGTTGACCACTCCGCAGCCGCCCCACTCGATCCACCCCTCGCCGCGGCAGGTGCGGCACATGTCGTTGTCGTCGTCGGTGCCTCTACCCCGACACACGAAACAGATCAGGTCGACCTCGGCCGACGGTTCGGTGAACGGGAAGTACGACGGCCGGAACCGGGTGGTGATGCCGTCACCGAACATCGCCGTCGCGAAGTGGTCGAGGGAACCCTTGAGGTTGGCCATCGTGATGCCGCGGTCGATGACCAGACCCTCGACCTGGTGGAAGACCGGCGAGTGCGTGGCGTCGATCTCGTCAGTGCGGTAGACCCGCCCCGGGCAGACGACGTAGATGGGTGGCGTGCGGGTCAGCATCGTGCGGGCCTGCACCGGGGAGGTGTGGGTGCGCAGCACGAGGGCAGCCTCGGCCGGCTCCAGCCAGAAGGTGTCCTGCATGGTGCGGGCTGGGTGGTCGGGCCCGAGGTTGAGCGCGTCGAAGTTGAGCCACTCCGCCTCGACCTGGGGCCCTTCGGCGACCTCCCACCCCATCGAGGTGAAGACATCGGCGATCTGCTCGGAAAGCATCGTGATCGGGTGCCGCGCGCCGGTCACTGCGCGGTCGGTCGGCAGGGTGACGTCGACGGTCTCCTCGACGAGGATCCGCTCGGCGTGCTCGGCCTCGAGGACGGCAGTCCGCGCGGCGAGTGCCTTGTTGACCGCGCCGCGCGCCTGCCCGACCCGGGCGCCGGCATCCTTGCGGGCCTGAGGTGGCAGTGCTCCGATCTCACGGTTGGCCAGCGCCAGCGGCGAACGGTCGCCGGCGTGGTCCAGTCGCACCTGCTTGAGGGCCGTGAGATCTGTGGCCTCGGCGATCGCAGCGATCGCTGCGTCGCGCATGGACTCGACCTCGTCGGCACGCAGCGGCGTGACCTCGACGGGGTCGTAATCGGTGTTGGGTCCCGACATGACTGCCTTCGGATCGAGAAATGATGGGAGTGCGCCTGATCGGCACACCGGGGGCCAGTCTAGGAAGGCGTGTGGCGGGTGCGCGAACCGGTTGGGACATCGGCCGCTGCCTCGGTCGGCAGGTGGATCGTGATTCGGGCTCCACCGCCGCTGGTCGATCCGATCTCGAGCTCTCCACCGTGGGCTGTCACCAGGCCATTGACGATGTAGAGACCCAGACCGGATCCGGCACCCTGACCGGCGGTCCAGAACTTGGTGACGGCCCGGCGACGCATCTCAGGGTCGATGCCCTCACCCTCGTCCTCGACGTCGACACGGACGACGGTCGGCTCGTCCGGGGTCGGAACACCCAACCGCACCGTGACAGCGCCCGCGCCGTGCCGCAGTCCGTTCTCGACGAGGTTGGTGAGCACCTGGATCAGCTTGTCCGGATCGACCACGACCTCGGGCAGCCCCTCGGGCCCCTCGATCCGGACCTCGCGACTGGTGCCGGCGCGGGCGGTCGCAACGACACGCTCGACCAAGGCTCTGGGATCGGTGGGTCGTGGGTAGATCGAGAGTCGACCGGTGTCGATCCGCGCGACGTCGAGCAGTTCGGTGATCAACCGGCTCAGCCGCTCGGAGTCGGAGTGGACGGTGGTCAGCATCAGCTTCTTCTGGTCATCGCTGAGCTTGTCCCACCGGTTCAGCATCGCCTGCACGAAGCCCTTCACCCCGGTGAGAGGTGAGCGCAACTCGTGCGCAACCGTGGCAACCAGGTCGGACCGGTCCCGATCGAGACGGGCCCGTCCCCGTCCGCTGCGCAGGACGATGCCGACGCTGGTGATCGGCGCATCCGCCGAAGCGCGGTTGATCCGCGCCGAGACCAGGACTTCGCCGCCGTCCGGCAGGATCCAGGACTGCTCGGGCACCCCACGTCGGGTCGAGAGGCCGTCGTACGGCGTGTTCACCACAGCCCACGGACGTCCGTCGCGGTCGACCAAGGCCAGCACCTCTGCCAGTGGCTGCCCGAGGGGCTCCCCGGTGAGCCCCAACCAGTGTCGCGCGACGTCGTTGACGGCCGTCACTACCCCGGCACCGTCGGCAACGACGACGCCGTCGGGCAGGAGGTCGAAGTGGGCGCTCACACCCGGAAACCTACCTGCGGAACAGGTCAGGGCGTCGTACGGCGGTGGGCCCGGGCGCTGGCGTAGAGGCACAGCGCCGCAGCCGTGGCCAGATTGAGGCTCTCTGCCCGGCCGTGGATCGGGATGCTGACCCGGTGGTCGGCCAGGGCCGCCAGCTCGTCGGGCAGACCCCAAGCCTCGTTTCCGAACAGCCACGCGGTCGGGGCGTCGAGCAGGCCGGACTCCTCGGCGTCGAACAGGTCGACCTCGCCGGCTCCGTCGGCGGCCAGCACCACCAGGCCAGCGGCCGTGAGCGCGGAAATCGCCGCAGCCGCGTCGTCGACGGTCGATGCGGGCAGGTGGAAGACGCTGCCCACGCTGGCCCGGACGGTGCGTGGATGGTGCAGGTCGACGGAGTGTCCGGCGAGCACCACCAGATCGGCTCCGGCGGCGTCGGCGGTGCGGACGACGGTGCCGGCATTGCCGGGATCTCGGACATCGGCGCAGACGGTGACCAGTCGGGGTGACACCGATCCGAGCACATCGGTGAGCGGACGGTCGAGGTGACGACACACCGCAACCACGCCGGCCGGCGTGGTGGAGTCGCTCAACGCGGCGAGCCCGCGGTCCTCGAGGAGCGTCCAGCGGACCCCGGCCTGCTGAGCGGCGGTCACCAGGGCGGGGAACTCCTCGGATGCCTCCACAGTCGCGAACACCTCGACGGCAACGCCTGCCTCGAGAGCGCCCTCGACCGCCTTGGGACCATCGGCAAGGAACTGACGCGACCGGTCCCGAAATGCACGACGGGCGAGCTTCCGCGCGTCCTTCACCCGGGGATTGCCGCTGCTCAGCGGCACGGGATCGGTGCGGAAGCTCGCCACGTCAGACGTTGCAGTGATTGCGGGAGACCCGAATCAGGCAGTTGCCTCTTCGCGGGGCGCGTTGACGTCCTCGGGGAGAGCAGCCTTCGCGACCTCGACCAGCGCGGCAAAGGCCGGAGCGTCGTTGACGGCCAGGTCGGCGAGGATCTTGCGGTCCACCTCGACCTCGGCGGCCTTGAGGCCCTGGATGAACCGGTTGTAGGTCATGCCGTTGGCGCGGGCCGCAGCGTTGATCCGCTGGATCCACAGCTTGCGGAACTCGCCCTTCTTGGCCTTGCGGTCACGGTAGCTGTAGACCAGCGAGTGGGTGACCTGCTCCTTGGCCTTGCGGTAGAGCCGCGAACGCTGGCCGCGGTAACCGCTGGCCCGCTCGAGGACGACCCGGCGCTTCTTCTGGGCGTTTACCGCCCGCTTGACGCGTGCCACTTCTTTACTCCTTGCTCAACAAAACTCGATGGGGTGGATCTCGACGATGCGGCCCCCGGGGAGGGGCCGAGGGGTCACAGACCCAGCAGCTTCTTCGCGGTACGCACGTCGGCCTTGGCGAGCTCGACAGTGCCCGTCATCCGGCGGGTGACCTTGGAGGGCTTCTTCTCGAGGTTGTGGCGCTTGCCGGCCTTCTCGCGCAGGATCTTGCCCGAGCCGGTGACCCGGAAGCGCTTCTTGGCACCGGAGTGCGTCTTGTTCTTCGGCATGATTTGCTGCTCTCTACTCGCGTGGTGCGTGGTGGTGATGCGTGGTTGACCGCGATCGATCAGAGATCGATGTCCGGGTCGAGGTTCTCGGAGCGCTTGCGCTCCTTCTTCTGGGCGACCGGTCCGGTCTGCGCGGCCTTCTTCTCCGACTCTTCCTCAGCGAGGTCGGCGGCGCGTTCTGCAGCCTTGGTCTCCTTGGCTGCCTTGACCTCTGCCTTGGCGTCCGCCTTCTTCTTGTGCGGGCCCAGGACCATGATCATGTTGCGGCCGTCCTGCTTCGGCGAGGACTCGATGAAGCCCAACTCCTCCACGTCAGCGGCCAAGCGCTGGAGAAGGCGGAAGCCGAGTTCGGGCCGGTGCTGCTCGCGACCACGGAACATGATCGTGATCTTGACCTTGTCGCCGGCGTTCAAGAAGCGGACGACGTGGCCCTTCTTGGTCTCGTAGTCGTGCGCGTCGATCTTCGGACGAAGCTTCATCTCCTTGATGATCACGTTCGTCTGGTTGCGGCGCGCCTCACGGGCCTTCTGGGCGTTCTCGTACTTGAACTTCCCGTAGTCCATGAGCTTGCAGACGGGCGGCTTGCCCTGCGGAGCGATCTCGACCAGGTCGAGGTCAGCCTCCTGGGCCAGTCGCAGCGCGTCGTTCGTGGGAACGATGCCGACCGTCTCACCGTTGGGTCCAACGAGGCGGACCTCGGGAACCCGGATCCGGTCGTTGATGCGCAGCTCAGTGCTGATGTGTCCTCCTGAAGACGGTGAATGTGCCTGTGAACGAAAAAAGCTCCCGCTCATGACAGCGGAAGCCAGTCTCCAGGGCACATGCGTCGGCTGACACACTTGCCTTGACCGGACCCGACGACCTGTGCGGCCGATGCGGGTGGGAAGTCCAGGACCTCCGCTTTTCAGATCTGCACACCGTTTGCACGGCGTACGGATCGGTCAACGCCAGATACTACCCGCACGAATGCCACCGGCGCCAATCGACGCGTCGGCCACCGGCGTTGGGTCAGTCGTCGCGTGCCTCGTCTGCCGGGGCGAGGTCGTCATCGCTGGGACGCAGCCAGGCGGAGCGTCCGTCGACCTCGACCAGCTGCCACCCCGCGGCCAACCCGACCAGATCGTCACCCTCGACCACATGGGTTACCGGGCCGGCGACGTCGAGGACCAGTGCAACGGCATCGTCCTGCAGCGCCGACTGAGCGGCCACCTGGGCAGGTACGGCGACCGGTCGCGCCTCGGGGTTCCACGCCTGGAGCTGTGCGGTGCCGGTGAAGGCCAACAGCGCCAGCCGGCCGTCGCGGCCCTGCATCAGCACCGCCGCCATGTCGCTGGACTTGTCGTGGGCCAGACCCTGCTCGTCGTACTCGACCTCGCCCAGGATCGCGACCACCGGCACCAGCAGACGAGTGGCCCCCAGCGCACGCAGCACCTCGGCACTGCGTCCCGGGTCGACAGCCCAGGCGCCCAGCGCAGCGGCAAGCTCAGCGGACTGCTGTCCGTGGTCGTCGGGGAAGGCACTCTCCATGAGTTGCGCACCGGCGAAGCGATCGGGGTTGACCATGGTGCCCCACCCTAGGCGATGTCGTGGCCCACACGGGACCACGCACCTGCAGACCGTGGACAACAGCCAGTGATGTGAAATGCTGGCCTCATGGACGAGGTCGGTTGGCAGGCGCTGGCGGTCGCACTGGTGCTCGCAGGAGCGGGATGGACCTGGTATGCGGCCAAGAACCGAGGCACCGTCAGCGCCCTGCGAGGAGCAGGCGCCACCTTGCTGGTGCCGGCGGCCTACCTCACCGGCACCCTCGAGATGAGTGGCGAGGTGGCCAGTGCCGTCGCGGACTGGGCGACCGGGTTCGCGTTCAGCCCGATCGTGTGGATCGGCATCGCCCTCGGCGGCATCGGAGTGCTGCTGCTCGTCGTGGCCGGCTGGATGTCGAACCGCACCTCGGGCCCCGACGCCGTCGAGAGTGGCACCGCCACGCCGGTGAAGGGACGCACCAAACCGTCCGGGGCACCGGCGATCGACGACGACCTTTCCGACATCGAGGCGATCCTCAAGAGCCGAGGCATCACGTGAGCGACGGCCTGATCGAGCGGCATCGCCTGCACTCGCGCCTCACCGCAGCAGCGACGGCGTACGACGCTCCCCTCAACTCCCCGGTGATGGTCGTCGACCTCGATGCCTTCGACGCCAATGCCGCTGACCTGACCCGACGGGCCGCCGGTACGCCGTTGCGCCTGGCCTCGAAGTCCGTGAGAGTGCCCGCGCTGCTCCGACGAGCGCTCGACCACGAGGGCTTCAGCGGCGTGCTGGCCTACTCGCTGCGGGAAGCCCTGTGGCTGCACCGCAACCTCGACCTGACCGACCTGGTGCTCGGCTACCCCACTGCCGACCGAGCGTGCCTGTCCGAGCTGGTCGCCTCTCCTGCCGCCGCAGCCGCTGTCACGCTGATGGTCGACGACATCGCGCACCTCGACCTGGTCGACTCGGTGCGCTCCTCCAAGGCGGTGCCGATCCGCATCGCGATCGACGTCGACGCGGGCCTGCGGGTGGCCGGCCAGCACGTCGGTCCCAAGCGGTCACCGTTGGCCGACGCCGTCTCGGTGACCGCACTGGCCCGCGAAGTGGTGACGCGTCCGGGCTTCACCCTCGTCGGCGTGATGACCTACGAAGGTCAGGTCGCCGGAGTGCCCGACGACGTGCCCTCACAACGCGCCAAGTCGCTGGTGGTGCGCAGGTTGAAGGCTGCCTCGGTCGACCAGTTGCGTGAACGTCGACATGAGATCGCGACCGCGCTGGGCGAGCTCGTGGAACTCGAGTTCTGGAACGCCGGCGGTTCCGGGTCGGTGGAGACCTCGGCCGCCGATCCCGTGGTCACCGAGGTCGCGGCAGGCTCAGGGCTGTTGGTGCCGGGACTCTTCGACCACTACCAGTCCTTCCGACCCCGGCCGGCAGCATTCTTCGCGGTTCCGGTGCTGCGTCGCCCGGCCCCCGGGCTGGTCACGGTTGCCGGTGGCGGCTTCATCGCGTCGGGTCCGCCCGGCAAGGACCGCGCCCCGGTGCCGTGGCTGCCACCGGGCCTGTCCCTCACCGGCCTCGAAGGTGCCGGCGAGGTGCAGACCCCGCTGTCCGGCGCTCCGGCCGGAGTGCTCACGGTCGGCGACCTGGTCTGGTTCCGACACGCGAAGTCGGGCGAACTCTTCGAGCACACCAACGAGGTGCATCTGCTCGCCGGTGACAGGTTCGTCGACACCGTGCCCAGTTATCGCGGCTGTGGTCAGGTCTTCTGAGGCGGGCTTCTCCCCCGCAGACGAGGTGATCAGCCACCTCCTCGGACATCCGGCCCGCCTCGGGGGCACCCGGCTGCTGTGCATCGACGGTGCCGCGGGGTCGGGAAAGACCACCTTGACCGAGTCCGTCGCCGCTGCCCTGGACCTTCGAGGCGTTGCGGCGACCACCGTGCATCTGGACCACCTCTATCGCGGCTGGGACGACCTCGCCGCGACGCCGGGCCGGGTCCGACGGGAGTTGCTCGAGCCGCTGGCGGCCGGCGCCGCAGGTCGGTACCGCCGGTGGGACTGGCATGCTTCCGAACTGGCCGAGGAGCATCTGGTACCACCGGCGCCATGCCTCATCATCGAAGGCGTCGGATCCGGCTCGCGCAGCCTCGGCGAGTTCGCGACCACGGTGGTGTGGGTCGAACTCGAGCCGGAGGTCCGACGCCAGCGGGCGCTGGCCCGCGACGGCGCCGTCTTCGCACCGCACTGGGAGCGCTGGGCGGCCCAGGAGGACGTGCTGTTCGCGCACGAACGGGTCGCCGAGCGTGCCGACGTCGTGATCCGCCCGCCCTGAGCGGTCAGTCGATCAGAGCCCGGATCGCCCGTACGCCGTCGATGGCCCGGGAGCCGTCGGCAGCCTGCAGCGCCAGCACCGAACAGGTGGTCCCGTCGGCGAGGTCGAGGACGGCCCACGGTGCTCCGGTGGTGAGCCGGATGGCGACCACCTGCGCGTAGTCGAACTCCCGCGTCTTCAACCCGTTGACGACCACCAGTCCCTGCTCGGACGCGGTCACCCGCGAACGGGTCAGCGCCCAGATGCCCACGCCGATGCCGATGCCGAGCAGGATCGCCGTACCCCGCTGGAACGCGTCGAAGTCCGCCTGGATCTGGTCGGGGAGCAGCACCCACAGTGCCGCAAAGCCGAGCAGCAGGAAAACGCCGCCGGCGATGCCAACGATCCGTACGCCCAACGGACGCCACGTGTGGGGCAGGCCGGTAGGGGAGTCAGATGCGGCAGGCATGGATGTCCGTCAGCAGGATGCCGCGCGCACCGAGGTCGTAGAGCTGGTCCATCAGCCGCTGGGCACCGCTGCGGGGCACCATCGCCCGTACGGCGACCCAGCCCTGGCGATGCAGGGGCGAGACCGTGGGGCTCTCGATGCCGGGCGTCAGCGCGACCGCTTCGCCGACGTGCTCACTCTTGATGTCGTAGTCCATCATCACGTAGGAGCGTGCCACCAGGACGCCTTCGAGGCGGCGCATGAACACCTCGAAGGCAGGGTTCTTGCGGGCCTCCGGCTGGACCACCAGCACTGCTTCGGAGTCGAGGATGACCTCACCGAAGGTGGTCAGCCCGGCCGCCCGAAGCGTGCTGCCGGTCTCGACCACGTCGCCGATGACATCTGCCACGCCGAGCTTGATGCTCGTCTCGACGGCGCCGTCGAGGCGGGTCACCGTGGCGGTGATCCCCCGCTCGGCCAGGAACCGCTCGACCACGCCGACGTACGACGTGGCGATGCGCAGCCCGTCGAGCTGCGCGAGATCGGTGTACTTGCCGGCCGGGCCGGCGAAGTGGAAGCGCGAGTGGCCGAAGCCCAGGCCGCGCACCTCCTCGGCAGGTGCGCCCGAATCGAGGAGCAGGTCACGACCGGTGATTCCGACGTCGAGGGTGCCGGCGCCGACATAGAGCGCGATGTCTCGCGGCCGAAGGTAGAAGAACTCGGCATTGTTGTCGGCGTCGATGAGCGCGAGCTCCTTGGAGTCCGAACGTTGGCGATAGCCGGACTCACGCAGCATCTCGGTCGCCGCCTGTGAGAGCGCGCCCTTGTTGGGCACCGCGATCCGGAGCGGGCGGCCGTTGTCGTTCGAAGTCATCGAAGTCCTTGTCAGAGGTGTGAATAGACGTCGTCGAGCGTGATGCCGGTGGCGATCATCAGCACCTGGGCGTGGTAGAGCAGTTGGCTGATCTCCTCAGCGGCTGCGTCCTTGCCCTCGTGCTCGGCGGCCATCCACGACTCGGCGGCCTCCTCCACCAACTTCTTCCCGATCGCATGGACCCCGGCGTCGAGCTGTCGCACCGTGCCGGATCCATCGGGTCGAGTCCGGGCCTTCTCATTGAGCTCGGCCCAGAGCTCCTCGAACGTCTTCACAACCGGCAACCCTACGGCGTCATGATCAGACGTTGAAACCGAGGGCACGCAGTTGCTCACGACCGTCATCGGTGATCTTGTCGGGACCCCACGGCGGCATCCAGACCCAGTTGATCGTGACGTCGTTGACGATGCCCTCGAGGGCGCCGTTGGTCTGGTCCTGGATCACGTCGGTCAACGGGCACGCCGCCGACGTCAGCGTCATGTCGATGACCGCGTTGGAGTGTTCGTCGACGTGCACGCCGTACACGAGACCGAGGTCGACGACGTTGATCCCCAACTCGGGGTCGACGACGTCCTTCATCGCCTCGGTCACGTCGTCCTCGGTCACCGTGGTGCCCGCGGCACCGGTGGCCTCGGGAACCTCAGGCAGGTCGCTGTGGTCGGTCATCGGTCCTCCTCGTCGGAACCGTCGCTGGCGAGTGCCTGCGCGGTTGCGTCCTTCCATGCCATCCACGACAGCAACGCGCACTTCACGCGTGCTGGGAACTTCGCCACCCCGGCGAAGGCAATACCGTCCTCGAGCACGTCCTCGTCAGGCTCCACGGTGCCCTTGCCCTGCATCAGGGTCTGGAACTCCTGGTGGACGGCCATCGCCTCGTCCACCGTCTTGCCGATCACCAGATCGGTGAGGACCGACGCGGACGCCTGCGAGATGGAACAACCGAGCGAGTCGTAGGACACGTCGGCGACCACCTGTCCGCCGTCGGCCAGGTGCACCCGCAACGTGATCTCGTCGCCACAGGTCGGATTGACGTGATGGACCTCGGCTCCGAAGTCGTCACGCAGTCCCTTGTTGTGGGGGTGCTTGTAGTGATCGAGGATGATCTCTTGGTAGAGCGCATCCAGGCCAGGGCTGCTCATGCTCATGGTCAGTCCAACTTGAAGTAGCTACGGGTGTATTCCAACGCCTCGACGAACGCGTCGATCTCGGCCGGCGTCGTGTAGAGGTACGACGACATCCTGGTCGAACTCTGGACGCCGAACCGCTGGTGCGCCGGCTTGGCGCAGTGGTGGCCGGCACGGACCGCGACACCGCGGGAGTCGAGCACCTGGGCAATGTCGTGCGGGTGCACTCCGTCGAGCTCGAACGAGATCGCTCCCCCGCGCTGGGTCGCGTCCTTGGGACCCAGCACCGTGAGTCCGGGCACGGTGGCCATCCCCTCGAGGGCGTACGCCGTGATCGCGTGCTCGTGGCGCCGGATGTCATCCATGCCGACGTGTCCGAGGTATTCGACCGCGGCGCCGAGACCCACTGCCTCGACGATCGGGGGCGTGCCCGCCTCGAACCGGTGCGGGATCCCTGCGTAGGTGGAGCGCTCCATCGTGACGGTCTCGATCATCTCGCCGCCGCCGAGGAACGGGGGCAACTGCTGGAGCAGCTCCCGCCGACCCCAGAGCACGCCGATCCCGGTCGGTCCGGTGACCTTGTGGCCGGTGAACACCAACACGTCGGGACCTTCTCCGGGCGCGAACGCCTGCAGGTCGACCGGCATCTGTGGCACGGCCTGGGCACCATCGACCACCATGATCGCGCCGACCTCGTGGGCCCGCTTGGCGATCGCGGCGATCGGATTGATCGTGCCGAGCATGTTGGACACCCAGGTGACGGCGACGACCTTGGTGCGCTCGTTGATGAGCCGGTCGATGTCGGAGGTGTCGAGCTGGCCCTCGTCGGTCACTCCGAACCACCGCAGGGTGGCACCCTTGCGCTCGGTGAGCAGCTGCCACGGCACGAGGTTGGAGTGGTGCTCCATCTCGGTCACCACGACCTCGTCACCCGGGCCGATCGCCAGGTCTCCCGTTGCCCACGCCAGGGAGTTGGCGACCAGGTTGAGGGCTTCCGAGGCGTTCTTGGTGAAGATCACCTCGTCGCGCGACGGCGCGTTCAGGAAGGCCGCGACCTTGTCGCGGGCATTCTCGAACGCCTCGGTCGACTCCGCACCGAGCTGGTGCATCGCCCGCGCCACGTTCGCGTTGTGCCGCTCGAGGTGGT
>JBEBTI010000086.1:0-12658 GCA_040393845.1 Nocardioides daejeonensis
TCCCTGTCCTTGTCCCTGTCCTGGACGCGAGCCGAGGCCGCGACCGCCTCGGGGTCAGCCGTCACGATCGGTGGGTAGATGTCGTCGGCCGTGCCGGAACGACGTCGGTAGTCGGCAATGTAGTCGCGCAGCGCGGCACCTCGGGGACGACGCCCCGGACGCACGTCGCAGGTGCCGACCTTGCTCTCCTGGATCAAGACGTTGGGGTCGAGGGTGATCCCGAAGAGGTCGTTGGTGGAGTCACCGGTGACCATGCCGCCGCTCCCCCAGTGGTAGGGCATCCACACCTGGTGGATGGTGCGTCCCTCGACCCGCAACGGCCGGAGACGGTCGGTGACCAGCACCCGCCCCTCGACTGCGGAGCGAGCAGTGACCACGTGGCACCAGCCCATGTGCTCGAGGCCGCGTTCGGCGGCGAGGGCTGGCGAGACCTCCACGAACATCTCTGGCTGCAACTCGGCCAGGTGCTCCAGGTAGCGACTCATGCCGCCTGCGGTGTGGTGCTCGGTGAGCCGGCTCGTGGTGAACACGAAGGGGAACACCTCGACGTGCGCAGCCGTGCCGTCACCGCCCGGGTTGATCGGGTTGTCTGCGCGGCGGTACTCCTTGCGAGTGGGGTTGGCCTGCTGTCCGTAGAGGGCGTTGCGGAACGGCGACTCGACCGGTTCGTAGTGGGTCGGCATCGGTCCGTCCAGCACCCCCTGCGGTGTGTAGAGAGCGCCCTTGCCGTCGCCCTGCATGATGAACGGGTCGATGCCCTCGATGGCCTCCACACCCTGTGCGCCCGACGGAGCTCGATAGGAAGGGGCCTTCCCCTTCTCGAAGTCGGGGACGTCATGGCCGGTCCACTCGCCCGCCTCGTCGTCCCACCAGACGTAGGCCTTGCGCTCGCTCCACGGCCGCCCTTCGGGATCGGCGGAGGCGCGGTTGTAGAGGATGCGCCGGTTGGCCGGCCACGCCCAGCCCCACTCGGGCGCGACCCAGGACTGCTCGTCGCGTGGCTTGCGGCGCCGGGCCTGGTTGACCCCGTCGGCGAAGACGCCGGTGTAGATCCAGCACCCACCCACGGTCGACCCGTCCGTCTTCATCTGGGTGAACGACGACAACGGCTCACGGGTCTCGACGTGGTAGCCGTTGATCTCCCTCAGCACCGACTCGGCGCTGGGCTCGTCATGGGGGCCGTGCACCGGGTAGTCCCACGCGAGGTCGAGCAGCGGTCGGTCCCGCTCGTCGGTGGAGCCGGCGAGACGCTCACGCATCATCCGGCCCAGGTGGTAGAAGAACCACAGCTCGGAGCGCGCGTCACCCGGCGGGTCGACCGCCTTGTCCCGCCACTGCAGCATGCGCTGGGTCTGCGTGAAGGTGCCCTCCTTCTCGGCATAGGATGCGGCCGGCATCAAGAACACCTCGGTGGCGCACTCCTCGGTGACGATCTCACCGGACTCGACCTCGGGAGAGTTGCGCCAGAAGCTCGCGCTCTCGATGTCGAAGAGGTCGCGCACCACGAGCCAGTCGAGTTGCGCCATGCCGAGTCGCTGGGCGCGACCGTGAGCCGACCCCACCGCGGGGTTCTGCCCGAGCAGGAAATATCCCTTGACCTTGCCGTCGATCATGTCGAGCACCGTGCGGTAGGTGCCGTGGTCGCCGGTGAGCCGAGGCAGGTAGTCGAAGCAGAAGTCATTGTCGGCCGTCGCGCGGTCACCCCAATAAGCCTTCAGCAGGTTGACGATGTAGGCGTCGGCCTTCGCCCAGAAGCCCTTGCTGCCCGGCTTGCGCACGGCGTCGATCCACTGGTCGAGTGACTGGTGCTTCTCGGCGTTGGGCATCGGGAGGTAGCCCGGCAGGATGTCGAACAGCGTCGGGATGTCGGTGGACCCCTGGATCGACGCGTGTCCTCTCAGCGCCATCACGCCACCGCCCGGCCGGCCCATGTTGCCGAGCAGGAGTTGGAGGATCGCACCGGTGCGGATGTATTGCACGCCGACGCTGTGCTGGGTCCAGCCCACGCTGTAGACGAGTGCCGTCGTACGTTCGCGACCAGAGTTCTCCGTCCAGGCGCGGCACACCTCGAGGAAGTCGGTGGCGGAGACGCCACAGACCTCCTCCACCATCTCCGGGGTGTAGCGAGCGAAGTGACGCTTGAGCACCTGGTAGACGCAGCGCGGATGCTGCAAGGTCTCGTCACGCATCGGCTGCCCGGTCACCTGCATCCCGTGCGATTCGTGTCGCAGCCCACCTCCCAACTCGCGTTGCCGCGCGTGGTCCTCGGAACTGTCGGCCTGCGCCTCGTCCTGCTCCCCCGGCCCGTCCTCGGATTCGTACTGCCAGCTGGTCGGGTCATAGGCGCGCTTCTCGGCGTCGAAGCCCGAGAAGAGCCCGTCGAGGTCGTCGGTGTCCTTGAAGTCCTCGCTGACGATGGTGGCGGCGTTGGTGTAGTTGACGACGTACTCACGAAAGTCGAGCTCGTTGGTGAGCACGTAGTTGACGATGCCGCCCAGGAACGCGATGTCGCTGCCTGCGCGGATCGGCACGTGCTGGTCCGCGTTGGCGCTGGTGCGGGTGAATCGCGGATCCACGTGGATCACCTTGGCGCCACGCTTCTGCGCCTCGATCACCCACTGGAAGCCCACCGGGTGGGCCTCGGCCATGTTGGATCCCTGGATGATGATGCAGTCGGAGTTTTCCAGGTCACCGGCGAAGGTGGTCGCGCCGCCGCGTCCGAAGCTGGTCCCCAGACCGGGGACGGTTGCGGAGTGTCAAATGCGGGCCTGGTTCTCGATCTGGATCGCGCCCATCGCCGTGAAGAGCTTCTTGATGAGGTAGTTCTCCTCATTGTCGAGCGTTGCCCCGCCCAGGCTGGCGATGCCGCCGGTGCGGCGCACCTTGCGGTCGTGCTCGTCGAAATCCTGCCAATAGTCCTTGCGCGTCTTGAGCACCCGGTCGGTGATCATCTCCATCGCGACGTCGAGGTCGAGCTCCTCCCACTCGGTCCCGTAGGGACGGCGGTAGCGGACCTTGGTCTCGCGCAACGAACTGGTGACGAGGTTCTTGCTGGCAGATCCCTTGGGGCAGAGGCGGCCACGGTTGACGGGACTGTCCGGGTTGCCCTCGATCTGGATGATCTTCTCGTCCTTGACGAAGATCTTCTGCCCACAGCCGACCGCGCAGTAGGGGCAGACACTGTCGACCACCCGGTCGGCCGTCGTGGTGCGCGGCTCGACGGTCTCGGTTGGACCGGACCGGACCGCGGCACCGCGGCCGAGTCGATCGCGTCCCGTGAGCTGACGGAGCACGGGCCAAGGTAGTGACGACCACCTGCTCACCGCGCACCTCCCAGTTTGTCTGGTGCGACGATAGCGCGCTTCCGCCCAGCTGGCACTCGAGTGATGAAAGTGAGCAGCACGGAGGCGAGCGCGATGATGCCGATCGTGGTGTAGGCCAAGGTGTAGGCCTCGTCCTCGCCGAGCAGCGCACTGGCAATGACCGGGCCGATGATCCCGCCCAGCGACCAGCCGACAAGCATCAGTCCATAGATCGCGCCGGCGTTCCGCACGCCGAAGAAGTCACCGGCAGTGGCCGGCATCGTGCCGAAGGTGCCGCCGTAGCAGAGATAGATCACGGCAGCGAGGACGGCGAACAGTGCGGCGTTGCCGGCATGCGGGAGCACGATCAGACAGATGCCTTGGAGACCGAGGATCGCCGCGAAGGTCGGCATCCGCCCGATCTTGTCGGAGATCGCTGCCCACACGATGCGGCCACCGCCGTTGAAGATCGCCAGCACACCGACCAGCGTCGCGGCACCACTGACGCTGTAGCCCGAGATGTCGGTGGCACTCAACTTGGCCTGCGAGATCAACGAAATGCCAGCACTGACGCTGAGCGTGAGGATCGCGGTGAGGAGATACCACTGCGGCGTGCGCAGCGCCTCGCCCTGGGTGTAGTCCTTGCCGACCTCCGAGCCCTCGCCCTTCTTCTCGACCGGGTCGAAGCCGGGGACAACGTAGCCCTGCGGTGGGTTGCGGAAGACGGACGCCCCGATCAACGACATCACCAGGTAGGCGATGCCCAACGGCAGGAAGGCGCTGGTGGGGTCCTCCGGCTCACGGTCGATCAGCCACTGGGCGACCGGCGAGGTGAGCACGGCACCGAACCCGAAGCCGCCGACCGCGAGGCCGGTGATCAGCCCCGTCTTGTCGGGGAACCACTTCTGCAGCATCGCGATGGGCACGATGTAGGCGAAGCCGAGACCGAAACCCGAGATGACGCCGTAGCCGAGGATGAGCAACCAGTAGTCGTCGGCACCGTTGGTGAGTGCAGCGAGAATGATGCCGACCGCATAGATGACCCCGCCGATGATCGCGACGATGCGCGGACCGTAACGGTCCTGGAGCCGGCCACCGAGATAACTGCCGATGAAGATCATGCCGATGGTGACGGTGAACGGCATGGAAGCCTGGAGCTTGCTCAGCTCCCAGGAGTCGGCGTTCTCGAGGGCACCGCCGAACACCGACCAGGCATAGACCGCGCCGATCGAGAACTGCAACAGCAGCGCGGCCGCGACCAGCACCCAGCGGAATCCGTCCGGTTTCTGCACCGATGCGTGGGTGCCCTCCATGACGACTCCTTCGCTGGCAGGTCTGCGTTGCCGTGCGCGGTACCCAACCACCATCCTCCGATGCTGGGTCGACGTCAACGCACGACGAGTGCGTGCTCCCCTCGCGTGACGACTTCCCCGACGATCGGGAAGCCCGGGATCTCCCCTGCGACCAGCAGTCCGCCGGAGGTCTGGGCATCGGCGAGCAGGACCAACTCGTCTTCCCCCAGTGAGGTGTCCAGGTCAGGCCGGACCCAGTCCAGGTTGCGGCGACTGCCGCCGGGCACGAACCCGGCTGCCAACGACTGCCGGGCACCCTCGACGTACGGCACCGCGGCCGCGTCGATGACCGCCGTCGTACCCGAGGCCCGCATCATCTTGCGCAGGTGGCCCAACAACCCGAAGCCGGTGACGTCAGTGGCAGCCCGGAACCCGAGCGCGACGGCATGGGCACTGGCATCGCGGTTGAGCGTGGTCATCACGGTGACTGCTTCCTCGAACCAGTCACCGGTCGCCTTGTGCCGGTTGTTGAGGATGCCCAGCCCCAAGGGCTTGGTCAGGGTCAGCGGTGTTCCCGGCACGGCAGAGTCGTTGCGCAACAGGCGATCGGGATGGGCGAGACCAGTCACGGCGACGCCGTACTTGGGCTCCGGATCGTCGATGCTGTGCCCCCCGGCAAGGTAGGTACCGGCCTCGGCACAGATCTCTCCGCCGCCGCGGAGCACCTCCGCCGCCAACGCGAAGGGGATCTTGTCGCGCGGCCACCCCAGCAGGTTGACGCCGACGACCGGGATGCCACCCATCGCGTAGACGTCGGACAGCGCATTGGCCGCGGCGATCTGGCCCCACTGGTAGGGGTCGTCGACGACCGGGGTGAAGAAGT
This sequence comes from Nocardioides daejeonensis, assembly GCA_040393845.1. Taxonomy (GTDB): domain Bacteria; phylum Actinomycetota; class Actinomycetes; order Propionibacteriales; family Nocardioidaceae; genus Nocardioides; species Nocardioides daejeonensis_A. Next base: position 5,478 of record JBEBTI010000086.1, read on the forward strand.
CCGCAGTGGCGATGATCGCCTGCTCGCCGGAGATGCGCACCGCGGCCGCATCGTCGCCGTGCTCCAGTCCGACCAACAGGTCGCCACCCGCCATGCTGGTCGGCAGTCCGGCGAGCACCGCTTCGAGCTCGCCCGGAGGAACCTTGCACGCACACCCCCCGCCCGCAGCGAACTGGGTCAGGCGAACGCTCTCGTGAAGGCTCATGTGCCCTACTATGACAGCGGAGGCGTACCTCGTCTGGTGATGGGCGCGGTCCTCAAAACCGTTGTGACCGAGCATCTCGGTCAGGCGGGTTCGATTCCCGTCCGCCTCCGCCAACGCGTTCCCGGCCTGCCCGGATCTGCCCGTGACTACGATGACTCGGGTGGAGGATCTGCGACGCAATGTGCCCCGCACCGACGCCGTGCTGGCCGACCCGCGCCTGGTCGATGCCGCAAGCAGACTGGGGAGGGGCCTGGTGAAGCAGGTGGCGGTCGCCACCCTGTCGCGCTGCCGCGAAGGACTCGTCCCTCCCGACGCAGTTGCCGACGAGGTGGTGGCTGCTCTTCCCGTCGCAGCCACCACGCTGCGCCCGGTGATCAACGCGACCGGCGTCGTCGTGCACACCAACCTCGGCCGCGCGCCCTTGTCGGCTGCCGCGACCGAGGCGCTGGTGCTGGCGGCCGGTGCCACCGACGTCGAACTCTCCTTGGCCACCGGTCGACGGGAACGACGGGGCCGGGGCACCTTGGCAGCCCTGGCCGCAGCGGTCCCCGCAGCGGGCGGCGTACACGTGGTCAACAACGGCGCGGCCGCCCTCGGCCTGGTCACCCTCGCGCTCGCCGCGGGCCGGGAGGTCGTGGTGGCGCGGGGCGAGATGGTCGAGATCGGCGACGGGTTCCGGATCCCGGAGCTGTTGGAGTCCGTGGGGGCGCGGTTGGTCGAGGTGGGCACCACCAACCGGGTACGACGTGACGACTACGAGGCGGCGATCACCGACCGCACCGCGTTTGCCCTGAAGGTGCACCCGTCCAACTTCGTGGTGCACGGCTTCACCTCCACGGTGAGGGTGCAGGAGTTGGCCTCCCTGCCGGTGCCGGTGGTCGTCGACATCGGCTCGGGTCTGCTGCAGCCACACCCCCGACTGCCCCAGGAGCCGGACGCCACCACGATGCTCCGCGCCGGCGCGACGTTGGTGACCGCTTCGGGCGACAAACTGCTCGGCGGTCCCCAGGCCGGGCTGCTGCTCGGCGACGCCGACCTCGTCGAGCGGCTGCGTCGCCATCCGTTTGCCCGTGCGCTGCGCGTCGACAAACTCACCCTGGCCGCGTTGGAGGCCACCCTGACCGGCCCACCGACCCCGGTGATGGAGTCGTTCTCGGTCTCGGTCGACGAACTCCTGGTGCGGGCCCGCAGGATCGCGGAGGTGCTGACCGCATCGCCGCTGGTGACCGAACCCGTCGCGGTGGAGTCGTCCGGAGCAGTGGGCGGCGGCGGTGCTCCCGGAGTGGGGATCCCCAGTGCGGCGGTGTCATTGCCCAGCGACTTGGCCGAGCCGCTCCGACTCGGCACACCACCGGTGGTGGGGCGATTGCACGAGGGCCGACTGCTCCTCGACCTGCTCGCGGTCGCCCCGGATGACGACCAGACCCTGGTGGAGGCCGTACGACGCGCCGCGAGTGCCGCGTGCACGTGATCGCCACGGCCGGGCATGTCGACCACGGCAAGTCCACCTTGGTCAAGGCGTTGACCGGACACGAACCGGACCGGCTGGAGGAGGAGCGACGGCGCGGGCTGTCCATCGAGCTCGGCTATGTGTGGACCTCGCTGCCGCGGGTGGGCGAGGTTGCCTTCGTCGACGTGCCCGGGCACGAGAAGTTCCTGCGCACGATGCTGTCCGGGATCGGCCCGGTGCCGGCAGTGCTGTTCGTGGTGGCCGCCGACGACCCGTGGATGCCTCAGGCGGCCGAGCACCTGGCAGCCCTCGATGCGCTCGGGGTCTCCCACGGAGTGGTGGCGGTGACGAGGTCGGATCTCGCCGATCCAGCCCCGATGCTGGACCGGGCCCGACGCGAGATCGACCAGACGTCGCTGCGCGGCTCGCCGACGATCGCGGTCAGTGGCGTCACCGGTTCGGGACTGGATCTGCTCCGCGCCACGCTGCAGGACGTGCTGCTGGACCTGGTGCCGCCCTCGCCCGAGCACGACGTACGGATCTGGGTGGACCGGGCATTCCACGTCCGTGGATCCGGCACGGTGGTCACCGGCACGCTGCCCGCGGGAACCGTCGCGGTGGGCGACCGGCTCGCGACCGCGACCGGCACCGTCCGGGTCCGCGAGATCCAGGCGCTCGGCCACCAACGAGGCGCGGTCGCCGGCGTCGCACGGGTCGCCCTCAACCTCGCGAACGATGCCAGGGGCGAGGTCAACCGGGACAGCGTGTTGGTGTCCCCGGATCGCTGGCACTTCACAGAGAAGGTCGACGTGCGCGTGACCGGAACCGGCACACCACCGGAGCGCCCGCTGCTGCACATCGGCGCCCTCGCGACGCCGGTGCACCTGCGACGCTTCGACGACGACCATGCCCGCCTGGCACTGGAACGTGCTCTCCCCCTTCGGGTCGGAGACCGGGCAGTCCTGCGCGACCCGGGAAGCCGGGCGGTGTGGGGCATCACGGTGCTCGACCCCGCGCCGCCGGCGCTGCGCCGTCGTGGCGCCGGCGCCCGTCGTGCCCTGGCCCTCGCCCGGACCGGCACCGAGCCCGACCTCGACGACGAGTTGCGACGCCGCGGCATCGCCTCCGCCGAGCTGCTGCGACGCATCGGCGTGACCGTGCCGGCAGGCTCCGGCGACTGGCTGGTGGACGACGGAGCTGCAGCCCTGATCGGAGCCCGCATGATCGATCTGGTCACGGCGTACGACGCCGAGCACCCCCTCGAGCCCGGCCTCGCCGTCCCGGCACTGGCCCGCGCACTTGGCCTGCCCTCACCCGGCCTGGTCGCGGATCTGGTGCCCGGCACGCTGCGTCTCCAGGACGGCCGGGTGACGTCGACCGCCCGGCGCGAGGGGATGCCCGCGGAGATCGAGCAGGCAGTTCGCGCGCTCGAGGCGGACCTGTCGAGCCAACCCTTCGCCGCACCGACCGCCGACCGACTGCAGGAGCTCGGTCTGCATCGCAAGGCGATCGCGGTGGCATCCCGGGCAGGTCGGGTGCTCGACCTGGGACAGGGCATCGTGCTGCTCCCCGACGCCGAGCACCTGGCGGCCGCCTGGTTGGCCGACCTTCCGCAGCCGTTCACGACCAGCCAGGCGCGTCAGCGACTGGGCACGAGCAGGCGGGTGGTGCTGCCCCTGCTGGCCCGCCTGGACCGGACCGGGTTGACCCGCCGGCACCCGGACGACCGGCGTACGGTGGGCTGACTCCGGATGCTCACATGAAGTTGCGGGTGTGCAGGTCGGAGAGCTCGGCGGCTTCCTGATCGCTGAAGCCCAGTCGCCGCAGGCGCCGTTGCCGCCCGGTGTCCATGTCGCGTTGGAGCTGCTCGACGGCTCGGGTCCCTTCGCCGATCGCGGCCGGGGTCCATGCCCCGGCGGCCAGCACCACCAGGGCGTCGTACACACCGGCGTTGAGTCCGGCGGTGTCGGCCAATGCGTCGTGTCGTGACCGAATCGCCGTGGCAAGCCGGTCGCGCAAGCCGGTCTCGGTCGACACGCGGTGCGTGAGGTGGGCCATCCCGAAGGCGACGTGACGTCGTTCGTCACTGAGCGCGAGATGGGCGATGCGGGCCGTGATCGGATCTGGTGCGTGGTGCTCGATGAAGTCGAGCAGGTTCAAGAAGGTGCCTTCACCCAGCACCGAGAGCAGGAAATGGGCGAGGGTGAAGTCGGGCTCGGCGAGCAACGTCTGCAGCGATGCCCGTCCACCGGCACCGGACACCCCGAGCGGTCGGCCGCTCAAGTTGGCGCGACGGGAGAAGACCTCGAGGTGGCGGGCCTCGTCGGCTGCCTGGATGGCGAGGAACTGGATCGTTTCGCGGTAGTGCGGGTGGATTCGCCCCAGGAATCGGGCCGGCACCGTCAACGCTGCCTGCTCGTTCTCCACGAGGTAGGTCATCACCTGGATCACGGCGTCCTCGACCTCGGTGTCGAGGGCGAAACTGGCCGACCAGTCGACCGCCGCCTCGGGGTCCCACTGGGCCGCGGCGGCCTGGGCGTAGAGCCGGGGGGCGGCCTCCGACCAGACCTCGTCACGCAGGTCGAGGTCGAAGTCGGACGGCGGCGCACCCGGCTCGATCAACGCCCCCCGCGCAGCCAGACCCCAGTGCGCTGGCGCGCGGTCCACCGCGGCCGAGTTTGCGGCACCTCCGGCGCGCTCGGCGAGTCTGAGCTCGGCGTTGACGGTGGGCCCGAGCACGACGCGGGCCGGTGCCGCGTCGTCCCAGACCAGTTGGCATCCGTGCTCGCGGCACCAAGCCTGCAGATGCACGCGCAGGGCCAGACCGTCGCCCAGGACAGTGATGGTGTCACCGGGACCGAGTTGTCGCACGGCATGGGCCAGCAGAAGGTGGCCGCCGGCCTCCAGCCCGAGCTCGTCGAGCGGGACAACGGTCATGGCCGGTAGTGCTCGGCGATCACGCCACCGTCCTCGTCGTAGAAGCCCGCCTCGTCGACAGCTCTGTCGAGCGCGGTGTAGCCGGAGGTGCGGCCGTCCTCCCAGACGCGCAGGCCCTCCAGCTCGAGCAGCTGTCGCACCTCGGGGTCGTCGAACGACATCTTCTTCAACAGGTGGCCGAAACGGGTCGCCTCCTCGTCGCCAGCCCGCACGGTCATGTTGCAGTGGTCGTAGGGATCGGTGGCTGCCAAGATCCGGGTGGAACCACTGCGCAGCGTGCCTTCTCTGACGAAGAGCAGTTGATTGGCGTCCACCATGCAGGCCGCGTCGATCTCTCCCGCAGCCAGTGCTCGCGCAGCGTCACGCTCGCCCCCGATGTGGTCTCCGTGCAACCCGACGCCGAGGTCGAAGCGCCGAACAGTCAGGTCGGTGTTGGGGTCGAGACCCGCCCCACGCAGCATCGAGATCGGTAGCAGCGTCGCTTGCGGGGAGTCGACCGCTCCGGTCCCCACCGTGGCACCGCGCAGCTCGGACACGTCGGCGAACGTGGCGTCGTCGCGCACCACGACCACCGACCGCAGGTCACGGTCGGTGTCGCGCATCACCAGCGCCTCCACCTCCGTGCCGGATGCCTTGGCCAGGCGCTGTGCGCGCACCCAGGCCAAGGGAGAGTTCCATGCGGCATCCAGCCGTCCCTCGACGAGGTCCTCCACCTGGCGTTCGTAGTGGGAGTAGAGGACGAAATCGAAGTCGAGGCCCTCTTGGGTCAGCCAACTGCGGAAACCCTCCCAGATGGTCACCACCTTGGGGTCGTAGGCGACCGCACCCATCAGGAACGAGCCGCTCATCAGAGATTCCCCTCGTCGAACAGCGGCAGCCCGCACAGGGCTCGCCCCACGAAGTCTTCCAACGCATCGGTCGTCGGCGCCATCACGCGCGCAGCTCGCGCGTCCCGGAACCGGCGCTCGATGCCGACCTCCTTGCGGAAGGCGGCGCCGCCACAGAGCCGCATCGCCTGCTCGGTGACCTCGATCGCGGCCTCGGCGGCGACCGCCTTCACCTCGAGCACCCTCAGTTGCGCGTCGTCGCGGCCGGTCTCCAGTGCTGTCAAGGTGTCGTCGCGGAGGGCGCGAGCCGCGTCGGTCGTCATCCGCATCCGCGCCAGGGCCGCGCGCGCCACCGGCTGGTTGGCGAGGCTGGTGTCTGCCTGCTCGAACCGAGTCGCGGTGAGGTGGGCAACCGTGGCCTCGAGCACCGCGTCCATCAGGCCGATGCTGAACGAGGCGTTGAGCAGCAGGAAGCGTGGCAGCACCAGGGCAAAGGCCACGTCGAGTCCCTCGCCGTCCGGACCGAGCTGTGCCTCCGCCGGAACCACCACGCCCTCGGCGGCCACCGGCACCGACCCGTTGCCTCGCAACCCGAGCCCGTCGAAGACGCCGCCCGCCTTCAGCCCCGGCGCGTCCGCCGGCACCAGCCAGAGTGTCATCGGGCCATCGGCGCGCAGTGCCCGGCTGGACCAGACATAGGAGTCGGCCTCCGTCGCGGAGGTCACCCAGCTCTTCGACGCATCCAGGTGCACCGCACCGTCACGCGTCGTGGCGGTGGAGACCGGGGTCCAGAACCGGCTGCGCGATCCGAACTCCGAGAAGGCCAGCGTGGTCAGGTGCTGACCAGCCGCGATCGCCTTGCGGATCTCGGAGCGACCATGGGCCTCGAGCACCGCCGTTGCCGTGTAGTGCATCATCGTGACCATTGCCGTCGAGCCACACGCGCCGGCCAGCCGCTCGATCACCCGAGAGGCGTCACGTTGGGTGGCACCTGATCCGCCCACGTCGGGGGCGCTCATCAGTCCCAGCAGTCCGGCGTCCCCGAGGGCATCGAGTGCCTCACGCGGGAAGCGCCCCTCCTCGTCCACACTGCGGGCGTGTGGCTCGACCGCGGTGCGGATCACCTCGTCCAAGCTGTCGATCGGACTCTTCTCGTGCACGCTCACTGGTCGGATCTCCAATGCGTCGGTGGCCCACGGCCGAGCCACATCACGGAAAATACTCGGCTGACAGCACCCTAGTGGGCCACTTCACATTGCAGCCCTCGGTCAGTTCCGCGAGGGAGTGCGGTTCCTTCTCTGGACGGGTGGCGATGGTCGCGGTCGCACGCAGTTCCACGATGGTGCGCGGCGAGGGGCGGCGTCCGTATTTCGCGGTGTACTCCTCGATGAGGCGATCGGTCTCGATGTCGATGTCGCGGGAGCGGTTGGAGAACTCAGCGATCAGTTCTTCGCCGGGCGGCGGCTGCGGTTGCGCCAGTGGCCCGGACCTGCCGCACCCGGCCATCGAGATCACGAACTCGGGTCTCTGCCCGCGGCCCTGGCTGCGCAGGTCGTAGAGGGTCTGGACGCTGACTCCGAGTTGGGAGGCCATCCCAACGCACCCTAGACGGGCCGAGAACACCCGCCGGCTGACGGACTTTGTGCTGACCTTCTGCTGAGCTGCCATTCCCTTGCTCCTGAATTCAGGATCCGGGCGGCCTCAGTCGAGCGGGTTTCGGTGGAGCTTAGGGGATTCGAACCCCTGACCTTCTCATTGCGAA
>JBEBTI010000087.1:0-12501 GCA_040393845.1 Nocardioides daejeonensis
GGGGCGTTCGCCACCTGGCGAACGCCCCTTCTTGTGACGCGATGCGTCACTGGTCTGCGTAGGTGACCGTGCTCCCGTTGACAATGCGCGGCACCGAGTCCTTGTCGACCGAGACAGCTGAGTAGGCCTGCACGCCGCCGACCACACCGAGGGTGGCGATTCCAGCCCCGATCAATCCGACCACTACACCGTTCATGTCATCCCTCCGCCGAACCCCGGTCATTCTCCCGCGGCCGACTATACCCTCGCCGACGCCAACTGTGCGCAATCGCACACAACGTTCCGATCACAACTGCGCCGTCCACCCCTGCCAACCAGGTGCGGGTGCTCGTGGGGGCAGTCGTGGCGACACCGGGCAGGCGCAGCACCAGCAGGTCGGTGCCGGCGTACACCCTTTCGCCGCGGGGCACGCCGTCGGGGACCACGCCGTCGTCGAGGTGCACCACCACCCAAGCGATGCCCTCCTCCCCCAGCACGTCCGCGAGTGCATCGGGGTCGTCGGCAGCGCCGCGGATCCTGGCCGCGGTCGCGTCCTCCCCTCCGACCACACCGGTGTCGACCGCCAGTGCGTCGTCGGTGACCACGTCGCCGGGCAGATATCTCGGCAGTGGATCGAGTACGGCATGCCCGCCGTTCCACTCGAAGCGCCGGTAGAGACCGAACGGGAGCACCACACTGCGGCCGTCGGCCGCACCGGCCACCTCCATCGCCGCGCGGGCACCGGCCCAGTCCCCGGGATAGGGCGCCGGTGCCAACGTGCCGAGCAGCCCCCATGCCAGCCCCGGCAGTACGACGAGTGGTACGGCGGCGACCGCCACTCCGGCGGCGGTGCGACTGCCGAACCGGCCGCCGATCTCGTCGACGGCTGCGGCGACGCCGATCGTCAACGCAGGAAGGGCCAAGGCGACCCACTTCTGCGAATCCCGGAGCAGGCCGCCCCCCGGCACCTCGACCACCAGCCACTCCACCAGCTGTTGGCCCCACCCACCGGTCGGCAGGAGCGCGAGCAGCAGCCCGAGCGCCGCGACACCTGCCAGCGCGGCGACCGTGCTGCGGCGCGCTGCCTGCCGCCGTGCACAGATGACCACGCCGGCCACGGCGAGCAGGGTGAGCACCAGGCTGAAGCCGCTCAACAACCAGTTGTCGCGTCCCGGCGCGGCGACCGACTCCTTCCAGATGCCACCCAGGCCGAGCAGCGAACCGAGCACTCCCCACGGGGAGTCGGCCCGCGCGGCGAACGCCTCGACTCCGAACGGGTCGGGCGGCTCGCCCGGCGCGGTCGCCAGCCCGGCCAGCAGCCACGGCAGGTTGACGAACGCCCCCAGGCCGGCAGCCACCGCGAACATGCGTGGCCGTCCGAGCAGCACTGCCAGCACCACCAGAACGGCCAGCACGCCGCCGGTCGGGCTGCTCCAGGCCGCCACCGCCAGCGGCAGTGCGAGCGCGGTCCACTGGTGACCCTCACGGCACCGCACCGCGGCAAGCACGGCCCAGGGCAACGCGGCGTACCCGACCAGCAGTGCCCAGTGTCCGATCGCCAGCCGTTCGTGGACATAGGGATTCCACACCGCCAGCACGACGGCGGCGCACCGCGCAACGAGCGAGAACGAGGCGGTGAGCCGTGCCGCTCCGGCACCGGCCGCCGTCAGGGTGCCGAGCAGCACCAGTTTCTGCACCAGGTCTCCCGGCACGACCGTGCCCAGCAGCCAGACGACCGCGTCCGACGGCACCGCGCGCGGCACGGATCCGTCGAGGCCGAGCCACCGGTCCTTCCACGGCTGGTCGGGCACGAAGACCATGTCGCCCACCAAGGCATAGCCGCGACCCAACAGCAGGGGTCCGAGCACCAGCACGGCGAGCCCCAAGGGCAGCACCCAGGTGACGATCCGCTCGCCGTTCACTCGACCGGCCACGGCACCCCCATCGCCACTTCGGTGGCGCACTGTCGCGCCGGAGTGCGGTCCTGGGCCCCGGGCCACGCGGTGACCCATGACTCAACCGAACCGTCGGCGAGCGTGCGGGCCGGCACCGCGAACCACGCCTCGGCGAGCCCCGGACGCAACGCCAACGCCTGATCCAACGAGCCGGTGCGCACGTGCAGTACGACGGGCTCCGAGACCAGCAGACGCAAGCGCAGACCTTGGTCCGCCTCGCCATCGGGAGCGCCCTCGAGCAGTTCCGTGGGCTCGTCGTCGAGTGCCCAGACGCAGCCCTCACCGGCGGTGTCGGTGCGGTCCCGCAGTGCCACCTCGCGCGGTCGGCCGCGTCCGTCGAGGATCACCGCGGAGGTGCCGGGTTGTGCCAAGCCACGCGACGCGCCCACCGCAAGCAACAGGTCTGTCACCCCGGTGCTGGCAGAGACCTGTTCACTGACCGGAACGGTGAACACCGTCGCGTCGGGATGATCCGTCACCGCCGAGAGCACCTCGGCAACGTAGTGCTCACCGGCGTCGCGTTGCACGATCGGCACCAACAGCACGTTGGTGATCATCGCGCTGGCCACCACCAGTCCGACCGCGGCCAGCGGGCGTCGTACGCCGGTACCGGGGGTGCGTGCAGTGCGCACGGTGCGCAGCGTGCGCGCCGCCGACGGAGCGAAGGCCGCGCAGACCCCGATCACCACCATCGGCAAGGCATCGGTCACGTAGCGAGGATCCCGAGCGACCAGTCCGAGGTACTCACCACGTCCCAACGCCAGCAGAGTGATGTCGGCGACCAGGCATCCGGCGGCCAGGAACCAGCCGGCGAACGCCGCCGCACCCCGAACCCGAACGCTCGCCACCACGACGAGCCCCAACAACACCGCGGCACCGACCATCACCGGCAACGTCGTGTCGGGCATCAACGTGTTCTCTGCACCCCTGCTCTGCCACGGACCGCCGAACAACCCGGGCACCGTCATCTGGCTCAGCGTCACTCGGCCCAGTTCGGTGAGTGACATGGTCCGCTCGCCGGTGAGCGTGGACGAGCTGGTCAGGCGTAGATAGATGGCCAGATAGGCCGCGACCAGGACTCCGTGGGCCGCACCCCACCGCCAATGACGGGCCACGACTCGGATCCGCTGGCGGATCGGGAGATCAGCAAGGACGACAAGCACGTACGCCGCCGCCACGGCAGGGAGGATCAGCAGCGCCTTCTCCCAGAAGACCAGACCGCCAGCATGCGCAGCCAGAGAACCCAGGCCCCACCAGCGCGCTGCCGGCCCACCGCGGTGCAGATGGATCAGACACAACAACGTGGCCAACATCGTGATCTGCAAGGGGAACGCCTGCATGCCGGCCGCCCACCACGCTCCCGTGACCAGACCCAACGGGGTGAACAGGTAGGCCGCGAACGGCACCAGGAGCCACCAACTCGGCGGGAACAACGCGCGCAGCACGCTCCACAACAGCAAGGACGCGACCGCTTGGCTGGCGACCAGGAAGATCGCGGCGTGGGTGAAGTCAGTCGACGGCGTACCGAGCAACCAGGACAGGAAGTACTGGCCGACCTCGAGGTGCCCGCTGTAGTCACGCACGAGGAACTCCTGGCTCAGGCCGGAGCGGTCGGCCAACGCCAGGTGCAGGAAGTCGTCCTGCCAGAACCACGAACCGGCGGCCAGCACACTCCGGAAGACGGCCTGCCCGACCACGAGGACCAACGCGACCTTCGTGATCCGATCGGGATGCGGCAGCCGCCAGCGCCAGGTGTCCGGGAGCGTCGGCACAGCGACGGAGCCGAACAGCAGGCCGACCCCCAGCGCGACCATGCCGTTGGCGGCGACCCCGGGCTGACCGGAGGGGTCTCCGGAGAACCATGCCGCGACGATGCCCGCCGCCGCAGCCAGAGCCGTGCCGACCCACGCCACCCGGGTCCGCCGCCGGGCCGCCAGTACGGCGAGCCAGCCGGCGGCCACGAACGGCCCACCCACCACGCCGAGCACCACCCCGGCAACCACCGCCGGCCCCCGGGACAGGACCGCCTGCCCGGAGCGGCGGAGCGGCTGGGTCGGCGTGCCGGGATGCCGGCGCTCACGCCAGCGAGACGCGGCTGCGGCCACCACCAGAAGGACTGCGAACAGCAGGCCGCCCAGCAGGCCGGCGCGATAGACCGGGTCAGGCGCGAACTCCAGTCGCACCCTTCCGCCGTCGCCGGCCGGGACGACGTACCCCTGCTGCCAGCCGTCGAGCGCCACCGTGTCGAGCGGCTCGCCGTCGAGAGTCGCCTGCCAACCCGGGTTGAGGTTCTCAGCGACCCGGAGCACCGATTCGACACCGGGCCCGACCCGGAAGTCACGTCGGGTGGCCCCCCAACGCTCGATCGTCAGGCTGCGTCGGTCGCGGTCCACCAGGGGGCGGTGCCGCGCCAGGAGACCCAGCGTCACGGGCTCGAACTGCAGGGTCGAATCGACTCGGATCCGGTGCTCGCCGGCAGTCAGGTCCACACCTGGACCACAAGCCCGCCACCGAAGGGTGCTGCCCCGCAGAAGATCAGCAATCGTGCCGTCGACCCGGGTGCGGTGGACCTCCCCGTCGACCACCACGTCGGGGCCCAGACCGCACGACGCCCCGGTGCGCGCACCACGGTCGGGAGCATGTCGCAGCGAGTCGAGTCCGTCGAGCGTCACCTCGGCGACCCCCATCGGCAGACTCGCACCCGGCCCGTCGGGGTCACGCTGGAAGACGATGCTCACACCGCCGTCGACGCGCAACGGTGCGAAGGTGCCGAGCGAGTTCAGGTCGACGGTGCGCGTGCCGGCATCCGACTTCAGCACGGCACGCAGCGGCCGCGCCGCGCTCTGGTGCGGAGCAGACACCCGGATCCGGTCGATCGTGCGGCGCTTCGTCGCTGGCCAGGTCCAGGTGAGCGTGGCCGAGGTGTCCTCGGGCCGGCTCAACCAAGCGGTGCGCGGATCTCCGTCGAAGGCGAACTGGCCCGCGACGGCCGGGTCGTCGGCGAGCACGTGGTCGGCGACGACGTGGGCCTTGCCGTCCAACGGAGCCAGCAATGCGGCCGAAGCCGGCCCGGGGACCGCGACAACCGTGCCGGACAGGCGCCACTCCCCCGTGCTGTGGACCGTGAAGGTGCGGTCCAGCGTGCCGTGTTCCTCGCCCGGACGTGCGACCGTCGAGTCGCAGACCGCGCCGCTGCCGTTGTCGACGCAGGCACGACGGGTCGGCTGCGCCTGCAGCACCAGGTCGCCGTCGGCCGGGAGCTGACCGGGCACCAGTCGGGTCCGCCCGGGCTGCGCCCCCGGCAATTCCAGTTCGGTCACCCCCACCGTGCCGATGACGGGATCGCCGTCGGTGACGTCGAGCACCTCGACCGCCAGCTCCGTGACCCCCGACCGCTCGAGAGGTACGGCGAGCACGCCGGTCGAGGGGACCTCGAAGGTCCGCGGACCATCGCCGATGTCCACCGAGACACGAGTGACCCGGACCAGAGCCTCGTCGAGGTCGAACCGGACCAGGGCGACGCCCGCTGCCAGTCCGCCCGGGGCATGCACGGTCAGCCGCTGGCCGACCGGTGTGGTGAACGACGCCGACCGCCAACCCGAGAGCGCCGACCCGTCGTACGCTGCTGCAGGTCCGAGCTCAGGTCGCACCGGACCGATCACGTCGGCGTGACCGGCGGAGGTGGAGGCGCTGATCCGGACCCCGCCGGGAGCATCGGCGACCGTCGCCTCGACACCCTCGACCCCCGGGAAGTCACTGTGCGGTCGATCGTCGCGGAACTCGGCATCAGCCGCCATCGCCTCGCCCAGGGCGTCGTGGACCCGCCCGAACTGGCGTTCGACGCGCACCTGGCCGTCGCCGACCAGCGGTGCCGGCCGTGCAGGATCCCCGGTCACGACGACCGGGTCGTCACCGTCGAGCAGTCCGGCGTCGGCGGCATTGAGCAGGTCACCGGGTGAGCCGTTGAGTTCGCGCACCGAAGTGGTCGGCACCACCGACACCCGGCTGGCGGACAGCTCGAGGGCATAGACCTCGACCATCGCCTGGCCCCACGGTGTCGAACCGAAGCTGGCAACGCTGTTGATCCCGGGGCTGCCGGCCAGCGCAGCTTCGACACGGGCGACCGGGACGGTGTCGGCATTGACGACGTCGAGGTCTCTGCGGAGGACCACGTGGGTCACGCCGGCACGGGCGAGGAAGGCGGCCAGGCCGGGACTTCCCCGCCCACCGGCCAGTCGGCGTTCGATCGCGTCGAGGATCCGCGCGGTCGGTCCGGGTACCAGCGGCACCTGGCTGCGGGTCACCCACGGGGCGGCGGCCAGAGCTTGGAGTGGTTCGTCGATCGTCCAGCCCCACGACTGCATGCCGAATCCCGACCCGGGCACCACCAGTGCCCGGCTGCCGGGCTCGTCGGCCAACCAGGCCGCGGCGTCGTCCCAGGCGTGCGGGACCCTGTCCCACCCCGCCATCCGCAGATGCCCGTTGAACAGTGGGGCCGCTCCGACGAGGACCAGAGTCGCGACACCGGCTGCGACCGTGCGCCGCACGAGTACGACGTCAACTGCTCGCCGCCGGGACAGGTGCCGGTGCGCCGCAGGGGCGAGGCGACCGACCAGATGCCCCAGACCGAGCGCGAGAGGAAGGCGGACCAGCGGGTCGACCTTGTGGACGTTGCGCAGCGGGGCGAGCGGCCCGTCGAGCAGGTCGCGCACCCACGGATCGACCAAGGAACCGCCCGTCGCTGCCGAACCGGCGGTCAGGCAGACCAACCCCAGCAGGGCGATCACGAGCAGCGGCCCGCGAAGAGGCATGCGCGGATGACACAGTCCGAGCAGGCCGAGCGCCGAGACGAGGGCTCCGACGGCGATCAGCAACGGCGTGCTGGCGACCTCGTGGGCGCCCGGCCACCAGGCCCGGTCGCCGAGGGTGGCCCAGGCGAGCCAGTGGTCGGTCCCGCGCACCGAGTTTGCCCAACCGGTGCTCGAGGTGGTGGCCACCGAGGTCTCGATGAAGTCGAGGAACGGCGGGCTGTAGCGGCCCAGGAGCAGCAACGGCACCAACCACCACGCCGACGCCAGCGCGACGCCCAGGCACCACCAGCCGAGCAGTCGCTTCCCGACCGGCACCCGCAGGTGTGCCAGCACCACGACGAGCCCGGCGGGCAACATCGCCAAGGTGCCCACCGCGTTGACGCCGCTCATCATCAGCACGGCGACACCGGCTGCCAGGCCACCGGCACGCGGACTCCACCTGCCACGGACCACCAGCAGCAGCGGCAGCACGGACCACGGCAACCACACCGACGGAAGGATCTCGCCCGACAGCACTCCCGCGGCACCGAGCAGCCTCGGGGCCAACGCGTAGGCAAGTCCGGCCACCACGGCCGGAACCCGCCCGAGGTCGAGCGCCCGCGCCAGCAGCCGGGTGCCCTCGAACGCGACGATCAGCAACAGCGCGGACCACAGCCGTTGGGCGACCCAGTCGGGCACGTGGAGCGCATCCGCTCCCAGGAACCACAGGCCCTGCGGGAAGAGGTAACCGTAGGCCTGGTTCTGCAACTCACCGAAGGACGCCTCGGGATTCCACAGGTGCAGGCTGCGTCCCAACAACCCGCCCGGGTTCTCGGTGAGGTCGAACTTCGTGTCGAAGGTGGTGCGTCCGGGTTGCTGCAGGATGGAGCCGACCAGGAGCAGCACCCAGACCAGTCGTTCGGGTGCGGCCAAGCGAGACGTCATGGTGTGCATGCGTGCGCTGATGCGCTCCCTCCCCGGATGTCAGTGCTGCGAACGCCACTCCAGATGAGGTTGGAGTAGGGTTCCGGAGTCTAGTGTGGAGAGGGTCACAGGACGCCCGTCCGCCCGCTCCTGAAGTGTCGCCTCGTGAACGGTTCCGGCTCTGTGAACAACGCTCCACCACCGCCCTCGTTCGAGACCGTGTGGTCGCAGGCGGACGCCGTACCCGGCTGGCTCAAGATCGGCCAGGCCCGGCTGCTGTGGGACGAGGCGCTGGCGCTGCCGCCCGGCGCCACTGTGCTGGAGATCGGCAGTCACCAGGGCCGGTCGACGGTCGTGCTCGGCAGCGTCCTCCGCGCCCGCGGAGGCCACCTGATCGCGGTGGACCCCTTTGTGGAGGGCCGCCTGTTCGGAGGTCTGTCGACCCGGGAGAAGTTCGAACGCAACATTGCCGCAGCACAGCTGGACGACGTCGTCGAGCTGGTGCCTGACTACAGCACCACGCTCGAACCTGGCTGGGAGCGCTCGTTCGACCTGCTCTACATCGACGGCAAACACGACTTCTGGACCGTCCGCAGCGACCTGCGGTGGCGCCGACACCTGCCGGACAACGGTGCGATCGTGATCCACGACTGCTTCTCGTCGATCGGCGTCACCCTGGCCGTCCTGCGGCATGTGCTCTTCGCCGGCGACATCGCCTACGAACGCCGCAGCGATTCGCAGGCCCTCTTCCGGCGGCGGCGCCCCGGCGTCCGTGACCGGCTGCGGATCGTGGCCGCAATGCCGTGGTGGATCCGCAACGTGATGCTCAAGGTGCTGCTCCGGCTCCGGCTGCGCCCGGTCGCGCGCCTGCTCGGGCACGACTCGCCGTACGACCCCTACTGAGCCCGGTTCTGGGCACACCGCCCGGACACCGTCACCCGAGTCGGTGGACCCGGCGCTCGAGCACTGATCCGTCACCTCGACGGAACTCCGGCTTCACGATGTCGTCGAAGCGGACCACCCGCCGTGCGATCCGCCGCCGCCTCGCGGTCGTGAGCAGCTCGGTCGCCGCCAGGATGGCGGTCGCGCGCACGTCCTTGGAATGACCGGGCTCGGTGAGCGCGCGTGCCATGAAGTCGGCCGGCACCTCGCCGTCGACGCGGTACCGGACCCGGTCCTGCCAGTGCAGCATCACCACCCGGTCCTCGAACTTGCTGTCGAGCACCTTGGCCACCCGCCGCTCCAGCCCGGTGCGGTCCAGGTAGGCACCGATCTCGTCGTCGAAGTGACGTTGCTGCTTGGGGGTGAACACCAACGTGCCCTCCTCCATGCGACACCACCACACGTGGCTCGGAAAGTCGACGATCTTGGCGCTCGCTGCTTCCGGGACCTCGATGTAGCCCGCGCGGGAGACCCGCATCAGCTCCTCGATCACGGCTGCCGGGTCGGGCACGTGCTCCAGGAGGTTGGAACAGATCGTGTAGTCGAAGGCGCCGTCGGCGAACGGCATGTCCGCGGCATCGGCGTCGAAGAGCGGACGACTCACCCGGGCCCGCGCGGTGCCGGAGCGCTGGGCGGCGTACTCCTCACCCGGATAGCGGTCGAGGAGCACGTCGGCGCGCCACGACGGTTTGTCACCGCTGCCGACGTCGAGCACCAAGGCCTCGTCCCCCACCGGGAAGTCGAGGCGGCGCTCCACGAACAGGCGCACTTGGCTGAGGAAGGACACGCCGCCCATCCTGACACCCTTGGGCGATGTGCAAGACTCCCGCCCTGTGCCGACCAAGACGAGGGAACTCCCCAACTGGGTGAGGGGCGGCGGCGCCATCGCGGTGGCGATCGCGGTGATGAACGTCGGCACCTATGCCTTCACCATGATTGCTGCCCGACTCCTCGGGCCACAGGCGTACGGGGCGCTGGCCAGCCTGATGGCCACCCTGCTGGTGATCGGTGTCCTGCAGCTGGGACTGCAGGCGACCGCCGCCCGACGGATCGCGTCCGAGCCCGACCACGTCGGTCAGATCGAGCACACGATCCTGCGCGTCACCCATCGCGCCGCGCTGGCGATCGGCGTGGTGATGCTTGCGCTCTCCCCCGTCGTCGACCGCGTCCTCAGGCTCGACAATCTCCTCGCTGCCGTGCTCGTGGCGGTGGTCGCGGTGCCGATGACGGTGATGGGAGCGCAGGCCGGCATCCTCCAGGGCGAACGCCGTTGGGCGCCGCTGGCCCTGCTGTACCTCGCCAACGGACTGCCGCGGCTGCTGATCGGCGGCACGTTGATCTGGTGGCGTCCCGACGAGGTCACCGCCATGGTCGGTGTCGCGATCGGACAGTGGGCCCCGGTCCTGGTCGGCTGGTGGGCGTTGCGACGCACCGCCCGACGCGCGGATCGCATCCCGGTTGCCGCCCACGGAGCACGCGAGGTGGTCCGGGAGTCGATCATCAACTCCCAAGCCCTGTTTGCGTTCTTCGCCCTCTCCAACGTCGACATCATCGTGGCGCGCAACGTGCTCGACGGTCACGAGGCCGGCCTCTACGCCGGCGGCCTGATCCTCACCAAGGCCGTCCTCTTCCTGCCGCAGTTCGTGGTCGTGGTGGCCTTCCCCGCGATGAGCACTCCCGAGGAGCGGCGTCGGGCACTGTTGCGCAGCATCAGTCTGGTCGCGGTGATCGGCGTGCTCGCCACGCTGGCTGCATGGCTGCTCTCCAGCCTCGCCCTGGTCTTCGTCGGTGGCAACGACTACACCGAGATCCGGGACAGTCTGTGGTTGTTCGCCGTGCTGGGGACCGCGCTGTCGCTCCTGCAGCTGTTGGTCTATTCGGTGGTCGCGCGTCAGGGCCGCCGCTCGATCGTGCTGGTGTGGATCGCCTTCGCGGTCGTGGTCGGCGTCGGTCTCACCACCGAGTCGGTCAACGGCCTCCTCGTGGTCGCCGCGACCGTCGACGTCGTGCTGTTCGTCGCACTGCTCGCGCTCAGCCTCTTCCGGTTGCGGACACCGGCGGACTGAACGCAGGCGACGCCGTCAGTGTGCGGCGTCGTGCCAACTGCGTCCGGTGCCGACCGAGACGTCGAGGGGTACGGCGAGTGATGCGGCGCCGGCCATCTGCTCACGCACCAGGGCTTCGAGCACCTCGAGTTCGCCGGGAGCGACCTCGAGGACGAGTTCGTCGTGCACCTGGAGCAACAGTCGGGACGCCAGTCCCTGCTCGCGAATCTGTGCTTCGACCTCGAGCATCGCGACCTTGATGATGTCGGCCGCAGAGCCCTGGATCGGAGCGTTGAGAGCCATCCGCTCCGCCATCTCACGTCGTTGGCGGTTGTCGCTGGTCAGGTCGGGCAGGTAGCGACGACGACCCATGATGGTCTCGGTGAAGCCCGACCGTCGGGCCTCGTCGACCACGCCGGCCAGGTAGTCACGGATGCCGCCGAAGGTCTCGAAGTAGTCGTCCATCAGCAGTCGCGCCTCGGAGGTGTCGATCTTCAACTGCTGTGACAGACCGAACGCCGAGAGGCCATAGGCGAGGCCGTAGTTCATCGCCTTGATCTTGGCGCGCATCTCGGTGTCGACGTCACCGGCGTCGACCTCGAAGACCTTGGCCGCAGTGATCGAGTGGAAGTCCTTGCCCGACCGGAATGCTTCGATCAGCCCCTCGTCCTCGGAGAGGTGGGCCATGATCCGCATCTCGATCTGGCTGTAGTCGGCGGTCATCAGACACTCGTGCCCGGGGCCGACGACGAACGCCTCCCGGATGCGGCGTCCCTCCTCGGTGCGCACGGGAATGTTCTGCAGGTTGGGCTCGGTGCTGGACAGGCGGCCGGTGGCGGCGATCGTCTGGTTGAACGTGGTGTGGATGCGGCCGTCCTCGGCGACCGTCTTGAGCAGTCCTTCGACCGTCTGCCGCAACCGGGTCACGTCACGGTGTCGCAACAGGTGCAGCAGGAACGGGTGCTCGGTCTTCACGAAGAGGGTCTGCAATGCATCGGCGTCGGTGGTCCAGCCGGTCTTCGTCTTCTTGGTCTTCGGCATCCCGAGCTCGTCGAAGAGCACCACCTGCAACTGCTTGGGTGAGCCGAGGTTGATCTCCTTGCCGATCACGGCGAAGGCGTCGTCGGCTGCCTTGCGCACCTCCCCCGCGAACTCGGCCTCGAGGGCCTCGAGATGTTCGAGGTCGACGGCGATGCCGAGTTGTTCCATGCGCATCAGCGTGCCGACCAGCGGCAACTCGACCTGACGTGCCAACTCGGTGCCACCGTGCTCCTCGACGGCGGTGGCCAACGCCTCGGACAGGTCGAGCGCTGCCCGGGCCCGCGCCATCACCGGTCGGGCAACGCTGTCGTCCTGATCGAAGAGCAGGCCCTGCTCGCTGCCGGCGCCGGTGGTGAGTTCACGGCGCAGGTAGCGCACTGAGAGGTCGGCGAGGTCATAGGAGCGCTGGTCGGGCCGCACGAGATAGGCGCCCAGCGCGGTGTCGGCATGCATGCCTGACACCGGCCAGCCGTGTGCAGCCAGAGCGAGCATCTGTCCCTTGGCGTCATGGAAGACCTTGGGGCGCTCGGCGTCTGCCAGCCAGTGGGCAAGTGCGTTGGAGTCGTCGACAGCCAAGTCGGCCACCGCGACGTACGCCGTCCGGCCTGCTGCGTCGGCAAGGGCCAGCCCCTCCAGTCGACCGGTGCCCGCGCCCGAGGAGCCGTGCACCTCGACGCCGACCGGCGACGTCTCGAGGGCGGCCAACCACGGCACCACGGCACCGCTCACCAGCACCTGACCGTCGAGTTCCACCGCTGCTTCGACGTCGAGGTCCTCCTCGGACTCGAGCGTCTCGAAGAGTCGGTCACGCAGCACCCGGAACTC
>JBEBTI010000088.1:0-12434 GCA_040393845.1 Nocardioides daejeonensis
TGCAAGTTCGCGTGGGCTCCCTGCAAGTTCGCGGGCTAACTGTGGGTGCGGCGGAGCAGGTAGGTCTCCATCACCCAGCCGGCGGCGGCTCGGGTGCGGTCGCGGGCGGCGTCGATCTCGGAGAGTACGCCGGCAAGCGGGCCGTGCACGAGGGCCTCGGTGGGCGTGGCGAGGTTGGCGCCCCACCAGATCTGCCATCCGGTCGGCTCCAGTGAGCGGGCGGCGAGCGTGCCGTCGAGCATGACCACGACGTTGTCGGCACCGGCCGCGATCGCCTCGCTGAGTCGGCGACCGGTGGTCACCAGCACCGGCTGGCCCACCTCGTGCAGCACGATGCGGTGCGCGGCGGCCAGCAGCTGCGGCGCGGCGATGCCGGGCACCACGTCGTAGGTGAAGGTGACCCGGCCGCGGGTCAGCACGCGTTCGACCACGCGGATCGTGGAGTCATACAGCGACGGGTCGCCCCAGACCAGGAAGCCCGCGTCGCCGTCGTGTTCGAGCAGGACCTGTTCGTACGTCGCCGCGCGGGCATCGTGCCAGTCGGCGACGGCCGCGCGGTAGTCCCGCGGATCGCGGTCACGCGGAGGGTCGGGGACCTCCACCAACGGGATCCCGGTCTCGGCGCAGAGGGCACGGCGTACGCCGAGCAGTGGGTCCTCGCCGTTGTCCGACTTGGCCGCGGCGATCACGTAGGCGACCGACTCCAGCGCGGCGCGCGCCTGGCCGGTGAGCTGGTCGGCGCGGCCGGAGCCGATCCCGATCAGGCGGACGCGGCGGTTGGTTTCGACGCCGCTCGCTGGCTCAACCACCACCTCGCGCGTCACTGGCGGTCCTCGATGTCGCCCTCGAGTTCGAGATAGACCTGCTGCATGGCGGCGAGCACTTCGGCGTCGGGGTCGGCCCACAGCCCGCGGTCGGCGGCTTCGTGCAGTCGCTCCACGATGCCGCGCAGTGCCCAGGGGTTCGCGTCACGCATGAAGGCCTGGTTGGTCTCGTCGAGGACATACTCCTTGGCCAACGTGTCATACATCCAGTCGTGCACCACCCCCGCAGTGGCGTCGAAACCGAAGAGGTAGTCGACGGTGGCCGCCAGCTCGAAGGCGCCCTTGTAGCCATGGCGTTGCATCGCGGAGATCCAACGTGGGTTGACGACCCGGGCGCGGAAGACACGGGCAGTCTCCTCGGCGAGGGTCCGGGTGCGCACGTCCTCGGGGACGGTCGAGTCACCGACGTACGCCCGCGGAGCGGTGCCGGTGAGCGCGCGCACGGTGGCGACCATGCCGCCGTGATACTGGAAGTAGTCGTCGGAGTCGGCAATGTCGTGCTCGCGCGTGTCGATGTTCTTGGCCGCCACCGCGATCCGCCGATAGTTGGCACTCATGTCGTCGGCGGCCGGTACGCCGTCGAGGTCGCGGCCGTAGGCGAACCCGCCCCATGCGGTGTAGACCTCGGCCAGGTCCTTGTCGTCGCGCCAGTTGCCGGCCTCGATCACCTGCAGGATGCCGGCTCCGTAGGAGCCGGGCCGGGAGCCGAAGATCCTGGTGGTTGCACGCCGCGAGTCGCCGTGCACCGCGAGGTCGGCACGAGCGTGGGCACGCACGAAGTTCCGTTCGTCGGGCTCATCGAGGTCGGCAACCATCCGGATCGCGTCGTCGAGCATCCCGACCACGTGCGGAAACGCATCGCGGAAGAATCCCGAGATGCGCACGGTGACATCGACCCGCGGTCGGCCGAGCTCCTCAAGGTCGATCACCGTCAACCCGTTGACCCGTCGCGACGCCTCGTCCCACTCGGGCCGGACGCCGATCAGCGCCAGCACCTCGGCGATGTCGTCGCCCGAGGTGCGCATCGCCGACGTGCCCCACACCGACAGGCCGACCGAGCGCGGCGGCTCCCCGGTCTCCGCAACGTGCCGCGCGACCAGCGATTCAGCCATCGCCTGGCCGGTCTCCCACGCCAGCCGCGACGGTACGGCGCGGGGGTCGACGGTGTAGAAGTTGCGGCCGGTCGGCAGCACGTTGACCAGGCCCCGCAGGGGAGACCCGCTCGGACCGGCCGAGATGAAGCCGCCCTCGAGTGCGTGCAGCACTGCGTCCAGCTCGTCGGTCGTGCGGTCGAGGCGTGGCACCACCTCGGTGGCCGCGAACTCGAGCACCCGGCGTACGTCGTGACTCGGCGCGATCTGCGCGGCGTGGGTCGGGTCCCAGTCGGCCTTCTCCATCGCGTCCACGAGTTCGCGGGCTTGGGCCTCGACGGCATCGAGTGCGGAGCGCTCCGGTTGCGTGGCAGGCTCCGCTTGGTCGCGAGACGGGCCCTGCCGGCCCTCCTCAACCATCACGGCCGAGTCACCGCCCACCGCAGTGAGCGCGTGCCGGAGGCCGGGCACCGCGCCGTGCTCTCCGCCCCAGATCTGGGTGGCTCGGAGGATCGCCAGCACCAGGTTGACTCGCGCCTCTCCGGCGGGCGCTCCTCCCAGGACGTGCAGGCCGTCCCGGATCTGGGCGTCCTTGATCTCACAGAGCCAGCCGTCGACGTGCAGCAGGAAGTCGTCGAACTGCTCGTCCCCCGGTTGTTCCTCCAGCCCGAGGTCGCGATGCATCTCGGCGGCCTTCATCAGCGTCCAGATCTGCCCCCGGATCGCGGGCAGCTTCGCGGGGTCCATCGCGGCGATGTTGGCGTATTCGTCGAGCAGTTGCTCCAGTCGGGCGATGTCGCCGTACGACTCGGCCCGCGCCATCGGCGGCACGAGGTGGTCGACGATGACGGCGTGGGCGCGCCGCTTGGCCTGCGCACCCTCACCCGGGTCGTTGACCAGGAAGGGATAGACCAACGGCAGGTTGCCGATCGCGGCGTCGGTCGCACAGTCGGCGGACAGTGCAGCGTTCTTGCCCGGCAGCCATTCCATCGACCCGTGCTTGCCCAGGTGCACCACGGCATGCGCGCCGAACCCCTTCTCGACCCAGCGGTACGCCGCGAGGTAGTGATGGCTCGGGGCGAGCTGGGGATCGTGATAGATCGCGACCGGGTTCTCACCGAAGCCCCGGGGCGGCTGGATCAGGACCACCACATTGCCGGCCTGCAGGGTGGCCAGCACGATCTCGCCGGCCTCGTTGACGAAGAGCCGCCCGGGCGCCTCCCCCCAGGCTTCGGCGATCTCCTCACGCAGCACCGGGGAGAGGTCGCTCGTCCACTCGGCGTACTGCTCCGCACTGATCCGCACGTGGCTGTCGGTGAGTTGGGCGTTGGTCAACCACTCCTCGTCCTGGCCGCCGGCGGCAATCAACGCATGGATCAACGCGTTGCCCGCCTCGGTCTCGTCGTCGAGGTCGAGCAGGGCATGCAGGTCGAAGTCGGCGCCGCGCGCACCGAGGTGGTAGCCCTCGTCGCGCATCCGGCGCAACAACCGGATCGCGGAGACTGGCGTGTCGAGGCCGACCGCGTTGCCGATCCGGCTGTGCTTGGTCGGGTACGCCGAGAGCATCAGGGCGATTCGCTTGTCCTGGTTGGCGATGCGGCGCAGTCGAGCATGGTTGACCGCGATGCCGGCGACCCGCGCGCAGCGCTCCGGGTCGGCAACGTAGCGGGGCAGGCCGTCGGGGTCGATCTCCTTGAACGAGAACGGCGCCGTGATGATCCGCCCGTCGAACTCGGGGATCGCGATCTGGTTGGCAGAGTCGAGCGGCGTCAAGCCGTCATCGCTGGCCTGCCACTCTGCACGCGATGAGGTGAGGCAGAGCCCTTGCAGCACGGGGATGTCGAGCCGTTTGATCCGCTCGACGTCCCAAGTCTCGTCGTCGCCTCCAGCGCTCACCGCGCCAGGCGTCGCCCCACCGGCTGCGAGCACGGTCACCACCAGCGCGTCCAGCGTGCCGAGTGCCTCGAACAGCTCGTCGGGTGCACTGCGCAGGGACGAGGAGAAGATCGGCACTCCGACCGCCTCGCCGGTGGCGTCCACTGCGTCGGCCAGTGCATGGGCGAATGCGCTGTTGCCGCTCGCCTCGTGCGCGCGGTAGTAGAGCACCCCGACCCGCGGAACCGATGCCGGCGCTCCTTCGCGGCTCGGGCGGGTGCCGAAGCCCCACTCGGGCACGACGTGCGGCGGGTCGAAGCCCTCGCCGGTGAGCAGCACGGTGTCGGAGAGGAAGGCGTGGAGCTGGGCGAGGTTGAGGGCGCCGCCCTGGGCCAGGTAGGCGTGGGCCTCGGCAGCGGTGCCGACCGGAACCGTGGAGTGGGACATCAGCTCTGCATCAGGGACCTGCTCGCCGCCCAGCACCACCACCGGCACGGCAGCGGCCAGCACCGCGTCG
The DNA here is from genome assembly GCA_040393845.1 of Nocardioides daejeonensis. Taxonomy (GTDB): domain Bacteria; phylum Actinomycetota; class Actinomycetes; order Propionibacteriales; family Nocardioidaceae; genus Nocardioides; species Nocardioides daejeonensis_A. The sequence continues at coordinate 4,308 of JBEBTI010000088.1, forward strand.
AGGCCCGACTGCCACGAGCGCGCGGTGCCGAGGATCCGCACCAGCACCAGGTCGGCGCCGGCCACCAGGCCGGGCAGGTCGGCGACGTCGAGCCGCGCGGGATTGCCGAGCACGTAGTCGGCGCCTGAGGCGCGGGCGCTGAGCAGGTCGGTGTCGCTGGTGGAAAGCAGGGCGATCTTCATGATCCACGCTCCTCGGTGGGCTTGCGGGGCAGGCGATGGTCGGCGACAGGGGTGCCGCCGGCCAGGTGTTCGGTGGTGATCCGACGGACCACCTCAGGGTCGACGGCGGCATACCAGACGTCGTCGGGTTGCACGCTGAGCACAGGTGCGTGGTTGCACGGGAACTGACAGGCGGTCTGGGTGACCAGCACGTCGTCGTCACCGAGGTGATGCTCTCTCAGTGCGCGCACCAGTGCCTCGGCCGTGTCGTCCGAGCCTCGCGCACTGCAGCGCGGCCCACGACAGACCAGCACCTGGTGCCGATGACCCGGCACGTCGTCCCATGCTGCAGACGTCAACGGTGCCTCACCACCATGGATCGGGCGTACGACGTCACGCACCAGCTCGAGGACGCCTCCGGTCCCACAGTCGTTGCGCAGCAGGGCGGTTGCTACCACGACTTCGGGCGCGCCCGCGCCGCGCTCGCGCCACCAGTGCCCGGCGATCCGCCGCAGCCACGAGTTCGCAGGTGCGAGGCTGCCGAGGCTGACGCCGACCAGTTCGATCCGGGTGGCGCCGGCATCAGCCAGCCGGGTCAACTCTCGCGACAGCGACGGGTCACCGACCTGGAGGAAGGCGACGGTCGCGTCGTGCTGACGGGCAAGGGTCAGCAGTCGATCGCGTTCAGCGACCTCGCGCACCGACATCCCGACCAGGACCAGGGCCGTCATCGTGTCTCCTCTGCTCGACGGCTGCGATCGACCAAGCCGTCCAGGCGGACATGCATGCGATCGCGGGTGGGATGAGGCTCCACAACGGCTTCGACGTCGTACACCTCGGCGATCAGACGTGAGGTGAGCACCTCCGTCACCGGGCCGGCCGCCACGACCCGACCGGCGTCGAGCACGACCAGCCGGTCGCAGTGGGCGGCGGCGAGCTCCAGATCGTGCAGGGCGGCCACCGTGGTCACCCGGAGGTCGCGCACGCGACGCAGGAAGTCGAGCTGGTGGGCGATGTCGAGGTGGTTGGTGGGTTCGTCGAGCAGGAGCACGCCGGGCCGTTGCGCGATCGCGCGGGCGAGATGGGTTCGTTGCCGCTCTCCGCCCGAGAGCACCTGCCACGACCGGTCGGCCAGGTGGGCGACGCGGGTCGCATGCAGCGCGGCGTCCACGCGCTGTCGATCGGCGCGGCGGTCACCCGACCATCTCCCGCGGTGCGGGATGAGCCCGAGCTCGACGACCTGTCGGACCGTCAGGTCGAGCCCGGTGCCGGCGTGTTGTTCGACCATCGCCAGCAACCGCGCGCGTTCCTTGGCTCGCATGGTGTGCAACACCTGACCGCCGACCAGCACCTGTCCGCGGGTGGGGCGTCGCAGACCGGCGAGTGCATGCAGCAGCGTCGTTTTTCCGGAGCCGTTGGGTCCGAGGAGGCCGGTGACCTGCCCGCCAGGACAGTCCAGGTCGATGTCGCTGATGATCTCGCGACCGTCGGCCACCCAGGTCAACTGGTGTGCCTGGATCCTCACCCCGCCACCTCGCGGCGTCCGCGTCGCAACAGCCACGCGAAGAACGGTGCACCGACCACACCGGTGACCACCCCGATCGGGATCTCGCGACCGTCGGCCACCGTGCGAGCGGCGGTGTCTGCCGCGACCAGGACGGTGGCACCCACGAGTGCAGCCATCGGCAGCAGCATCCGGTGGCCGGGCCCGATCACCAACCTGACCATGTGGGGAACCACCAGACCGACGAAGCCGATCGCTCCGGAGTGTGCAACCAGGAGTGCGGTGACCAGCGCGGTTCCGACGAGCAGTCCCCAGCGCAGCTTGGTGACCTCCACTCCCAGCGACCTGGCAGCCGACTCGCCGAAGGCGAAGGCGTCCAAGCTGTCGGCGAAGCACATGATGCCGAGGGTGGCGACGACGGCGACCACCGAGAGCACCACCGCCGACTCCCAGCGAACGCCGGCCACCGAGCCGAGGGTCCAGTCCAGCACGCGGCGTGCCGCCTCACTGTCACCACGGACGATCACCACGAACGAGGTGTACGCCGCGCAGGCCTGCCCGACCGCGACCCCGGCCAGCACCGTGCGGGCAGGGGGGAGCGAACCGTCGCGTCCGGTGGCCAGGGCGAGCACCAGCAGCAGCGCGCCCAACGCACCGGCGAAGGCCGCCGCACCGACTGCCGCCGTACCCACCATGCCGGCGAAGCCCACCCCCAGCACGATCACGGTGACCGCACCGACGGAGGCGCCGCTGGAGATGCCGAGCAGATAGGGATCGGCCAGATCGTTGCGGGTCAGTGACTGGAGCACCACACCGCAGATCGCCAGGCCGGCACCGACCGCGGCGGCCCCGAGCACCCGCGGCATCCGCAACTGCCAGACGATCTGGTCGTGGAGCAGGCTCACCTCGGGGGTGGCCAGGCGAAGCCGCCTGGCCACCACGTCGAAGACATCCGCCACCGGCACGCGCACCGGCCCGATGCCCAGCGCGACTGCCATCGTCGCCCCGAGCACGAGCACTGCGACCACCGGCGCCGCAGGGCGCAGGGTCACTGCGTTGCGGTCAGTGCGGCGAGTTGTTCGGCAACCTTGACCGCGCCGTCGACCAGGCGCACACCCGGCGTCGACTCGGAGAACGCGACGGTGACATAGCTCTGCTCGCGGACCGCGCGCAGCTGGCTCAGCACCGGGTCCTTCTCGAGGTGGTCGATCTTCTCCTGCGCCGTCGACCAGGCCGCATCGGCCAGCACGATCACGTCCGGGTCAGCCGCGACCACCTTCTCCCAGCTGACGTCTGCCCAGTTGCCCTCGAGGTCGGCGAAGACATTGGTGGCGCCGACCACGTCGAGCACCAACTGCGGGCCACCCTCGCCGGCACCGGCGAACGCGCTGTCGTCGCCGGAGTCGTACCAGAACACCGTCGTGCCTTCGCCGACTGCTTGCACACCCAGTGCGGCGAGCGCGTCGGCCTGCTCGGTGCGCACCGCCTTGGCTCGCTCCGGCACGCCGAAGGCCGCGGCGACCGCGTCCACCTCGGCCCACACCGACTCGAACGACGCCTCGGGCCGGTCGTCCGGATCCTCACAGCCGAACGGCGAAAGGTAGGAGCCGATGCCGGCGTCACCCAGCTCGCCCTGGCCACCGGCGACCTTGTCGTCGAAGGCGCTGCCGTAGGAGGCATAGACGAAGTCGGGTTCTGCGGCGAGCAGTTCCTCGCGAGTCGGGTAGCTCTCGGAGAGCACGTCGACTGAGTCGTATGCCGCCTGCCACTTCGCCGGGACTGCGTCGTCGAGGTACGCCGTACCCGCCATCTGGTCGGCGACGCCGAGGGCGAGCGCCACTTCGGTGGCACCCTGGTTGAGTGTCACGGCACGCTCGGGCGCCGCGGTGAGCGTGGTGGTGTGACCACAACTGACCACCTCCACCGGGAAGGCCGGGTCCGCGGGGTCAGCCGCTGCCCGGTCGCCATCAGGCTCGCCGGCACAGGCGCTCAGGCCCAGGGCAAGCAGCGTGGTGACAGCGATGGCGGTGGTGCGGGCACGTCTGTGCAGGGGTCGGTCGACCGACATATTCTCTTCTCCAAAACCCTCGTGGACATCAACGCCATGGCCGGTCTCCTGGCTTGCGCATCGACACCACCTGCTCGACCTTCCCGGACTTCTCGTCCAGTGGTCCCGGTCGCTGGCTGCGACCGGCGAGGAGCAGGTGACTCCGCGCCTACAGTGGCGAGGGCCGCGCCGGCTTTTCCTCCGGCTTCCCGTGCACCATGGCGCGGCGAGCCTACAACGTCCATCGCCGGACGTCCTGCGTCCGGGCTGTGTGAGCGACCACATTGCAGGACGTTCCGCGTCGACCCGGTGCAAGGTCCTGCCTTGCGGTCGCCCGAGCAGCCAGCGCGCAGGACGTCCGGGAGGGCCGTGTCACGATGACGCCATGACCACCCCGATCTCACGTTCCCGCGGCGATCTGTGCCCGGGCGTGTTGCGTCCGTGGCCGGCTGCGGACGGAGGGCTGGTGCGACTGCGCCTGGTCGGTGGCGCCGTCGAGCTCAGCCAACTGGTGGCGCTGAGTGGCGTCGCTCGGGCGTACGGCGACGGGTCGGTGCTGCTCACGAAGCGGGCCAACCTGCAGGTGCGCGGCCTCCCCACCGTGCCCGACTGTGAGGGTCGTGCCCAGCTCGATCCCCCACTGGTGCAGGCGATCGAGGCAACCGGCCTGCTGCCGAGCAGGAGCCACGAGCTGGTCCGCAACATCCTGCTCTCACCCCTGAGCGGGATCGGCGGCGGCCGCGCCGACCTGCGGGCGCTGGCTGCCGCGCTCGATGTCGCGCTACGTGCCGAACCGCGTGCCGCAGACCTGTCGGCACGGTTCCTCTTCGTCCTCGACGACGGTCGCGGCGACGTGCTGCACCGCCCGGCCGACCTCGCCGCGGTCGCGCTCGACGAGACCACCGGCCAGGTGCGGGTCGGACCCGACACCTGGACCGATCCGGTGCCGCTGTCCCAGGTCGTGCCGTTGCTGCGGGATCTCGCACTCGCCTTCGTCTCGGCCCGTGGCGCAGGGCCCGATGCACCATGGCACGTGCACGAGCTCGGCACGCCGCTGGTGGCTTCCACATCCGCGGCCGACGCGCGGGTGCCGCGACCGAGCCGCCCCCCGGCGTACGGCGTGGTCCCCGGGACGGGGGCCGAGCACCGAGCGGTGACCGACGGGGTCCTCACCCCGGATGCCGTGGATGCGTTGCTCGAGGAGTTCGGAGCGCACCGGCGTCTCGTGGTGACGCCCTGGCGCAGCATGGTGATCACCGCGGAGTAGGGTGACCGCGTCCAGTCAGACAGGAACCCGGTGCGAATCCGGGGCGGTTCCGCCACTGTGAGGCCTTCGGGCCGAAGCCAGACACTGCCGACCGGCGTCCACTCCACCCACGATGGGGCGCGAACCCCTAGGAGCAGTGCATGGCCTCGCTCACCCGACCCACCCGCCGCTACGACTACATCGATGACGGGCCGGCGATCTATGTCGACTCGTTTGCGACGATCCGGGCCGAGGCCCAGCTGGCCCGGGTGCCGGCCGATGCGGAGAAGGTCGCCGTGCGGATGGTGCACGGCACCGGACAGACCGACCTCGTCGACGACCTGGTGATCCACCCCGACCTGGTCGGCTCGGCGCGACGCGCACTCGGCGACGGCGCGCCGATCCTCACCGACGCACACATGGTCGCCTCCGGGGTCACCCGCGCCCGGCTGCCCCGTGACAACGACGTGGTGTGCCTGCTCAACGACGAGCGGGTGCCGGCACTTGCCAGCTCCTTCGGCACCACGCGCTCCGCCGCAGCAGTCTCACTGTGGGTCGACCGGCTCGAGGGCGCGGTGGTCGCGATCGGCAACGCGCCGACCGCCCTGTTCCACCTGCTCGAGATGCTGCTCGACGGCGGCCCACGCCCGGCCGCCGTCATCGGTTGCCCGGTCGGCTTCATCGGCGCGGCCGAGTCGAAGCAGGCGCTGGCCGACTTCGCGACGACGCACGGGATCGACGTACCGTTCCTCACCGTGCACGGCCGTCGCGGCGGCTCGGCGATGACCGCCTCGGCGCTCAACGCCCTTGCCCAGGAGGCGGAATGACCACCCCGGGCAGGTTGTACGGCGTCGGTCTCGGCCCCGGTGATCCCGAGCTGATCACCCGCAAGGCGGCGCGCCTGATCGCCGCGGCCGACGTGATCGCCTACCACGCCGGCGTCGGCAAGGAGTCGAACGCGCGACGGATCGCAGCCGACCTGATCGGCCACGACGTGGTCGAGGAGCTGCTCCGCTATCCGGTCACCACCGGCACGACCGACCATCCCGGTGGGTACGCCGGCGCGATGGCCGAGTTCTACGAGGAGTGCGCCGACCGGCTCGGCACCCACCTGGCCGAGGGCCGGACCGTGGTGGTGCTGGCCGAGGGAGACCCGTTGTTCTACGGGTCATTCATGTATCTCCACGACCGGCTGTCGCCGAAGTTCGAGACCGAGGTGGTCCCCGGCGTACCGGCCTTCGCCGCCGCGACCGCCGTCGTCGCCACCCCGTTGGTGCGCCAGACCGACGTGCTCACGGTGCTGCCCGGCACCCTGCCCCCGACCGAGCTGAGCCGGCGACTGGCCGACACCGACGGTGCGATCATCATGAAGCTCGGACGGCGGTTCCCCGCCGTGCGGGACGCCCTCGCTGTCGCCGGTCGTCTCGAGCACGCGTGGTACGTCGAGCGCGCATCGATGCCTGCCGAGCGCTGGATGCGGGTGGTCGACGTGGACCCGGCAACGGTCCCCTACTTCTCCCTGATCGTGGTGCCCGGCGACTCCCTCGCCGCCGACCCAGGTGGCCGCCGAAGCCCGGGCCCCGGGGTCGAGACCCGGCCAGTGGTCAGGCAGGGCAGCTTGGTGGTGGAGCGGAGCGAGGAGCCAGCTCGTGTCGAAACCACCTCGCCGCTTCCCGCCGAGTTGCTCGTCGTCGGCCTGGGCCCGGGACCTGACCGCTGGCTGACCCCAGAGGCAAGCGAGGCCCTGGCCAGCGTCTCGCACGTGGTCGGCTACACGCCGTACGTCGCCCGGGTGCCGCATCGTGACGGCCTGACCCGGCATGCGAGCGGTAACACCGTCGAGGTCGACCGGGCGCGACTCGCACTCGATCTGGTGCGGTCCGGCGAGCGGGTGGCAGTGGTCTCGGGCGGTGACGCCGGGGTGTTCGGGATGGCCGCTGCGGTGTTCGAGGCGGCCGCCGATCCGGCGTACGCCGAGGTCCCGGTGCGGGTGCTGCCCGGCGTGTCGGCGATCCAGGCAGTGGCAGCCCGTGCCGGCGCGCCGATCGGTGCGGACTTTGCGGTGGTGAGCCTGTCGGACCGACTCAAACCGTGGTCGGTCATCGAGGATCGCCTGCAGGCACTGGCGATCGCCGACTTGGTGATCGGGATCTACAACCCGGCGTCGCGCAGTCGTCCCGACCAGATCAGCCGTGCCCGCGAAGTGCTGCTCGCACACCGTCCACCCGACAACGTGGTGGTGGTCGGTCGTGACATCGGGCGTGCCGAGGAGTCCCTGTCGGTCACGACCCTCGGCGATCTCGACCCCGGCACGATCGACATGAAGTGCCTCGTCCTGATCGGCGCCTCCTCCACCCGCGTCACTGCCACCGGACGGGTGTGGACCCCACGCTTCGTGCACTGACGGTTCCGGGCCAGGCTTGGGAGTCAGCGGTGCAGACCGGTCAGTTCGCGATATGTTGCGAACACGCGGCGAGTGCGCCGACGAGCCGGCTGAGGAGGGACACCCATGTCCAAGAAGATCGTGTGCGGAATCGACGAGAGCGAGACCGCCGCAGCGGCAGCGCGGAAGGCTGCCGAGATGGCCGTCGCGCTGGGTGGATCGCTGCACCTGGTGTCGGCCTACGGCAAGTTCGAGTCCGAGACGATCAATATCGGTTCGGACGAGATCTTCCTGAGCAACGAGCAGGAAGCCGACCGCATCACCAGCGCAATCGCCATCGAGTTGCGTCAGGAGTTCCCGACGCTCGAGGTCGTCACGCGGGCTTCTGAGGGCAACCCCGGAGAGGCGCTGGTCAAGGTCGCCGAGCACATCGAGGCCGACCTGATCGTGGTCGGCAACAAGCGCGTCCAGGGCATCGCGCGGGTGCTCGGCAGCATCGCACGCGACGTGGCCGCGCACGCCTCCTGCGACGTCTACATCGCGCACACGCACCACCGCGACTGACCGGCTGCTGGCCGACCGGGCGGCGTACGAACAGCGCAGGGGGCTTGAGCGCAGCGGACCAATAAGGTTAGGCTTACCTAATGAATCGCCTGCGCACTCGTCCGACCAGCACGGTCGGCCCCACCCCTGCCGAACGCACCCGCACGGTCCTGGCCAGCGCCAGCCTCTTGCAGGTCGGGGTGCTCAACCTGACCTCCGAGATCCCTCGACATGCGGTGGCCA
>JBEBTI010000089.1:0-12225 GCA_040393845.1 Nocardioides daejeonensis
GTCGAGTGCGCGCGACTGGACGGTCGAGTACGCGCGACTGGACGGTCGAGTGCGCACATGTGAGCGTCCGGACGCGGTGCCGTCAGTCTGCAAGCCGGAGATCGTCGCCCCGAAGGCTTGCCCGCACCAGGTCACGGTGCGGGGCGGCAAGGGCCGCGTCGCGACCGACGTGGAGCAGCAGGAGATCGGCCACGGCACCGACCTCGACGCGCCGGGGTGGCCCACCCGGGTCGTGGGCGGCCGACAGGTAGCCCTCGATCGACCTGGCCGGCCTGACCGCATCGTCCGCACCGATCAGCCGGCCGTCGTGGGTACGTCGGGTGCTGGCGGTCGCGATCACCTGCCAGGGGTCGAGGGTGCCGAAGGGTGCGTCACTCGAACATGTGGTCGGAATGCCTGCATCGAGCAGCCGGCCGTGAGGGCAGAGGTCCGGCAGCTCGATCGGATCGACGTCCTCGAGGTACTGCGCACCTCGGGTGCGGACGAAGTCGGGCTGGACCACGACCCGGAGACCCAGGCGCTTGACGTCATCGAGCAGCGTCCGCGGCAGTACGGCGGCGTGCTCGATGCGGTCGCCCGGCACCGGTCCGACCGCCTCGATGGCAGCCAGGGTCAGCACCAGTGACTCGACAGTCACGCAGTGCACTGCGACCGCCCGGCCGGAGCCGCGGTGCCGCGTCACGATCGTGACCAGTTCGTCGAAGCTGGGCAGGTCGTGGTCGCGGAGCATCACCTTGGCCGGCCCGGGGAGCAGCGGCGCTGGTGGGTTCGTGCCGCCGCCGAGGGCCGTGACGGTCACCGGTAGACGGCCGTCGGCCGCTGCTTCGGCCAGCAGCGTCGCAGCAGCATCTTCGAGTTCGGGAGTCGCATCGGTGACGCCGGTGATGCCGAGCGCGCGGAGTTCGCGTCCCACTGCCGCCAGGTCCGGTGGCCGCGTCGGCAGTCCCGACGCCAGCCGCGCGTCATAGCGCCACAGGCGTCCGGTCGGCTCACCTTGCGCGTCTCGCTCCACATCGTCGGAATCGTCGAGAAGGTGCGCAACCCGCTGCAGGGCAAGGGAATTGAGCACCCACAGAGCTCCGCCGCGATGCTGCACACGCACCGGCCTGCTGGGCTCGAGTCGGTCGAGCACGTGCCGGTCGAGTGGTCCGGTTGCCGCCTCGTGATGACCGACGCCACGCACCCAGCCGTCAGCGTGCTGGTGCTCCCGCAGCGCGGCTCCGAGGGCGGCGAGGTCGCGAGCAGCGTCGGGAGAGCAGTCGACCGAGGCGTGGCTCGCGGCCAGCGAGAGCAGGTGAACGTGGTGGTCGTGCAGACCGGGCAGCAGCCAGCCGCCACCGGCCTCGACCACGGTGTCAGTGACGCGCGGCCGCACGGCGCCGACCGGACGAATCCCGACGACCGACCCATCGTCGATCATCACGTCGGCGCGGCGCCCGTCGAGTGCGACGTCGCGCAGCCAGATGCTCATCGCAGCACCGTCGCGTTGTCGGCGCCGGACGGTGCGGCGGGCTCCCCGGGAGGACGCGCCCACGGGTCGACGACGCGGGCGACACCGGCGTCGTGCTCCACCCACCAACCGTCCGTACGACGTACGACCGCGTGGGGCGACGGGGTCGGCGCCCCGAGCAATGCGGCGCGCGCGACGTGCCACATCGACACCTCGATCATCCGCGCCGTGTGTCCCGCAAGTGCCTCCGCGACAGCTGCTGCTGCCACGACACCCGCCAACGGATCGGCAAGCGCATCGCCGCACGGGGACGGCGTACCGTCTGCATCACGCACGAAGAGACCTGCCGCGACCGCCACGTCATCGCCGAAGCCGACCGTGTCGGACTCCCGGCCACGAGCGGTGATCGAGAGCCACGTCGTACCCTCGGCAACGACTTGGCGTGCGTCGATCCCCAACTGTTGAAGGGCTCTGGGTCTCGAGCCTTCGAGTACGACGTCGGCTCGGCGGACCAGCTCAGCCAGTTGTCCGCGACCCTCGGCACTCGCGAAGTCGAGCGCGACCGCCTGGTGACCACCGTGCAGGAGATCGAAGAACCGGGCCGGGCCGCGGCGCGCGCCGTCCGGTCGGCGAACCGACTCGACCTTGACCACTCGGCACCCGGAGAGCCCGAGGAGGTGCGCACACAGGGGGCCCGCCCACAGCGACGTCAGGTCGACCACCAGCGGGGCGGATGCGCGCTCGCGCTCGGTGCCGTGCGCACGGATGCGGATGCCGTCATGCCAGTCCGCATCTGCGGAAGGCGGCGTCGGGTGCTCGGAGACTCCCGCGACGGGCAGGCCCAGCAGTTCGGCTCGCGTCACGACCTCGTCGACGGTGGCGCCAGCAGCCCACTCGGCCACCGTCTGCCAGACCCAGTCCGGCGCGCGCTCGCCCTCGCCGACCAGTGCGTCGATCCTGCTGGACAACCGGTCACTCTCCAGCAGCGCCGGTAGGAGTTCGAGGTCGGACAGCCGCGCCAGGGAGAGACCCACGTGCCCGCCGCGTGCGGGGACGGCACGGAAGGCACCGCCGCATGACATCGGCGCCTGACGCCGGAGGCCGGCAATCGCCGCGCGCTCTCCGAGCAGCCGTGCATCGGGCAGTCGCGGGGCGCGACCGGTGCGCCCCAGAGTGGCACTTCCCAGTGTGGCAAGGGCTCTGGTGACAACGCCGGCCGGATCTCCGGGGCCGACCAGTGGCGGTCCGTCAGCCGCGCCGGTGAGTGCCATCGCTCCCGAAGCGGCCCACGCGTCGACCGGATGGCCAGCCTCAGACGAGCTCATCGACGAGTCCCCAGGAGTGCGCGGTCTGTGCAGTGAGGCGTTCACCGCTCAGCACCAGCCACGCGGTGCGCCACCGGCCGATCCGGCGCGGAATGCTGACCGTGCCTCCGGCGCCGGGCACGAGGCCCAGCCTGAGCTCCGGCAGTTGCAGCCACGTGTCTGCCGACGCGCTCACATGTCCGGCAAAGGCGGCAAGTTCGATCCCGGCGCCCACTGCTGCACCGTGCAGGTGGACGTGCACCCGGTCACGGAGCAGATGCACCTGATGCCCCGGGTTGCGGGAGAGCCGGGCGAGGTACGCCGCGACGGGAGAGGTCGCCGTACCGAATTCATCGAGATCGCCGCCACTGCAGAAGATCGGGCCGTTGCCGCGCAGATCGACGCGGAGGATCGAGGTGTCGAGCGTGGCCAACCGGAGCGCCTCGACGAGGGCATCGCGCATCGTGGCGTCGAAGGCGTTGCGACGCTCGGGATGGTCGAGGGTGATCTGCAACGTGTCGCCCTCACGTGCGAGCGAGAGCGGGCCAGCCGCGGGCGCGACCTCGCGCCGCGGTGTGGCTGACCGCCAACGTGCGAACTCCTCGCTCCCCAGCAGCATGGAGTACGTCGCCGCTTCTGCGGTGATCGCCTCTGGGACAGGTAGACCGGACGTCGCGCGGAGCAGCCCGTGCAGGGCGACCGATGCCGCCGGCGTCTGCGCAATGTTGGTGCAGATGGCTGCCAGATGTCCGTTGTCACCGGGTACGCAGGTGCGACCGGGGCCACTGGGCGCAAGGGTGGCGGTGAACCGTTCGAGCACCGGCAGCGTGGCGTCGGGCAGATCCGTGGTGGCGAAACCAATCAGCACGGGGCCCGGAGCGTCGAGCGCATCGGCCAGCGCGGCGACGACTTCGGCTGTCCACTCAATGTCGTCCAGATCGACGACAACCACTGGGGTCACCACGTCGCCATCGGCCGCGAGCAGAGCGAAACCGGCACCGGCGAGCCCGAGCAGTTCGGACGGCGTACAACGCAGGACACCGTCGGGCCACGCTGTCGTCACCGCGCCTCACCTGTCTGTCGTCACCCTGCGCCACTGCTGCGGACGGTCCGCAGCAACTCCATCATCGGGGCAAAGGAGGCGATGAGCTGCCTGCCTTCGGCTCCGACCGCCTCGCCACCCTCTTGGTAGCGCATGCCGGATGCGTTGACCAGGATCAGGTCGGAGACGGCACCACGGTAACGATCGATGCCGGCAGCGCAGTCGTCGACCGTGCCGCAGATGGTGAGCGCGTCGAGCACGTCGTCCGACACGGCACGATGAGCGGCATCGATGTCGTCGGCTGCAACCGCAGCGAGGATCGCATCTGCCACGTCGGCGTACCCCTGCTGGCGCAACAAGGACTCGTAGTGTGGGTGGGGCTTCCCGGCGAACAGATTGACCACCGCACTGCGCGCCGCGTGGCGCGCGGCGTCTCGGTCGGCGTCGACGGCGACGAAGGCCGACGCCATGACCCGGAAGTCCGGTGCAACGTCACGCAGTTGGTCGTTGCGCAGGTTGCTGAGGTGGTCGACACCGAGGAGGCTGCCGAGCGCGACTCCATCCGCGACCTCCCCGGCCAGCTGGGTCATGCGCGGCGACGTCGCGGCCAGCACGATGGGGATTCGGGGACGCACGGGCTGCACCTGGGCATGCCATCCGGTCGTGGAGTGGACCATGCCAACGTGGTCGACCCGCTCCCCGGTCCTGGCGGTGGTCACCCGGCGCAGCACCTCGACGTAGTCGCGCATCTTGGCCAGCGGCTTCACCACGGGGATCCCTTGGTAGGCCTCGTTGGTGATCCGGTTGCCGCTGCCGACACCGAGCACGAGTCGGCCGCCGGAGAACTCGTCGAGGTCGACGGCGGCGATGCCGGTGAACAGCGGGCTGTGGGCGTGCGCGTTGAGCACATAGGGACCGATCTCGATCCGCTCGGTCGCAGCGGCGATGGCAGTGATCGAGACGAAGGCGGACCGCCAGGCCTCCGGGAGGAAGACGCCGTCGGCACCCGCCTCCTCGGCCTCCACGGCCAGCCGCACCATGTCATGCACCGTCATGCCGCCACCGCCGGCGAACATCAGCGAGAGTCTCACGGTCTTCTCCTCAACGCATCGACGTGCGAGCACGCTGGTGATGCCCGCCACACGTCCCACGATTCATCATGAGCAATACTGTGTCAACACGCCGTCGAGAGGAACCCGATGAACGAGCTTCAGGACCGCATCGCCCTGGTGACCGGAGCAGCTGCCGGCATGGGAGAGGCGACCGCTCACGTGCTCGCCCGCGCCGGTGCGATCGTCGTGGTCTCCGACGTGCAGGACCGCGCCGGCGAGGCCGTCGCCGCAGCCATCCGCGCGGGAGGCGGGAGGGCCAGCTACGTGCACGCCGACGTGTCGCGGGAAGATCACGTTGCCGCTCTCGTGGCGCCACGGTGGATCGTCATGGACGGCTCGACTGCGCGGTCAACAATGCAGCTCTCCGCCCGGACACCCGTGCGCTCGTCGATCTCGACATGGAAGCCTTCGACCGGGTGATTGCGGTCGATCTGCGGTCGGTCGCTCTGTGCCTGAAGTATCAGCTGCGCCAGATGCAGTCCCAGCGCGGCGGATCAATCGTGAACATCGGTTCCGTCAGCTCCAAACGACCGCGACCCAACAACCCCGGGTACGTCGCCGCCAAGCACGGAGTGGTCGGACTCACCAAGGTGGCCGCTATCGAGCACGGAAGAGACGGCATCCGCATCAACGCCGTGTTGCCCGGTGCGATCGACACCCCGATGATTCGTGAGTCCCGCGCCGCAATGGGTGTCGCTCCAGCGGACGAGTTCGAGTTGAGTCTGTTCGGGCGCCTCGGCACGCCTGAGGAGGTCGCCGAGGCGAGCTTGTGGCTCTGCTCCGACCGGTCGTCGTACGTCACGGGGCACTGCTTGGCTGTCGACGCCGGCTATCTCGCCCGCTGACCGCGTTTCGGCGTACGCAACTCGCAGCTCGACGTACGTAGTTTCCAGCTCGGCGTACGCGGCTTGCAGTTCGGCGTACGCGGCTTGCAGTTCGGGGGTCTAGGGTGTCGGCATGCGCGCGCGGGACGAGGTCGTGGAGGCGTTGCGCCGCGAAGGCCTTGAGGTGCGCGACGACGCGGGGACCCGGGCGATGTATGCCTCCGATGCCTCGCTCTACCGGATCCCTCCGCTTGCTGTGGTGCGCCCACGGGACGAAGGCGAGGTCGCCGCGTCATTGGCGGTGGCCCGGGCGACCGGGGTGCCGATCACCTCGCGCGGCGCGGGCACGTCCGTCGCCGGCAACGCGATCGGGCGAGGAATCGTGCTCGACTTCTCGCGTCACTTCAACCGCGTGCTCTCACTCGATCCTGAGGCTCGCACGGCGACGGTCGAGCCCGGCACCGTGCATGCGGTGCTGCAGAGGGCAGCGGCACCACACGGGCTGCGGTTCGGTCCGGACCCGTCGACCCATCCGCGGTGCACCGTCGGGGGAATGATCGGCAACGACGCCTGCGGTTCCCGGTCGTTGGCCTACGGACGCACGTCCGACAACGTGGACTCACTGAGAATCCTGACCGCCGCCGGCACCGTCATCGAGGCGGGCCACCGAGGCGACAGCACCTGGTCCCGCGGTGGCGAGGAGATTCTCACCGAGGTACGACGGGTGATGGGCCAGCACCTGGCCACCGCACGCACGGAGTTCGACCGGTTCGGACGGCAGGTGTCCGGGTACGCCGTCCAACACCTGTTGCCCGAACGTTTCGACCTCGCGCGGGCGCTGGTCGGATCCGAAGGAACGCTCGGGATCGTCACCGAAGCCACCGTCCGACTGGTCACCGACGCACCTGTGCGGGTGCTGACCGTGCTCGGCTTCGACGACATCGTTGCTGCCGGGAGCGCCTCGACCGGGGTGGTGGCACATGGCCCGATCTCTTGTGAGGGCTTGGATTCGCGGCTTGTCGAGGTCCTCCGGTCGCGCCGCGGCGATGCCGCCGTACCGCCTCTCCCGCGAGGACGTGCGTGGTTGTTCGTCGAGTTCGCCGGTGACCGACTCGACGAGGCGCGGGCACGGGCCGCGCAACTCGTCGCCGAGACTGCAGCCACCGATGCGATGGTGGTGACGGACCCGGCAGATCAGGCTCGACTCTGGCGGATCCGTGAGGACGGAGCCGGCCTTGCGGGCCGCGCCCCCTCGGGGCAGCCGGCGTGGCCCGGCTGGGAGGACGCCGCCGTACCGCCCGCCCGACTGGGTGACTACCTCGCTCGTTTCGACGAGCTCGTCGACTCGTTCGCCATGACTTCCGCGCCGTTCGGTCACTTCGGGGAAGGCTGCATGCACGTGCGGCTCGACTTCCCGCTCGAGCGAACCGACGGCGCCACCGTGTTGAAGGAGTTCCTCGTCGAGGCGGCCAAGCTGGTCGGCGAGTTCGGCGGCTCGTTGTCCGGCGAGCACGGCGACGGGCGGGCGCGAAGCGAGCTGCTGCCACACATGTATTCCGACGATGCGATCGAGCTCTTCAGACACCTCAAGCATGCGTTCGACCCCGAACACCTGCTCAATCCCGGAGTGCTGGTCGATCCCGATCCGGTCGACTCCGATCTCCGACTCGACGGCTCGTGGGCGCCAGTCACCGAACCCACAGTTCGACGTACGCAACTCCCAGCTCGGCGTACGCAACTTGCAGCTGGGCGTCCACGGCTTCCAGTTCGGCTGGCGATGGCGTATCCGGAGGACGAGGGTGATCTCTCCCGGGCCGTGCATCGGTGCACCGGTGTCGGGAAGTGCCGAGCCGACAACACCGCCAGCGGTGGGGTGATGTGCCCGTCCTACCTCGCCACGCGGGAGGAGAAGGACTCGACCCGCGGGCGGGCCCGGGTGCTGCAGGAGGTGGTGCGGGGCGAACTGGCCTGGTCGGCACCAGAGGTGCACGACGCACTCGACCTCTGCCTGTCCTGCAAGGGGTGCGCCTCCGACTGCCCCACCGGAATCGACATGGCGACCTACAAGTCCGAGGTGCTGCACCAGATCTATCGCCGACGGCTCCGCCCTCGCTCACACTACTCTCTGGGACGGCTGCCGTTGTGGGCAGCACTTGCCTCTCGGATCCCGCGGATCGCCAACGCTCTGATGCAACTGCCGCTCCTCGGCACGCTCCTCCTCCGCATCGCCGGGGTGGATCCGCGGCGGTCGATCCCGCGGTTTGCCCGACGGTCGTTCCTCCGCTCCTTCGGTGGATCTCGCGCGCAGGGCAGGCCCGTGCTGCTCTTCGCCGACTCGTTCTCCAACCACTTCGACCCCGAGGTGCTGGACGCCGTGGTGCGGGTGCTCACCCGAGCCGGATGGGCGCCCTACACGTTGCCGCAACGAGAGTGCTGCGGCCTCACCTGGGTCACCACCGGCCAACTCGACGCAGCCAGACGCATCCTCACCCGCACCGTGCGAGCGCTCGCGCCTGCAGCGCGGGACGGCGTACCCATCGTCGGCGTCGAACCTTCGTGCACCGCCGTGCTGCGCAACGACACCGCTGAGTTGCTGCCCGACGACCCGGACGCGATCGCTGTCGCCGGGGCAACGCGCACGCTGGCTGAGTTGCTCACTGAGACACCCGGCTACCAACCGCCTGATCTGGCTGACCTTTCAGTGGTCGTCCAACCCCATTGCCACCAGCACGCCGTGATCGGTTTCGACGTCGACGCCGCGTTGCTGGCCCGCACCGGCGCTCGGATAGATCGATTGTCAGGTTGCTGCGGGCTCGCCGGAAACTTCGGTGTCGAGCAAGGCCATTACGACGTGTCGGTCGCTATCGCTGGGCAGCAGCTCCTCCCCGCGATCGACGCGGCTCCTACGGCCGTCGTACTGGCCGACGGATTCTCCTGTCGCACCCAGGTCAGCGACCTGCGCGACCGGCCGTCGCTTCACCTGGCCCAACTGCTCGACCGCTGAGACAGCGGTCGGACCGCCTGCATGGACTTGCGGTTCGCATGACTTTCTTGCCAGTTCGCGTGAATTCTCTGCAGGTTCGGCGGTCAGGGAGCGGTCAGGGCAGCCTGGTCGGCAGGGTCGACCAACTTGATGCGGGGACGGCGTACGCCGCGGCCCTGGGCCCGCTCGTGGCTGTCGATGCGTCGCCACATGTCCAGCCCGTGGGCATGCGGCACCAACTCCGGTACGTCGGTGGCGTCCTTGGCCGCGTCGAGCTTGCCGTCTGCGAGGTCGCTCAGCAGCGCATCGACGCTCTGGCGGGCGCACTGCCGGTTGCTGCCGATCACACCGGAGGGGCCGCGCTTGGCCCATCCCGTCACATACACGCCGGGAGTGGTCGTGCCCGCGTCGACATCGATCACCCGGCCGCCGTCGTTGGGGACGACCGCACGAGCGTCGTCGAACGGTACGCCGGCAATCGGGACCGCGCGGTAGCCCACCGCACTGATCACCAGCCCGACCGGGAGATCGTCCACCTCCTCACTCACCGTCACCGCGCCGGATGCAGGGTCGACTGCCGTACGCGCGAGCCGGATCGACCCGACCCGACCGTCGCCGGAAATCTCAACCGGCGCGCGGCAGTAGTCGAGGACGACGACCGGCTCGTCACCGGCCGGCGCACTCGTGGGCAGGCTCCTGATCAGGTCCCACTTGTAGCTGTCGAGAGCGGTGGGTGCAGCCGGTTCGGGGCCGAGGTCGTCGACGCGGAGCAGTCGGTCACCGAGAAGTTCCTTGAGTCCCAACAACTCGGGCGTGGTGAAGGCCGAAGCCGCGGCACCACGTCGCGCCACCACCCGAATCTCCTTGAGCCCACTGGCACGGAGGGACGCCAGGGCGTGGTCGGCGATGTCCGTGCCGCCGAGGTGGTCGTCACCCGCAGCAAGCACCCGAGCGACGTCGAAGGCGACGTTGCCGTTGCCGATCACCACGGCACGTTCGCCGGAGAGGTCGACCTCCAGGTCCCGCTGGTCGGGGTGGCCGTTGTACCACGCGACGAAGTCCGGCGCACCGATGCAGCCCGCCAACCCCTCGCCCGCAATGCCGAGCCGACGGGGCTGGGACGCGCCGACGCCGTACAGCACTGCGTGATAGCGCTCCGCCAACTGTGCGTGGGTGATGTCGACGCCGACCTCGACGCCGAGGAAGACGCGGACCCCCTTCTGCCCGAGCGATCGGTCGAAGGAGTCCGAGACCGTCTTGGTCGACTGGTGATCCGGGGCGACACCGAAACGCACCAGCCCACCAGTCGTCAGCAGCTTCTCGAAGACGTCGATCTGCAGGTCGAGGCCGCGCTGGGCCTGGAGGTACTGCACCGCATAGTTCGCCGCCGGCCCGGTGCCGACCACGGCGATCCGCACCGGAGCTGCGGCCGCGGGTTCACCTGACCAGTTGCGAACCCCGGGCTCCTCCCAAGGGGTCTGCTCGTAGTCACGCTTCTCCGGTTCGGCGTAGTAGGTGGCGTTGAGCTCCAGGAAGGGCATCGAGCCCTGGGGAAGGTCGTAGTCGGGCTCGATCGCGCCCACGGGGCATGCGTCCAGGCACGCACCGCACTCGATGCATCCGTCCGGGTCGATGTAGAGCATCTCTGCCGTCCCGTAGTCCGGCTCATCCGGCGTGGGATGGATGCAGTTGGTCGGGCAAACCGGCACGCACGCCGCGTCGTTGCAGCAGTGCTGGGTGATCACGTAGGGCATCGCGCAGTCTCAGTCCGTTCCTCGCCGGTCGCAGATTTCGACCAGTTCCTCATTCACTAGGAGAAATTATCATGATAAATTCAGATCATGGAAGACGCTCACGCAGACATCGCGACTCTCGAGGCACTTCGGTGGAACGGATTGCGCGACGGCGACACCGCTGCCCTCGACGCGCTGATGCACGACGACCTCGCCTACACGCACTCCAACGGCTTGGTGGACACCAAGACCGTGTTCCTGGAGCGCCTCACCTCCGGCCAGTTGCGTTATGTGGACATCAGCCCGAGTGACCAGACCATTCGCATCCACGGGGCGGCCGCGATCGTCACAGGTCGCGTCGTCCTGAGCACCGGAAGCAGCGAGCAGCCACTGGTCACGCCGATTCGCTACACCGCGGTGTGGGCCCGGACGGGCGACCAGTGGCGCCACGTCGCCTGGCATTCGTCACCAGCCACCACGTGAGGCGTCGCCGACACGGCGGACAACCACGGATCTGGTCGCGCCAGTTCACCTGCGCAGCGTTGGTGAACTTCTTCACCTGCCTGAACTTCTTCATGCTGGTGCCGGTCACCGTGCTGTTGACGGTCGAGTGGTACGACGCCTCGCTCGGCCTGGGTGGCGCCGTCGCCGGCGCACTGCTGGTCGGCGCGGTGAGCGCGCGTCCGCTCGCGGGTCTGCTGATGGCCGCGCTGACGCCACGCACATTGCTGATGTGCTCGACGGCGGGGATGACGGTCGCCACCGCACTCTGCCTGCTCCCCCTCGACCTGGTCACGTTCACCGTCCTGCGCTTCGCGTCAGGCTTCGCCTTCGGGCTCGGGAGCACTGCCACCTTGGCTGTGGCCGTCTCCAGCGCTCCGGCCGAACGGCGTGGCGAAGCAACTGGGAACTTCGGGCTGAGCAACAGCCTGTCCGGCGCAGTGGGTCCGGCAGCGGGTCTCTACGTGGCCAACCAGGTGGGGTACGACGAGGTCGTGCTGATGGTCTGCGCGTGCGCCTTCTTCGGCTTCGTCGCCGCGGCCGCCCTCCGCCGTACGCCCGAAGAGAGGCCTGATCCTGACCTCCCCAGCGCACGCGGACTCCGACGCTTCTTCGAGCCCCGGGTGCTTCCACTGTGCGCGGTGATCGCGCTGGTCGGCCTCGCCTATTCCAGCGTCTTCGGGTTCCTCGACGCCTGGAGCGTGGAACTCGAGCTGACCGACTGGGCGCCGTGGTTCTTCGTCTCCTACTCGGTGATGGTGCTGCTCGTCCGTCCGCCGACGGGACGGTTGCTGGACCGCCACGGCCCCCTGCCTGTGCTGCTTCCGGGCATGCTCGCCATGGCGCTGAGCATGGTCCTCGTCAGCACGATGTCGGGTCCGGGCGGGATGATCCTCGCTGGCGTCGTCTGCGGCTTCGGCATGGGCGTGATCCTGTGCGGGGCCACCGTGATCGCTGTGACGATGGCACCGCCGGGGCGGATGCCGGTGACGGCGTCGACCTTCTACATGTTCCTCGACGGCGCGGTTGCCGGAGGGCCGATGCTGCTGGGTCTGCTGATCCCCCACACCGGGTATGCGAACCTCTATCTGTCGCTGGCCTTCGTCACCCTGGGCACCGCCACGCTCTTCACGGTGCTGGAGAAGTCCGGACGTTTCACCGCTCCCCGGAGGCCGTCCGCCGCAGTCACCGTCGCTCGGCAATCAAGCGCGCTTCGGCCGGGAACGGATGAAGCTCCCGCCTGAGCCATCCGAGCCTGAGTCGTTCGAACGTTCCC
>JBEBTI010000090.1:0-11935 GCA_040393845.1 Nocardioides daejeonensis
ACCCACGATGGTGGTCGCCCACCCGGCGGTCGCCTCGGCGGAGAGCGAGCACGCCGAGGCGATCGACACCTCGGGGTCACGGTGGGTCTGCACCACCAGCGCGTCCGGGTAGACCGCCATCAGCGCGTCCAACGCAGCCAGGTGCGACGGGTTCTTCAGCACCCAGCGTCGGTCCTGGTCGTTGAGGCCGATCAGTTGCAGGTTGGCCTTGTGGCGCGTGTACGCCGGCGTCCAGTCCTGCTCCGCCAACCACGCGGAGTAGTGGGGCACGTCGGCCAGCGACTCGAATCCGATCGACATCCCAGCCTGCCGCAGCAGACGCCAGCACTCCTCGACGCTGGTGGCGTCCATGTAGTGGATCCCCATGAATTCAGGGCTCTCGATGTGGTGTGCGGAGTACGCCGCGTTGATGCCGGCGAACACCGGGTTGTCCGCCCAGGTCTCCCGCGGTGGCCGCGGCTGCGGGAACTCGGTCAGCCACACCTCCAATCCCTGGTGACGGGTGTCGGCGGTCAACAGACGGTGCAGGGCAGTGGTGCCGGTGCGGGGCAGGCCGACGACGAAGATCGGGCGCTCGACCTGCACCCCGGCGTACGACGGGTTCTCGTTGAATCCATGTTGGCTCAGCAGTCGACCGACCAAGGCGCTCTTCACCTGTGAACGCTGCATGTAGTTGCCGACCCCGGTCAGTCCGGCGGTGGGGGCGTTGAGGTCGTCGACGAGCAGTCGGAGACCCTCCTCGTGCTCCGTTCCGCCGAAGTCGCTCAGGCCGGTGGTGCGGACCGCGGCTGCTGCGATGTCGTCGAAGCTGCCCACGTCTGCGCGCTCGCGTGCCATCTGGTTGCTCTCCTCAGTTCTCGGTGTCGTGTCGACGTCGTGCGGTCTCCGGCACGCCTCGTTCCTCGACGTACCTGCCCCGTGCCTCAGTTGTCGTGGAACTCGCCGCAGTCGACGTTGAGCATCGAGCCGGTCACGGCGCTGGACAGGTCGCTGGCGAAGAACAGCGCGGCGCGGGCGACCTCGTCGGGGGTGGCGAGCCGCTTGAGGTCGGTGGGAGCCGCCTTCTCGGCGTACACCTCCTCGTGGGTGCGCCCGGTCTCGCTGGCGATCCAGTCGAAGTAGGCCTTGTTGACGTCCTCGTAGATGTAGGACGGCGCGATCGAGTTGACCCGGATGCCGCGTGGCCCGAACTCGGTGGCGAGGGATGAGGCGAGGTGCTTGAGCGTGCCCTTGGAGAGTTTGTAGCCGGAGTACTCCGGCAGTGAGGTGTGCACGACGCACGAGTTGATCATCACGATCGACCCCTTGCTCTCGGCCAGTGCGTCGGCAAACAGCGCGGAGAGTCGCAGCGGCGCGAAGACATTGGTCTCCTGGGCGGCCCGCAGGCTCTCGACGGTGAGGGTGCTGATCGGGTCCATCGGCGGAATCGCGAAGGCGTTGTTGATCAGGCAGTCCACGCGGCCGAACTCGGCAAGTGCCGCCTCGACGAGCGCCTCGCGCTGCGCCTCCTCGTTGATGTCGGTCGGTACGACGAGTGCTCGCCGCCCGAAGGACCGGACCACCTCAGCCATCTTCTCGAGTCGACGCTCGGTGCGCGAGACCAGCACCAGATCGGCGCCAGCCCTGGCCGCCTCCTCGCCGAGCGAGCGGCCGAGGCCGGGCCCGACGCCGGAGAGAACGATCACCTTGTCCTGCAGGAAGTTCACCATGCGCAGAGACTAGAACGTGTTTCAGCTCACGTCGAGCGTCAGTCGCACTCCGCGGAATCGTCCTCGGACCCGGCCACCGGTCCGGTCGTCCACGTCGTACGCCGGGTAACGTGCGCAGCGGTGCATGGCCGGCGAGCGCCGCGCCACGGACGGCGAAGCAGGCGGGTGGAACATGGCGAAGCGAATCTTTGTGCACATCGGGCTGCCGAAGACCGGCACCACCTACCTCCAGACGATCTGCTGGAACGCCCGGACACAGATGCAGGACGAGGGTGTGCTGCTCCCGGGCGAGGAGCGTCGGGACCACCTGTGGGCCAGCCGCATCGTCCGGGACGACCCACGTGCGCAGACCCGCACCGCACGTGAGCGCACCTCGTGGCAGCGACTCCGCGCCGAGTTGGCCGACTGGGACCGTACCGGCTTGGTGTCCCACGAGTTCTTCGCCGCCGCGAGCACCGAACAGGCCCGGCGAATGGTTGCCGAACTCGCGCCCGCCGAGGTGCACGTCGTGGTCACCGCGCGCGAGCCCTTGGGGCTGTTCACCGCGAGCTGGCAGGAGAGCCTGAAGAACCGCAGCACCACTCCGATGCGCAAGTACGGTCGCTCGGTCTCCGACCGCCCGACCGACATCTGGAACTGGCGCACCCTCGATCTGCGGCTGGTGCTCGAGCGCTGGCTCGACGCGGTGCCCGCGGACCGGGTGCACGTGCTGCCGCTGGACCGCACCAGGCCGCGGGACGACGTCTGGCACCGGTTCGGCACGTTGCTCGGTCTCGACAGCCACGGCTATGACACGTCGATGGCGTTCCCCAACGAGTCGATGGGTGTGGTCGAGGCGGAGACGCTGCGTCGCATCAACAAGCACCTGGTCGGCTTCAAGAGCTCCTTCGACAAGGGCGTCTGGATCCGCAGCTTCCTCGCCGACGAGCGTCTGGTGCCGCGTCGCGGTGAACCGTTCTGGCCACTGCCCGACCAGGTCGCCGACTGTCGCGCCCGCGGTGAAGCGGCGCTGGAGTTCATCACCGCACACGGCGTCGACGTGGTCGGAGACGTCACCGCGCTGCGCGTTCCCGACCAGATCGAGGAACGGCGTACTCCGGACACGGTCACCGACGCGGAGGTGGCGGCCGTGGCCACCGAACTGGTCGCCGTGCTGATGGACGACGTACGCCGGGCACGCAGGTCCGCGGACAGCCGCGCGGCGGACGAAGGGCCGGTCAGCCGGCTGCGCCGATGGTTGCCGTCGCCGAGATCAGGTAGTGGTCGCTGATCCGGCGGGCGGGCACCGACTCGTCGCGCACGTAGTTGGTGAAGGTGATGTCGGAGGTGCCGACCACCCAGTCGACGGGCATCTGGGCCGGCGGGCGACAGCCGCCGTCGGTGCTGCCGCCGACGGAGGCGACGAGCCCGGCCGGCGCAACCACGCGGCAGAAGAAGGCCGCGCGGTCGTTCATGTCGCCGGTGAGGATGATCGGCAGGCCCTCGGTCTTCAAGTTGTTGATGATGCTGACGAGCTGCCCGAAGGCGCCCATCCGCTTCGCCGCGGTGGCGCCGCCGCGTCCGGCCGGCGGGTGCGAGTTGACGAAGTAGACGTCACGCCCGGTCTCGAGATGGCGCAGCTTCACGATCGGCTGGGCCCGGGTGCCGCGACCGTTGGTCATCTGGAACGTGCTGCCGCTGACGAACTCGAAGACCGCCGGGTCCCACATGATCGGATTGACACGGTGCATCGAGCTGGTGTCGGACCCGGGATAGACCTGGAAGCCGGTGCCGCTGAGCAGTCCGGCCATCTGGTCGGGCTGCACCTCCTGGAGACCGACCGCCGACACCTTGTGCGACTTCAGCGCCTGGATCGCCCCCGGCAGGCGCGCCGCGGAGTTGGGCCAGCTCCCTGGCTTGATTCCGCCCGGTGCGGTGTGCTGGGTGCCGAGGACGTTGAAGGACGCCACGCGCACAGCGAACGGCTGCGTGGCCGTCTGCTGCTGCTGGGCGAGCTTCGCCGCCTTCTTGCGGAGCTTGACGATCTTCGGCTGTCTGGCGACCTTCTTCTCGTCCTTCGGCGAGAGGACCACCGCCGGAGCGATCGTGGTGGCGCGCTGCTCGTCGAGCTGGGCACCGATCGCGTGGGGAGCGACCTCGCCGACGCTCGGTTTGCTGGTCGCGATGAAGACCGTGGCCAGCACGAGGGCCAGCACCAGAACGGCGCTGACCCCTCCGATCCACAGGGTGTCGGAGACCTGCCCCGACCACAACCGGTCTCTCCCACGCTTGCGTGGGGCAGCCCGCCAACCCGGTGGTCGAGGGTTGTCGGGGCGCGACCCGTCCGCTGGCGACGAAGGCGTCTCCGGCGAGTCGGTCATGTGGATTATCGTAACGGGCTGGTCCAGACCGCGTCCGGGCGTTCCGAAAGAGGTGGCAGTTGAAGTTTCGCGGCGACATCCAGGGCATGCGTGCGCTCGCCGTCGGGTTGGTCATCCTCGCGCACGTGGGCTTCACGTCGGTCTCCGGCGGCTTCGTCGGCGTCGACGTCTTCTTCGTCGTCTCGGGCTTCCTGATCATCGGTCTGCTCTTCCGCGAGGGCGAGAGTTCGAGTCGCATCTCGATCCTCGACTTCTACGCCCGCCGGGCCCGCCGCATCCTCCCTGCCGCGTCCCTCGTGCTGATCGTGACCACGGTGTTGGCGGCATGGCAGTGGCCGTTCGTGCGCTCGGCCGAGGTGGTCAAGGACGCCGGTTGGGCGGCTGCCTTCCTGGCCAACTTCCGCTTCGCCGCGGTCGAGACCGACTACTTCGCCCAGGGCGAGCCGCCCTCGCCGATGCAGCACTACTGGTCGCTCGCCGTCGAGGAACAGTTCTATCTGGCGATCCCGCTGATCCTGATGCTGATCACCGCACTCGTCGTACGCCGTTCGGCCGGTGCGCTGGAGCCGGTTCAGTTGCGCAGGTGGATCCTGCTGGTCCTCGGCGTGCTGAGCCTCGCCTCACTGGCGTGGTCACACCACCTGACCGCCGTCGACGTGACGGCGGCATACTTCTCGACCCTCGCCCGGGCGTGGGAACTCGGCATCGGCGGACTCCTCGCGGTGCTGGTCGCCGGCCCGCCGGCGTGGGCGATCCGGGTACGCCGCTGGCACACCGAACTGCTCGGGTGGGGCGGTCTGGCGCTGATCGGCTGGGCAGCGCTGCGCTTCGACGCCAGTACGTCGTTCCCCGGTCTGGCCGCTCTGGTCCCGGTGCTCGGTGCGACCGCCGTCCTGGCTGCCGGGAGCTTCGGCGCCGACCTGCTCCCGTCTTTGGGTCGGCTGCTCTCCTGGCGCCCCTTCACCCTGGTCGGCGCATGGTCGTTCTCCCTCTATCTGTGGCACTGGCCGGTGATCCTGTTTGCCCGTGAGCGGTGGGGCCACGACCTGGACCGGCCTCAGGTTGCCCTGGTCCTGGCGGTCACGTTCGCGTTGAGCGCAGCCACCTTCTACTTCGTCGAGGAGCCGTTCCGTCGGGGCCGGGTCTGGCGTCCGCGGGTGCGGGCGATGGTGCTCTATCCCGTGAGTCTCGCCCTCGTCGGAGCCAGCGCGTTCGGTGGTCACCTCTACATCCAGGCCCAGATCGACGACCTCGCCGACAACCCGGCCATCGCGGTGGCCGACTACCGAGATGCCGCGTTGGACGAGGACCCGGCGGTGGCCGTCGTCCAGGCGTCGGTGCTGGCCGCAGAGGACGGGCGCGAGATCCCGGGCGGCCTGTCGCCGGACCTGGGCGACGTCCGTACGTCGATCGCGCCCCTGGGCGACTGTGACTACCGCGAGGGGATGCGGCGTCTCTGCCCGACAGGTGACCCCGACGCGCAGCGCTCGATCGCGGTGCTGGGCGACTCGCACGCACGCGCCTGGGGCCCGACCTTCACCGAGATCGGCGCGGACCACGGTTATGCGGTCCATCACTTCGTCTACTCCGGGTGCCCGGCCAACGGTGCCACCCGACCGGACCCGGCCAACGGCAGCACGTGGACGGCGTGCGAGGACTTCAAGGCGTGGGCGCTGGAGCAGGTCGCCGAGTTGCAGCCCGACCTGGTCGTGGTCGCCAACAACGCCTACCTTGGCGGTGAGATCGCCACTGCGCAGTTGGACGGACTGGCGTGGGAGCTGGAGCAGTTGCAGCAACATTCCGAGCAGGTGGTGCTGCTCGGCAACCTCCCGGTGCTGCCGCGGATGCCCGGAGTGTGCCTGTCGGGTCGTGACGTGGACCTGGGCGACTGTCTGATGCGGTCCAAGCGCAAGCCCGAGGAGGTGCAGGGTGAGTTCGGTCGGATCGCGGAGTCGGTCGGTGCCGACTATGTCGATGCCCGCCGCTGGTTCTGCGTGAAGCGGAAGTGTCCGGCAGTGATCGGCACCTATGTGCCGATGCGCGACAAGGGCCATGTCACGGTTGAGTACGCCCGTGCCCTGGCCGATCCGATGGTCCGCGCGCTGCGGTTCGACCGTTCGGACTGACTGCTGTTTCGCCCGGTCGAGCCATGCCGGGGAACTACATGGTTGTAGTTGTCCGCCACGGCTTGCAATGTGGCCCATGTGACTGGTGGGATCCATGTTGTCACGTCGACACGCCGGGGAAGGGCAGGTCTATCCATGGGAACCGAAGCGCGCAGGAACCACTTCAGGAGTGGTTGGGCGCGGGTGTCCTCCGTGGCGCTCCTGGCTGTGGCACTCGCCGTACCCGCGTTTGTCCACGGAGCGCCGTCCGCGGACCGGCCCGGCGCCCTGCGCACGGTTGCGGACGCAGTGCCGACGACGAACACGCCCGTGGCCGGCACTCCGGTGCGGCTCGTGCAGGCCAACATCAACAAGGACATGAGCGCGGCCAAGGCGCAACGCGACGTGGCGTCGGTCTTCGCCCAGTCACCCGACATCATCACGTTCAACGAGGTGCACGGCCGTTCTGACGAACTGCTCGCTCCACCGGGATACGAGATCTTCCGGACGCCGGGACCACGCACCGGCTGGGCACCGGTGGTCTGGAACGCCACCACGTGGCAGGCGATCGACCAAGGCACGGTGCAGATCAGCAAGCGACCGAAGAAGTTCAAGTCGGGCATGGTCGGCGTGCGTTATGCCAACTGGGTGACGCTGGTCAACGCGAGCCAGCAGGTCGTTTCGGTGGTCAGCACGCACATCGCACCCAACAGCAAGGACACTGCCGGGCTGCTGGTGCCGTCGCTGCTCGAACTGCAGGCGTTGACGACACAGTTGTCGGCGGTCGGCCCGGTGGTCATCGGTGGCGACTTCAACATGGGCTACCGCAGCACGCGCTACCAGCCGTCGTACCTCGAGAGCGTCGGGCTGCGGTCGACCTTCGACATCCTCGGCTCATCCTTCGTGACGCACCGCAGGGGCGGCACCATCGACTACATCTTCCTCGGACCGGCGGACCGGCTCACGGTGCAGCAGCAGTATCCGGTCGAGATGCTGTCGGACCACCGGATGGTCGTGGCTGACCTGTCACTGCTTCCCGGGCAGACGCCCGGGATCGAGCTGCCGACGTTCTCGCCGGGCAAGATCGTGGTGCCGCGCACGGCCAGCAAGAAGGAACGACGCGCGATCCGGCGCTTCCAGCTCCAGGTGATCAGGGCGACTCCGCCGGGGGCGGCGATCCACGTCGCCAGCAACGAGATCCAGGGCGGCAAGGTCTATCGTTCGCTCCTGAAGGCCCATCGGAACGGTGCCCACGTCACCGTGATCGCCGGTCAGCGCGAGCTGAGCGAGTTGGCGCGCGAGCTGCGTGACGCGCTCGGCACCGACAAGAAGCAGAGCAGTTGGTTCAAGCGCAAGCCGAAGGCGTGGCGCACCAGTGCGCCCACCTTGGTCGGCGGTGCGAAGGTGGCACCGCTGCAGCCCACGCTGCTGTTGGTCAGCAGGGCCGGCGCAACGCCTGCGCTCTCGATGGTGGCCAATGCGTCGATGGGCAAGGCCCCGTTGACGATGCGTTACCGGAAGCGGAGCAAGGCCACCATCATGGTCGGCCTGGGCAACTACGACACCCTCTACCGCGCCTACCTCGCCCACGTCGGCCGCGGTTACTGACCCAGTCGCCCGAAGCCCGGACGACCGCTGCGTCAGCTGCGCTTGAGGCGCCGCAGGAGGCTGCTGGTGGGACGAGTCTCGGCGGGGGTCGCTGCCGTGGTTGCTCCCTTCTGACGGTCGCGCATGCGCTCCATCAGTACGGCGGCAAGGGCCCGGGTGGCCATGGACGACACCTGCGACTCGGGGATCTTGACCTTCGAGTCGGTGAAGCTCGTGGGCAGTGGCCGAAGGTCGTCGAGGTCGCCGACCACCGTGCAGCCAGTGTCCCGGATGTGTGCGATGAAGCCCTCGGCCGTCTCGAGACACCACGGGAGCAGCGAGGCCGGCAGCCGGATCGGAGTGCCGACCGAGTCGCCCAGAATCTGGTAGGCGAAGTAGCGCTTGCCGACATCGCCGTAGAGGTCGCGCCGCTTGAACTCTGCGGGGAGCTCGGCGTTGACCCGCCGGAGCACCTCGGCCTGCTCGGCGCGCAGGCCGCGGTTGGCGCGGCTCTGCTCGTTGACGACCAGCGTGCTCGGATCGACTCCGATCACACTGCAGAAGCGGTCGAGCAGCAGGTTGGGAGCAGAGCCCGACGGTGGGACCGTCACGACATGGACCCGTTCGGCGGGGACATGTTCGAGCCAGCGGTCGAGGGTGGTGGAGACGTCGAGCGGTGCCCACCCCTTGGCGCCCCGACTGGGGTCGGCGAGTTTGCGGACCCACTTGCGCAAGGGCTGCGTGCCCCCGCGCTGCAGGGTCTGCTGCCACGCCGACGGCAACTGTCGACCCAGATCGCGCAGGGTCACGATCACGTGCACCTCGCGGTCGGATACGGAGGTCAGGAACCGCTCGATCTGGTCGGACGTCGCGGTGGACAGCGACTCCTGGGTGATCAGTGCGGTGCGCGCCGCGTCCCGCAACTGTCCGGGCAGCCGGTCGAGCGCGTTGGCCGTCGAGGCAGGGTCGATCTCAGGGTTGTAGCGGTCACGGATGTTGAGCATCAGGCGGAACATCGCCAGCTTGGTGCCGGGCACCAACTCGACGCCCTGACGGTGCAGCTCCGGCTGCGAGGCCCAGAAGATCTCCTGGAGGTACGACGTACCGGTCTTCTGGAGACCGATGTGGACGAACAGCCGACGGGTCGACAACTCAGTCCATTTCCATCTTCGCGTAGGGGTCGATCACGCCCATTTCGACCAGGCGGGCCACCACCTTGTTGGGGTGCGTCGTCGACGGGTAGTTGCGATACCAGAAGTCGATGTGGTTCTGGTAGCGCTTGGTGATGCCGGGGCGGTTGATGAAGTAGGAGAAGGTCTCGTCGGACACCAGCGCGAGCTGCGACAGGTTCGCCGAGCCGTTGACCATCCACGTGGCCTGGCGGTTGCTGCCGATCCGGCCGTTGATCGTGAGGGTCTTCATGTGGAAGTAGCGGTCGAAGATGCCGTCGCCGTCGAAGTCCTGGACGAGGTGACGGATCGGCACGGGTCCACGGCGCGACGGCTGCTTGAGCATGCGGTTCACGTCCTTGCCCATCACGGTGTAGCCGATCTTCACGTCGCAGCCGGCGATCCAGAGCTTTCGGAGTTGTTTCGCGACCGACATTCCGCGGTTGCCGCGGATCACGTCAGGAGCGGAACGGATGATGGTGCGGCCGTTGGCGTTGCCAAAGTTCCCTCGGGCGCCGCGGCACTTGACCTCGTCGAGGACGTTGGTGAGACGGTCCTTCTTCTTCGACTTCTTGGTGGTCGGCGACCACGCGACCACGATGGAGCCGTCGTCGGTCGTGTGCTCGAACCAACGCTCCTTCTTCTTGACCGGCTTGTCCTTCCACGCCTGGTCGAAGACCTTCGCCGCCGCGTCGTAGATGCCCTTGTCGCCGACGAAGGTGTACATGTCGTTCCACTGGCGGTTGGCTGCTGCGTCGCCCCAGTTGGAGGAGGAGTGCATGTAGATGTGCTTCGACTTGCCGCTGGAGCTGAAGACGAAGAACTTCGAGTGGGCGGAGCCGCCGGGTCCACGGCACGAGCCCTGGCACAACTTCGCGCCGCTGCGCTTGGCCTTCTTGCGGAGCTCACCGTTCTTCTTGCGGTTGCCCGCTTTGAGGCCCTTCCGCAGCCGCGGGAAGTGAGGGTTGCTCTCGACGATGGTGTTCTTCTTGTCCATGATCGCCTTGACCACGACGCCACGCTTCTGCGCATTGAGCAGAGCGGTGACCCCCGCGTAGGTCCAGATCTTCCAGCTGAAGATGCGGATCGTCGCACCCTTGCGGGTGTTGGCGATCGTGCGGTTGACCTTGCGCATGATCGCTCGACGCTTCTCGACCCCACCGTTGCCGATGTTGAACGTGACGCCGGGCTTGACCACGTGGTTCCTGCGCTTGTCGGCCGATTTCTTGGCGGCCGGTGCCTGCGCGGCCGGTGCCTGCGCGGCCGCCACGGTGGTGGTCGCCACCGGTGCCGGGGTCGCTGCAGTCGCCCCCGCCGCAGTCAGCACACTGGTCGCCACGAGCGACACCACGAACATCGGCACAGATCGCCGGACGAATGACATCTCTAACCGCCCCAAACTCTGGAAGTCAACGCGCCGGCGACTCTAACACCGGGTGCCGCAGGAGCAGTGATCGCCGATTGGAGACGTTGCGCACCCGGTGAGCCGTCAGGCGCGGCACGAATACAGCACGTCGGCGTATTCATCACTGGCGTCGAGGCCGTCGGGCGCCTGCTTGATCACGTGGCCGCGGACTGCCCAGAACTGGTCGTCGAAGACGACGATCCGCTGGCCCGACGAGCACTCGACCGTCTCCGGGGTGACCTCGGTGCCGTCGGCGGTGCACCCCTTGTACTTCCCGGGAAGGTCGTCGCCGACGATCCACACGTCGTCGCACGGCGGCAGGTCGGAGGCGGGTTGCTCGGCGCTGGCGGACGGACTGCCGGCCGGCGTGGGCGCCGTCTTCTCGGCGCTGTCCGCGGTTTCGTTGCCACAGGCGCCGAGCAGGCCGACCGCGGCGATCGTGGCAATGAGCATCGAGCTTCTGAGCCGTCCCATACCGCTACTCTAGGCCGCGGGCTCCAAGGACGCGACCGGTCGCGGGCCGGGTGGAGGCGGAAACGACGGGGGAGTGTGCTCGTGATCGCGACGGTCAGCACCGTCAAGGACACCTTGGCCAACGTGCAGCGGTTCGTCGCCGGCAACCTCGCCGGCGGGGTCGACCACATGGTGATCTTCCTGGACGCGCCAGACGCGGAGGTCGAGGCCTGGCTGGCCACCCAGAGCCATGTCTCCACCGTCGTCGCCGACCAGGAGTGGTGGGGCAGAGGCCGGCCGGCGGACCTCAACACCCGTCAGCGCGACCACGCAAACATCGTGCGCTCACTGCTCACCGTGGTGCCCGGCGTCGACTGGATCTTCCATGTGGATGCCGACGAGATCGTGCAGGTCGACCGCAGCGTGATCGACGGCCTGGGTGGCGGCGTACGAAATGTGCGCCTGCAACCACTGGAAGCGGTCAGCCAGATGCACTGGGACGGCGATCCGACCTGGTTCAAGCGACTCCTCGGGCCCGAGGACCTGCACCTGCTCGAAGTGCTCGGTGTGGTGTCGCGGCCCAGCAACGGCGTCCACTTCCACGGTCACGTCGAGGGGAAGGTGGGCATGCGCCCCGCGCTCGACGCGTGGCTCACCCTGCACCGGATCGTCGACGCCGACCGGGAACCCCTCGACACCTTCGAGGACGATCGCCTCCGGATGCTGCACTACGAGTCCTACTCCGGTGAGGACTTCGTGCGCAAGTGGAGCACGATGCTCGCGGCCGGACCGATGCCCAACTTCCGCAAGGCGCGCCAGACCACAGCGGACGCCGTACGCGTGCTGTTGGACAAGCCGCTCGACCAGGATGTCCGCGAGCGCTACCTCGCCGAGATCTTCCGGCGCACCACCGAGGATGACCTCGTCACCCTGCGCGACCTCGGACTCCTCGAGCAGGTCGACCCTCGCAACGGCACCCACCGACCCACGCCACTGCCCGACAAGGAGGCGCTCGACGCGATGCTCGGTGCATTGCGCGGTGTCGACAAGAAGGCGTTCCGGGTGTGCGGCCCGGCCAAGGAGGTCGAGCCGGTGCTGAAGGCAATCAGCAGCAAGAAGTCACGCTTCCGCTTCGGCCGCTGATCCG
>JBEBTI010000091.1:0-11854 GCA_040393845.1 Nocardioides daejeonensis
ACGGCAAGAAGACCCGGATGATCGGCCCCAACTGCCCGGGCATCATCAGCCCCGGTGAGTCGTTGGCCGGCATCACCCCGCACACCATCGCGGGCAAGGGGCCGATCGGCTTGGTCTCCAAGTCGGGCACCCTGACCTACCAGATGATGTACGAACTGCGTGACTACGGCTTCACCACCGCCATCGGCATCGGTGGAGACCCGATCATCGGCACCACGCACATCGACGCCCTCGAGGCCTTCGAGAACGACCCGGAGACCAAGGCGATCGTGATGATCGGCGAGATCGGCGGCGACGCCGAGGAGCGCGCGGCCGACTTCATCAAGGCGAACGTGACCAAGCCGGTCGTCGGCTACGTCGCGGGCTTCACCGCCCCCGAGGGCAAGACCATGGGCCACGCCGGCGCCATCGTCTCCGGCTCCTCGGGCACCGCGCAGGCGAAGAAGGAGGCCCTCGAGGCCGCTGGCGTCAAGGTCGGCAAGACGCCGTCCGAGACCGCTGACCTGATGCGCGAGATCATGGCGACCCTGGCCTGAGCCACGTCGCACAAGGAGCCCCCGGCCTTCTCGGCCGGGGGCTCCTGCCATTTCCGTGGACGGCGCACTGTCACGTCACTGCGGGAGGCAGCCGTCCTCGCGGAACGCGGCGCACACGATCGGGCGCACGGTGTCGGCCTCGTCCAGGATGCCGGGCACGCCGCCGGCGACCGACTCGGTGCTCCACTCCGCAGTCTGCATCAGCACCAGCAGGCTCCGGCCGACCCGGATGACTTGGTAGAGCGACCCACCGAGACCGTCGCGCGGTGTGCCGGCGAACAGCACGCTGCCGGGGTCGTCCGACCCGAAGACCTGCCAGAGCCGGTCGGTGGGTGGAGCCTCGTCGAGCTGCACGGTCTCCTCGGGGCATGCGTTGACCAACTCCACGATCTGGGCCAAGGCGCCGGTTGCGGCCTTCTCGTCCTCGTACGCGATCACCTGGCGGAGTTCGAACCACTCCGGGCCGGAGTTGGTGGCCAACAACCGCCCGGTCGGGGTGCGGGACTGGTCGATCAGGGGAGTGCCGCAGACCAGCGTCTGGTCCACGCCGGGCAGGTCGGCCGTGGGGCCTTCCGTCGAACCACCGTCACCGGAATGGTCGGTGAATCCGGTCGCCAGCTCGAGGTCTGGTACGTCGCCCTGCCCGACCAGCGCGGACGCCGGCGGTTCCTCCAACTCGAAGGGGTTGGCAGCTGGGGTCTCGTCGCCTGCCGGTTCCATGAGCCGGAACGTGACGTCGGCGAGCATCTCCTCGACCGGCGACATCGTGTCGTCCCAGTCGTAGTCGCCGGCCGGCATGTCGTGCGTCAGCAGGCTGATCCGGTCGCCGACCCGCACCAGTGCGGTGATGGTGCGGTGCTCGGAGTAGGACTCGCCGGCATCCTCGGAGCCCGGCGCCGTCCAGGTCGAGTCGACGACCACGGCGTCGTCCGTTGCGGGCACTGGGGCGTCGTCGGTGCTGGCACGTCGGTCGGCCACCCCCTCCTGGTCGCAGGTCTCCAGGTTGGCTGCGAGGTCGTCGTACGCCGCCTCGGCCTCGGCGACACCGGGGTAGGAGCTGACCGCCTGCTGCAGGTGGATCGTGTATTCGATCTGCCACGACCGTTGCTGCACTGCGGTTGCCCCGAGGGCGGAGAAGGTGGTGCCCTGGCACGGGTCGGCGGGGGACTGGCCGTCGCCCGGCCACGTGTCGACCAGACTCCAGTCGGAGGTCTCGTCGTACACCGCGTCGTCGTCGGTCAACAGGTTGCCCGGGCCGACCGGGCCGAGCGCCACGGCGGCCGGCGTCGTCGGATCCGTGGTGGCCGGGCCGGGCGCCCCGTCGTCGCCACCGCCCAGGAACACGGTGCCTGCGGTCGCGATCACCGCGACCGCCGCGACCCCGCCGACGGTGCTGAGTGCCTGACGGCGCCGGCGGATCCGGTCCCCACGACGGCGTACCTCGACGGCCGGGAGATGTGAGGTGGGCATGGTCGGAAAGTTCTCCAGGTCCTTGATCGGGTCAGACACCGCTGACTCCTTCCGTCGCTTCGGGGGACAGCAGCGCGGCCAGGGCAGCGCGGCCGCGGGAGAGACGGGCCTTGACGGTGCCCTCCGGGGCACCGACCTCGTGCGCCACGTCGCGGACCGGCAGGTCACACAGGTGGTGCAGTACCAGGGCGCGCCGTTGGGATTCGGGGAGTTGGCGCAGGGCAGCTACCAGCGCGACGTACGTCTCGTCGGGTCCGTCGACGCGTGGTGCGTCCTGCAGGGCCCGGTCGGCGGGACGGCGGCCCAGCTTGGTCCGTCGCCACCGGCTGACGGCGATCCGGTACGCCGTGGTGCGGACCCAGGCTTCGGGGTGCTCGGCCCGTTCCAGCTTGCGTCGGTGCGACCAGGCACGCGCGAACGCCTCCTGGACACTGTCGCGGGCTTCTTCGCGATCCCCGATCATCGCGTACACCTGACTGGTCAGGCGCGCGAACGAGCCGGCATAGAACGCGTCGAACTCGTCCTCGGTCATGCCCACCACCTCTCGATCCTCTCGTGGTTCCTGCCCGGGATACGCACGGACGGACCGCAAGGTTGCATCAGGCGTCGGGGCGGTTCTCCAGACGACGCATGGCGCGCACGGTGAGCGGGGTGAACCCGCCCTCGGCCAGGTCACGGCGACTGCCCGGCGTGAAACCGACCTGGGAGACCACGGTGCCGCGTCGCATGATCCCCATCCGGAAGATCACACTGCGGTCCTCGGAGATCTCGGTCTCCACCAACCACGTGGTGAGTTCCTCGGCCTTGCGCACGTGGTGGCTGATCTCGGTGACCTCGGTGCCGAGGTCGTTCTTCTCGCACGCCGTCATCCGCGTGCGCACCCGCTGCACGAATTGCTTGGCAGCCTTCGCATCGGGGAACCGACCGAGCGTCTCGGTGATGCCGAACTCGGTGGGCAGGTCGGCCCCCGGGATCACGAAGGTGCGGGTGCGGGCCTGCTTGATCTGCTCGGCGTCGAAGGAGGTGTTGTCGCACGGCGTGGCTGCTGCGTTGACGACGGCCTTGGTCGGCTGGGTTCCCGCCCACGGCAGGTCCGCACCCGGCATCGGTGGCAGGTCGAGCACCTGGAGCATCCCGATCGGCCGCCGGGCGGCCGGCGGGGTGACCCGCACCGGCTCGACCGTGCCGATGCAGGTGCCCGGCGACTCGGCCGCCACGTCGGACCTGCACAGGCGCGCCACCGCGTCGGTGGACAGCGCCACGGCTGGCTTGATCCGGTCGACCTTGCCGCGGGTGCTCAGCAGTGTCAGCGTCAGCAATGCTCCGGTGCGTGCCACCGCGACCTGGTGAGTGGTCACCGGCTCTGCCCAGGACCGGAGCGTGAGCAGGGTCGCCTCGTCGCCGAGCCCGTCGAGACGATGGGCCGCGAGCAATTGCACGCGGGGTTCCTCGCAGGCGGTGAACCAGGTCGTCATGCGCTGGTAGGCCGCCGACGCTGCCGACGCGTTCGCCGCGTGCTCGACGCTCTGCACGGCAGTGGCCCTGGGGCGCCCGCTCAGGTTGAACCGCCGGACCAGCGCGCCGAGGCCGTCGGGAGCCGCAAATGGTTGTCCCTGACAGAGCACATAACGGCCGTCGTCGGTGGTGTTGTCATCGGTCTCGACCGCCCCGGTGGCGCGGCGGGTGCCGAGCGCGGCCGTGACATCCGCCTTGCCCAGCAGGTCCCCGGTGCCCAGGCGCGCCGGTGCCGCGCTCGAGACGGGGGCCGTCGGTTGGTCGCCGAGCACGGCGGGGTGGCCGTCGGCCGAGTGCACCAACAGGCCCGCCACGAGCACGGTGGCTGCGCCGACCGCCGCGCCGAGCACGGCATGGCCGCGACGGCGCAGGGTGCCGTCGCGGCGGACCCGTTCGGGGTCGGGGAACCGCGCACCGGAGAGCTGGTCGGCCAGCGCCGCCAGCCGCGGACGGATCGACTCGGGCGTGATCGCGAGGGTCTCGCCGAACTGGATGGTCGCGGCGGCGAGTTCTTCTGCCGCCCGCGTGTCCGTGAGCCCCACCTCACGTGCCATCTGGCTGGTGCCCAAGGTGCTCAGTTGGGTGAGCAGCAGCATCTTGCGACTCGCCACCGGCAGCTTGCGCAACGCCTCGACGGTCTCGCGGGCCTCGTCGTCGAGGATCCGCTCACGGTGCCAGATCCGGGTCTGGTGGCGGCGCTGAGCCAGTCGCCATGCGTGCGGCCGAACCCACGACTCGGGGTCGTCCAGCACCGACACCTTGCGCCAGTGGTGCCACGCAGCGGCGTACGCGTCGGCGATCGCACCTCGAGCGGCTCGCAGGTCGCCGGTGAGCGCGTACGCCTGCAGGAGGAGGCGTCCGCGGGATTCCTCATAGAACGCGTCGAACTCGCTGGGGCCTCGCATGACCCGACAAGCCTACGCGGCTCCACACAGGTCGGCGCGAGTGCCGCAGATGGACGACGTACGGCGTGTGCAGCCGACGCTGCGGGAGGACTGCGGGAGGATGGCGGCGAGATGAGCAGTTCGTTGGGTTCGACCGGTCGCTCCGGTCCACAGACACGGTCGCGGTCGCTCCCGTTCCTGGCCACCCTGGCCGGTGCGTACGCCGCGCTCGGCCCCTTGGTCGCCGCCATGGCGCTGGGGGTGGTGGGGTGGTTCGTCACCGACGGCGGTGCTCACGGGTCGCCCCGCGACGGCCTCCGCGCCGGTGCTCTCACCTGGCTGGTCGCCCACGGGTCGGGAGTGACGGTCGAAGGCGTCGCCATCACCGCCGTACCGCTGGGCCTGAGCTTGCTCTGCGCCTGGGTGGTGTGGCGTTCGGCGCTGCGACTGGGGGAGAGCCTCGCCACCCACGGACCCGACGCCGACGCGCTCGCTGACGGCGACCGGGACTGGACCGTGCCCACCGGCGTCGGCCTGTTCGCGACCGGATATGTCGTGGTGACCACGGTCGCCGCGGTCCTTGCTGCCACCGCGACGACGAACCCGTCGTCCGGGCGCGCGATCGCGGTGGCCTTGCTGCTCACGGTGGGTCTGGGCGGGATCGCCGTCGCGATCGGCTCCGGACGCGCCGCGATGTGGCTGCCGGTGCTGCCCGAACCGGTGCGACTGGCATTCCGTGCTGCCGGCGCGACCGTGGCCTGGCTGCTCGGCACCGCCGCCGCCGTCTTCGTGGTGGCCCTGCTGGTCGACTTCGACGTGGCCGCCAACGTGTTCTCCGAGATGCACACCGACACCGGCGACGCACTGCTGGTCGCGCTGCTGACCGTCACGCTCGTGCCCAATGCGGTTGTCTTCGCCGGCAGCTATCTGGTCGGCCCCGGGTTCGCGGTCGGCACCGCCACCCTGGTCTCGCCGACCGTCGTCGCGGTCGGTCCGGTGCCCCTCTTCCCGTTGCTCGCTGCCCTGCCCGACAACGGCGAGACGCCGGCCTGGACCCCCGCGCTGGTGGTGGTGCCGGTGCTGGTCGCTGCGGTCGCGTCGTACCGCTGTCAACGCAGGTTCCCGACGGCCGCATGGGACCACGGCGTGCTCCGCGGGGCCGCCGGGGGAGTCCTCGCCGGTCTGGCCTTCGCCGTGCTGGCGACGGTGTCGGGCGGCGCGGTCGGTCCCGGCCGGATGGCCGAGGTCGGTCCGTTCGGGGGCGAAGTGCTGTTTGCCGGCATCGTGTCGCTCGGTCTGGGTGGACTGCTCGGTGGCCTGCTCGCCACGTGGGTCCACCGCCGCGCCCGACCGGGCCCCACGTCGTACGTCGGCACCGGTCGCTGAGTGCCCGTGCTGAGGCTCGGGCCCGCCGGTCGGCACACCGTCGTCGCTCGGTAAACTCCGGGCCGTGTCCACACCTCCGCGTCCGACTCGCCTGGTGGTCCTCGTCTCCGGATCCGGGACCAACCTCCAAGCAGTTCTGGACGCCTGCGAGGACCCGACGTACGGCGCCGCGGTCGTCGCCGTCGGGGCAGACCGCGCCGACATCGAGGGTCTCGCCCGCGCCGAGCGGATGGGCGTGGCCACCTTCGTCACCAGGGTGAAGGACCACGCCAGTCGCGACGACTGGGACCGGGCGCTGACCGAGGCGGTGGCTGCCCACGAGCCTGACCTGGTCGTGCTGGCTGGTTTCATGAAGCTGGTCGGCGACGTCTTCATCGACCGATTCGGCGGCCGCACGGTCAACACCCATCCCGCCCTGTCGCCAGCGTTCCCGGGCATGCACGGTCCGGCCGACGCCCTGGCGTACGGCGTGAAGGTGACCGGGTGCACCCTGTTCGTGGTGGACGCCGGGGTCGACACCGGCCCGATCGTTGCCCAGGAAGCCGTGCCCGTGCTCGACGACGACTCGGTCGAGACGTTGCACGAGCGGATCAAGGTTGCCGAGCGCCAGATGCTCGTCGAGAACGTGGGCCGCATGGCCCGTGAAGGTTTCACCATCAACAACAGGAAGGTGCGGTTCAGCCGATGAACTCGCAGTCCGAGGGTCGCGTCCCGATCCGTCGCGCGTTGGTCTCCGTCTACGACAAGACCGGTCTCGAGGAGCTCGCCCGCGGTCTCCACAAGGCCGGCGTGGTGATCGTGTCGACCGGTGGGTCGGCCGACCTGATCGCCTCCCTGGCGGTCCCGGTGACCCGGGTGGAGGAGCTGACCGGCTTCCCCGAATGCCTCGACGGGCGGGTCAAGACCCTGCACCCGCGCGTGCACGCGGGCATCCTGGCCGACCGCCGCCTCGACAGCCACGTCGCCCAACTCGCCGAGTTGGGTGTCGAGCCGTTCGACCTGGTCGTCTCCAACCTCTATCCGTTCAGCCAGACCGTGGCCTCGGGTGCCTCCGCCGACGAGTGCGTCGAGCAGATCGACATCGGTGGTCCGTCGATGGTGCGTGCAGCCGCGAAGAACCACCCCTCGGTGGCGATCGTGACTTCTCCCGTCGACTACGCGGGCGTGCTCGCCGCGGTCGAGGCCGGTGGTTTCACCCTGGCTGAGCGGCGCCGTCTGGCCACGGACGCCTTCGTCCACACCGCGACGTACGACGTCAACGTGGCGACGTGGATGGGCAGCGAGCTCAACGAGCACGACGACGCACAGTTCCCGGAGTGGATCGGCGCCTCGTGGAGTCTCGAGGACGTGTTGCGCTACGGCGAGAACCCGCACCAGCGTGCCGCGATCTACCGCAACGGACACGGCGCTGCGCGAGGTCTGGCCCAGGGCACGCAGTTGCACGGCAAGGAGATGTCCTACAACAACTACATCGATGCCGACGCTGCCTATCGGGCTGCCTACGACCACGGCGACCAGCCGACGGTGGCGATCATCAAGCACGCCAACCCGTGCGGCATCGCAGTCGGTGCCGACATCGCCGAGGCGCACCGCAAGGCCCACGAGTGCGACCCGGTGTCGGCGTACGGCGGCATCATCGCGACCAACCGGCCGGTGACCGTCGAGATGGCCGAGACGGTGAAGGACATCTTCACCGAGGTGATCGTGGCTCCCGGCTTCGACGGTCCGGCCCTCGACATCCTCACCGCGAAGAAGAACCTGCGCCTGCTGGTCGTCGACCCGCCGACCGGCCTGCACATCGAGTCGCGTCCGATCACCGGAGGCCTGCTCGTGCAGACCCGCGACCGGATCAACGCGGCCGGGGAGAAGGACGGCGTTCCGTTCGGCGACGCCTCCGACCACTGGCGTCTGGTCGCCGGCGAGGCCGCCTCGGAGGAGACCCTCGCCGACCTCGAGTTCGCCTGGCGCTCGATCCGCGCGGTCAAGTCCAACGCGATCCTGCTCGCCTCCGGCGGCTCGTCCGTCGGCGTCGGCATGGGTCAGGTCAACCGCGTCGACTCCTGCAACCTCGCAGTCACCCGCGCTGGCGACCGTGCCCGCGGCGCGGTGGCCTCCTCCGACGCCTTCTTCCCGTTCGCCGACGGCCTCCAGGTGCTGCTCGACGCCGGGGTGAAGGCCGTGGTCGCCCCCGGTGGCTCGATCCGCGACGACGAAGTCATCGCCGCTGCCCAGGCCGCCGGCGTGACGATGTATTTCACCGGCACCCGCCACTTTGCCCATTGAGTGACGGCGCCGGCCGGCGCGTGCGATGGGCAGGTTGAGTGACGGAGCGTGACCTCTCGGCCGGGAAATGGAGTGGCGCGGCGGAGCCTCGGGCGACAGGATGTCCCGGCCATGAAGTTGTTCTCCACGATCGTGCCGCCGACGCCGCTCGAACGACGACTGACGGTCCAGTCGATCCTGTCGGCGTTCGCGACCGGATCGTTCCTGACGGGCACGGCGGTCTTCTTCACCCGCATCGTGGGTCTGAGTGCGGCACAGGTCGGCCTCGGGATGTCGATCAGTGGCGTCGTCGTACTCGCGCTGTCGGTGCCGCTGGGTCGGCTCACCGACCAGGTGGGCGCCCAGCGGATGTGGTCGATCGGAGCCGCGATCGAGGCGGTGCTCTACCTCATCTGGCCGTGGCTGGGTGGGTTCTGGGCATTCGCGTTGATGCTCTCGGTGCTGGCGGCGGTGGAGACGGGCGCCCGGGCCGGCCGCGGTGCCTACACGATCGAAGTCTTCCCACGGGAGACCCGAGTGCGGTCGATGGCGTTCATGCGCTCGGCGCGCAACATCGGTTACACCCTCGGTGCCGGCGCCGGTGGCTTCGCGCTCGCGATCGGCACCGACGTCGCGATCAAGGCGGTACCGGTGCTCACCGGTGTGCTGCTGGTGGTCAACGCGCTGATGGTGCGCGCCCTGCCGCCGGTGGCCGGCCGGGCCGACGCCGTCGACGTGGTCAACCTGGCCAGCCCGAGCGGCCTGAAGAACAAGGGCTTCGTGATCCTCGGCGTCTGCAACGGTGTGCTCGGCACCAATCAGGTGCTGCTCAACGTGGTCGTCCCGTTGTGGCTGGTCGAGCGCACTGATGCCCCGCCGGTGCTGCTGGCGTGGCTGTTCGGCACCAACACCGTGCTTGCGGTGCTGCTGCAGGTGCCCTTCGCCCGCGGCGCCAGCACCGTCGACGGCACGCTGCGGGCCGCACGTCGGTGCGGTTGGGCGTTCGTGGTGTCGTGCGGCCTGATCGCGGTCACCCACGACACCGTGGGGTGGGTGTCGATCGTGTTGATCTGGGTCGGTCACGTGACCATCACCGGCGCAGAGCTGTGGCAGTCGGCCGCGTCGTGGGGATGGGTGGCCGAGTTGAGCGACCCGCAGCGGTTGGGGGAGTACCAGGGCGTGTTCAACCTCGGCTACCAGGTCGAGGGCATCGTCGGTCCAGCGCTGTTCACCTTCCTCGCCCTCACCTGGGGTACGCCGGGATGGGTGGTGATTGCCGCGATAGCCGTGACTGCGGTGGTGGTCGCCCATCCAGCGGCCCGTGCCGCAGAACGGCATCTGGCCGCGCACACGGGCGAGCAGGCCGTCGCCTCCTGACCGATCCGCCCCCGCGGACGTCCTGCGTTGTGGTGGTTCGGGCGACCGGGATGCAGGACGTCGTGGGGTGGGTGCGGGCCGCCCGGCGTACGACGTCGTGCCCGTCTTGAAATAGACTGCCTGCGTGACTGCGCAGAAGCTGGACGGGACCGCCACCGCGGCGGCGATCAAGGACGAGCTCAAGGTGCGGATCGCCGCACTTCGGGAGCAGGGCATCGTCCCGGGGCTCGGCACCATCCTGGTCGGTGACGACCCGGGCTCGCGGTGGTACGTCGGCGGCAAGCACAAGGACTGCGCCGAGGTCGGGATCTCCTCGATCCGCATCGACCTGCCCGAGGTCGCCAGCCAGGCCGAGATCGAGGACGCCGTCCGCCAGCTCAACGACGATCCGGCCTGCACCGGCTACATCGTGCAGTTGCCGTTGCCCCGCGGGCGTGACGAGAACCGGGTGCTTGGCCTGATCGATCCGGCCAAGGACGCCGACGGCCTGCACCCGACCAACCTCGGTTGGCTGGTGCTGGGCAAGGAGGCACCGCTGCCCTGCACGCCCTACGGCATCGTCGAGTTGCTCCGCCGCCACGACGTGGAGATTGCCGGCGCCGAGGTGGTCGTGGTCGGTCGTGGTGTGACCGTGGGCCGGCCACTCGGCCTGTTGCTGACCAGGCGTTCGGAGAACGCCACCGTCACGCTCTGCCACACCGGCACCGTCGACCTCGCCGCCCACGTGCGCAACGCCGACATCGTGGTGGCCGCAGCAGGTGTGCCGGGGATCATCACCGGCGACATGGTCAAGCCGGGCGCCGCGGTGCTCGACGTGGGCGTCTCCCGGGTCGACGGCAAGATCGCCGGTGACGTCGCCGATGACGTGTGGGAGAGCGCCGGCTGGGTCTCGCCCAACCCGGGTGGGGTCGGTCCGATGACGCGCGCGATGCTGCTGGCCAACGTCGTCTCGATCGCCGAGCAGCAGTCGTCCTGACGATGTCCGACCCGACGAACGATGCACGCCCCATCGGCGAGGAGTCGGATGACGACCTGCCGCTGCATGCCCAGCCGCTTCCTCCGGACCGTCGTCCGGTCACCGAGCTCAAGAAGCCGCGTCACATCGGGGGAGTCGTCTACCTGATCGTGCTGGTCCTTGCGATCGTCGGCGTCGTGGTGGCGGCACTCGGTTCGTGGCGCACCGGGATCAGTTGGTTGGCCCTGTCACTGCTCGCCGGCGCTGGCGGGCGGCTTGCGTTGCCCACTGAGGTGGCCGGCATGCTCGAGGTACGCCGCAAGTCGTTGGACGTCACGATCCTGACGGTTCTCGGTGCCGCACTGCTGATCCTGGTCGCGACCATCCCCGACCAGCCGACGACCTGAGCGCGGCGCGGCCGTCGTACGGCGATCCCGCGTCGATCCTCTGTCAACCACCAACGCCCCGGACCGATTGGTCCGGGGCGAAGGTGTGAGGTGCTTCAGGTCAGATCAGACCGAGCTCGGTGACCGCGTCGCGTTCCTCGGCCAGTTCCGCGTTGGTGGCGTCGATCCTGGCGCGCGAGAACTCGTTGATCTCGAGGCCCTGGACGATCTCCCAGTCGCCGTTCTTGGTCGTCACCGGGAACGAGGTGATCAGGCCCTCGGGGGTGTCGTAGGAGCCGTCGGAGACGACCGCCATCGAGACCCAGTCGCCCTCAGCGGTGCCGTTCAGCCAGTCGCGCGCTGCGTCGCAGGTCGCCGAGGCGGCCGAGGCCGCCGAGGAGGCACCGCGGGCGTCGATGATCGCCGCACCACGCTTGGCGACGGTGGGGATGAAGTCGTTCTCGACCCAGGCCTGGTCGCCGACGACCTCGAACGCGTTCCGCCCGCCGATCTCGGCGTGGAAGACGTCGGGGTACTGGGTGGCCGAGTGGTTGCCCCAGATCGTCATCTTCTTGATGTCGGTCACGGCTGCACCGGTCTTCGCAGCGAGCTGCGAGATGGCCCGGTTGTGGTCGAGGCGGGTCAGCGCGGAGAAACGCTCCTTGGGGATGTCAGGAGCGTTGCTCATCGCGATCAGCGCGTTGGTGTTGGCCGGGTTGCCGGTCACACCGATCCGCACGTCGTCGGCCGCGACCTTATTGAGGGCCTTGCCCTGCCCGGTGAAGATCGCGCCGTTGGCGGACAGCAGGTCGCTGCGCTCCATGCCCGGTCCGCGCGGACGGGCGCCGACGAGGAGTGCGAGGTTGACGCCGTCGAAGATCTTCTCGGCGTCGTCACCGATCTCGATGCCGGCCAGGCCGGGGAAGGCGCAGTCGTCGAGCTCCATCACGACGCCCTCGAGTGCCTTGAGCGCGGGGGTGATCTCGAGCAGGCGGAGCTCGATCGGGCGGTCGCCGAGCGCGCCGCTGGCGAGACGGAAGAGAAGGCTGTAGCCAATCTGGCCGGCGGCACCGGTGACGGCCA
>JBEBTI010000092.1:0-11814 GCA_040393845.1 Nocardioides daejeonensis
TGCTGCCTTCCGGCCCTGGGGGAGTTCAGCGAGATGC
Source organism: Nocardioides daejeonensis (assembly GCA_040393845.1). Classification (GTDB taxonomy): domain Bacteria; phylum Actinomycetota; class Actinomycetes; order Propionibacteriales; family Nocardioidaceae; genus Nocardioides; species Nocardioides daejeonensis_A. The sequence goes on from JBEBTI010000092.1 coordinate 38, forward strand.
CGCCGCACGAGGGGTTGGTCCGAGTCTAGGCCAGTCGCGTGCTCGGCCAAACTTCCGGGGGGCGCTGCCGCCCGAGCGTGCCGGGCGGAGCGCCGAGGATTGCTGCTCGCGGGTGACACCAGCGCTCGGCACTACTGGTTTCCGCGCGGCGGCGGGGACCGGATTTCACCGGTCGCGCCGCCCCGGGTAATCTGCTCCGCGGAGGTATCGCCTAGTGGCCTATGGCGCTCGCTTGGAAAGCGGGTTGGGTTAACGCCCTCGGGGGTTCGAATCCCCCTACCTCCGCCAGCGCGACGCCGCTGCTCCCACGGGGCAGCGGCGTTCGTCGTTCCGGCCGACTATCCTCGCGGCATGTCTCGCCGCCGAATCAGGTCCGCCCTGCTGGCAGGGTGCCTCGTGGCACTGGCTGCGTGCGGCAGTGACCCTGACCTGATCGAGCCGGGCAGCTCCGCGGACGGCAGTAGCGCATCCGACAACGTCGTACCCACCGACCTCGCCTCGCTGGTCGACGAGTACAACGCCACCGCGGCGCCGGTCCCGGACCAGGGTGACGCCACCGACGACGACGAGCCGGACGCGAACGAGACCATCCACCTCGGCGCCGACATCGGCTGGCCGCAGTGCCCCGAGGGCATGGGCATCCCGGAGAAGCAGGGGCAGGGCCAACCGATGCCGATCGATGCGGCCGAGTTCGTGATCGTCGGGCTCACCAACAGCCCGTCGTTCACGCGCAACCCGTGCCTCGCCGAGCAGTTGGCCTGGATCGAGGAGCGCGACCTGTGGGTCGCGGCGTACTCCGTCGTGTCCTACCCCGACCAGGATGAGATCGACAGCTACGGCGCCGACGGGCCGTGGGACGGTACGACGCGACTCGGCGCCCTGCGCAACGTCGGGTACGCCGCGGCAGAGTTCAACGTCGCCACCATGGCAGAGCACGACCTCGAGACCCCGATCGTGTGGATCGACGTGGAGCCGGTGCCCAAGTTCGAGTGGAGCAACGACACCTCCGCGAACGCCGCGGTGATCGTCGGCATGGCCCGTGGCTATCGCGACGCGGGCTATCGGATCGGCACCTATTCACTGGAGTCGATGTGGTCGTCGATCGCGGGCTCGCTGCGTCTCTATGCCCCCGAATGGCGCCCGGCAGGTGACGCCGGCGAGGCGGAGGCGGTCAGCCGGTGCGGGAAGGACTGGTCGTTCCAGGGCGGGGATGCGATCTTCGCCCAGTGGGTCGCGGACCGTCGCGACCACAACGTCGTCTGTCCGGGCGTGCTGATGGAGCCCGAGCGCTGGTTCCACAGGTCGTGAACGCGGCCCGGCGTGTTGTCGGCGGAGCCCTATAGGGTTCCAAGGGTGGAAGCTCCCCTCGCCCTCTACCGCCGCTACCGGCCCGAGACGTTCGCCGAGGTCATCGGTCAGGAACACGTCACCGAGCCGTTGCGTGCCGCTCTGGCGAACAACCGGGTCAACCACGCCTATCTGTTCTCCGGCCCGCGCGGTTGCGGCAAGACCACGTCGGCCCGGATCCTCGCCCGCGCCCTGAACTGCGAGAAGGCGCCGGCGCCCGACCCGTGCGGCGAGTGCGACTCCTGCCGCGAGCTCGCTCGCGGTGGTCCGGGGTCGATCGACGTGATCGAGATCGACGCTGCCTCGCACGGTGGTGTCGACGACGCTCGCGACCTGCGCGAGAAGGCATTCTTCGCGCCGGTGAAGAGCCGCTACAAGGTCTACATCATCGACGAGGCACACATGGTGAGCCCGCAGGGCTTCAACGCGTTGCTGAAGCTCGTCGAGGAGCCGCCGCCGCACCTGCGTTTCATCTTCGCCACCACCGAGCCCGAAAAGGTGCTCCCGACGATTCGGTCGCGCACCCACCACTACCCGTTCCGACTGATCCCGCCGAAGCTGCTGTCCAACTACCTGTCCGACCTGTGCTCACGCGAAGGCGTCGCGATCGAACCGGCAGCCCTGCCGTTGGTGGTCCGGGCCGGCGGCGGCTCCGCACGAGACACCCTTTCGGTGCTCGACCAACTGCTCGGCGGTGCCAGCACGGACGGCGTCACCCATGCGCTGGCCACCGGCTTGCTCGGTTATACCCCTGACTCCCTCCTCGACGAGATCGTCGACGCGTTCGCCGCAGCCGATGGTGCTGGGGTGTTCGGCGTGATCGACAAGGTGATCGAGACCGGCCAGGACCCGCGTCGCTTCACCGAAGACCTGCTCCGCCGCCTGCGCGACCTGGTGATCGTCGCGGCCGTCCCCGACGCCTCGGTGACCGGCCTGATCGACGTACCCGCTGATGCCGCGGAGCGGCTCACGGCCCAGGCCAACCGGTTCGGTGTCGCGGCGCTGACCCGTGCTGCTGACCTGTTCGCGAGTGGATTGACCGAGATGCGTGGAGCGACCGCGCCGCGACTGCTGCTGGAGCTGGTCTGCTCGCGGGTGTTGCTCCCGTCGGCCGACGACTCCACCGCGGGCCTCGGCGCCCGCCTCGACCGCCTCGAGCGTCGGCTCGCGATGACCGGCGAAGCGCTGCAGACGGCTCCCCAGGAGTACGCCGCACCGCAGCCGAGCGCACCGGTTCCCGAAGCCGGGCCCGCCGCGGCCCGGCAGGCCGCTGCGGCGGCCCGCACTCAACAACCGGCCCCGACTGTCCCGGTCGCCGCGACATCGCAGGCTCCGGCCCCGGAGCAACGCTCGGCACCGTCCTCCTCCCAACCGCCTCCGTGGGACGTGGAGCCGCAGACACCGGTCGTCTCGCAAACCCCTGCGGCTCGTCAGGTCGCGCCCGAGCCGCCGAGCGTTCCTGAGCCGCCCACCCCTGCAGCCTCCGCGCAGGCGACCGCGCCCAGCCACTCCGACTGGGTCCCGCCTGCCGAGCCTCCGGAGTGGGACACCCCGTCCGAGAGCGACGACTGGCAGCCGATGGAGCCAGCCGCGCCTGCAGCATCGACCGCGCAGTCCCCGTCGCAGCCCCACGCGGTTGCGGGCCCGGCGTCGGAAGCAAACCGGCCGACGGCCGCCGCAGCCGCCTCCGAGCCGCTGTCGAGTGGCTACGCCGCACCGAGCCAGCCTGCGACGGGAGCCCCCGCCCCCGCTGCGGCGCCCGAAGCGGCGGCCTCGCCCGGGATGTCGTTGGCCGACGTACGCCGGCTGTGGCCCGACATCGTCGAGGCGACGAAGTCGCGGCGTCGGGTGACCTGGATCCACCTGACCCAGAACGCGCAGGTCGTCGCGGTCGACACCAAGTCCCTCACGCTCGGCTTCGCCAACCCGGGTGCCCGTGACTCGTTCGCCAACGGCGGCAGCGACGAGGTGGTCCGACAAGCGGCGATCGACGTGGTCGGCCAGGACTGGCGCATCGAGGCGATCGTCGACCCGGGCGCGCGGGCCGGGGAACCGGCACCGGTCACGCTCAACCCGGCTGTCCGTCCGGCAGCCGATCCGCCCCCGCCCCCGTCCGCAGCACCACTGACCAGTTCGGCACCCGAGACGGCCCCCGACTGGGCGCGCAACGACACTCGGTCGGAGACCGTCCAGCCCACCGGAGCCGGCCAGCCCAACGCCCAACAACCCACCGCCGACGCTGCGTCCGCGGCGCGGGCGGCGATCGCGCCGATCCGCTCGGGGGAGGGCCCGGCCGGAGCACGGCAGACGCCGGACGTCGACATCGACGCCGACGCGGCGGCCGACGACCCGACCATGGATGACGCCGGCCTCGACGGCAAGGCGCTGATCGAACGCACCCTCGGCGGCACCGTGATCGAGGAGATCCGCCATGACTGACCACGTGGAACAGCTCCGCAGCATGGACCAGATGCGTGTCCACCGACCATTGAGAGGCACCCGATGACCCAGAACCCGTTCGGCGGCGAAGGCGGCTTCGACATGGGAGCGCTGCTCCAGCAGGCCCAGGAGATGCAGCAGAAACTGCTCGACGCCCAGGCCAGCCTGGCCGAGGCCGAGGTGGAAGGCACCGTGGCCGGCGGCGCGGTCACCGTCAAGGTGAGCGGCGCCGGCGACCTGCGTGGCGTCCACATCACCACCGGGGGCTTCAACGGCGACGACGCCGATGACCTGGCCGACCTCGGAGACATGATCGTCGCCGCCTGGCGCGACGCGAAGGCCAAAGCCGACGCGCTCGCCGCCGAACAGCTCGGGCCGATCGCCGGCGGCCTCGGCGGCGGCCAGCCCGGTGGCCTCGGTGGTGGCCAGGGCGGCGGCCTGCCCGGCCTGGGCTTCTAGGCAGCCGACGTTGTACGAAGGTGTTGTCCAGGATCTGATCGACGAACTCGGTCGGCTCCCCGGCGTGGGCCCCAAGAGCGCCCAACGCATCGCGTTCCACCTCCTGCAGGCCGATCCGGTCGACGTACGACGGCTGGCCGACGTGTTGGTCCAGGTCAAGCAGCGGGTGAAGTTCTGCTCGGTCTGCTTCAACGTCTCTGAAGACGAGCAGTGTCGGATCTGTCGCGACCCGCGTCGCGACCCGACAGTGCTGTGCGTGGTGGAGGAGTACAAGGACGTCGTCGCGATCGAACGCACCCGTGAGTTCCGCGGTCGCTACCACGTGCTGGGCGGAGCCATCTCACCGATCGACGGCATCGGTCCGGAGCAGTTGCGGGTGCGTGAACTCCTCCAACGGTTGGCCGACGGAGCGATCACCGAGGTGATCCTGGCGACCGATCCCAACCTCGAGGGCGAGGCCACCGCGACCTACCTCACCCGCAATCTCAAGCCTTTGGGGTTGCGCGTGACGCGGTTGGCGAGTGGACTACCAGTGGGCGGTGACCTGGAGTACGCCGACGAGGTCACCCTGGGCCGCGCCTTTGCGGGGAGGAGATCAGCGGAATGACGAACACACAGGATCTCGAGGAGTTCACTCAACAGATCGCCGACCAGATCGAGAGTTTCCTGGTCGCGATCCAGGCGATTGCCCGCGACGAGGACGCCGGACGCGCGGTCTCGTTGTTGCTGCTCGAGGTGAGCCAGGTGCTCCTCGCGGGCGCACGACTCGGCGTACAGGCCGACTTCACGCCGGCCGAGGAGTTCCAACCTGACGCCGGCCCCGACCCCGATCTCGACGACCTGCGGCTCCGGTTCGCCAAGATGCTCGCCAGCGTCGACGTCTTCACCGAGATCTTCGACCCCTACGGCGAACCCGAACTCGTCCAGTCGGTGATCTCCGACGACCTCGCCAGCGTCGCCAGCGCTCTCGCCCACGGCCTGAGGCACCTGCGCGCTGGTCGGGTCCGGGAGGCGCTGTGGTGGTGGCAGTTCTCCTACGTCGCCAGTTGGGGCAGCGAGGCGTCGGCAGTGCTGCGGGCGCTCCAGTCGATCGTCACCCACGACCGGATGGACCTCGACTTCGAGGCTGACCGGGAGCAGCTGGTCGCCGCAGATGAGATGCTGGAGGAGACCGCTCCACCGGCTCGGTAGGATTGGCGCTTGATGCCCGGCCAACGGCCGGGCTGATCTTCGCCGTTCGAGAGGATGAACCAGCCGTGGGCATTGTCGTGCAGAAGTACGGCGGCTCTTCGTTGTCCGACGCCGCAGCCGTCAAGCGGGTCGCCCGGCGCATCGTGGAGACCAAGAAGTCAGGCAACGACGTGGTCGTCGCCGTCTCGGCGATGGGCGACACGACTGACGAGCTCCTCGATCTCGCCGCCGGGGTGAGCCCGCTCCCGCCGGCCCGCGAGATGGACATGCTGTTGACCGCCGGCGAGCGGATCTCGATGGCCCTGGTGGCGATGGCGATCTCCGACCTCGGCTACACCGCACGCTCGTTCACCGGGTCGCAGGCCGGCGTGATCACCGACTCCGTGCACGGCAAGGCGAAGATCATCGACGTCACGCCGGGCCGGATCTCCTCGGCGCTCGACGAGGGTCACATCGTGATCGTCGCCGGGTTCCAGGGCGTCAGCCAGGACACCAAGGAGATCACCACACTCGGCCGCGGCGGCACCGACACCACCGCCGTCGCGCTCGCCGCTGCGCTCGAGGCCGACGTGTGCGAGATCTACACCGACGTCGACGGCGTCTTCTCTGCCGACCCCCGCGTGGTGCCCAAGGCACACAAACTCGACCGAGTCTCCTTCGAGGAGATGCTCGAGCTGGCCGCCCACGGCGCCAAGATCCTGCACCTGCGCTGTGTCGAGTACGGCCGTCGCTACAACATCCCGATCCACGTGCGTTCGTCCTTCAGCCAGCTGGAGGGCACGTGGGTCGTCGAGGACCCCACGGAGGGAAACACCATGGAACAGGCCATCATCTCCGGCGTCGCGCACGACAGCAGCGAAGCGAAGATCACCGTGGTCGGCGTACCCGACAAGATCGGTGAGGCCGCGCGGATCTTCACCACGCTCGCCGAGGCGCAGATCAACATCGACATGATCGTGCAGAACGTGTCGGCCGCCGACACCAACCTGACCGACATCTCCTTCACGCTGCCGGCCGCCGACGGGCAGAACGCGCTCACGGTCCTGAGCAAGCTGCAGGAGACCGTCGGCTACGAGAAGCTGATCTTCAACGACAAGGTCGGCAAGATCTCACTGGTCGGTGCGGGCATGCGCACCAACCCGGGCATCACCGCAAAGTTCTTCTCGACGTTGGCCGAGGCCGGCGTCAACATCGACATGATCTCCACCTCCGAGATTCGGATCTCTGTGGTGGTGGCAGAAGAGGACGTCGCGACCGCGGTGCGCGTCACGCACACGGCGTTCGACCTGGACGCCGACGAGGTTGAGGCAGTGGTCTACGGAGGGACCGGACGATGAGCGTACGTATTGGCGTCGTGGGCGCCACCGGGCAGGTCGGCGTGGCGATGCGCCAGATCCTGCTCGACCGCAACTTCCAGGCGGACGAGGTGCGGTTCTTCGCCTCGGCCCGCTCCGCCGGGACGGTGCTGCCGTTCGGCGATCGCGAGATCACCGTCGAGGACGCCGCCACGGCCGACCCGAGCGGCCTCGACATCGCGCTCTTCTCCGCCGGCGGTACGACGTCCAAGGCGTTGGCGCCGAAGTTCGCCGCTGCCGGTGCGACCGTCGTCGACAACTCCTCGGCCTGGCGCAAGGACGCCGACGTCCCGCTGGTCGTGGCCGAGGTCAACCCCGACGCCCTCAACGCGATCCCGAAGGGCATCGTCGCCAACCCCAACTGCACCACGATGGCCGCGATGCCGGTGCTCAAGCCGCTGCACGACGTTGCCGGTCTGCGCCGCCTGGTCGTGTCCACCTACCAGGCCGTGTCGGGCTCCGGTGTCGCCGGTGTGGCAGAGCTGACCTCACAGATCGCCGCGGCCGGTGACAAGGCCGGCGAGCTCGCCTACGACGGCGGAGCGGTCGCGTTCCCCGACCCGGGCGTCTACAAGCGCCACATCGCCTACAACGTGTTGCCGTTTGCCGGCGCACTGGTCGACGACGGTCTCGAGGAGACCGACGAGGAGCAGAAGCTCCGCAACGAGTCCCGCAAGATTCTCGGCATTCCCGAGTTGCTGGTCTCCGGCCTGTGCGTGCGGGTCCCGGTCATCACCGGTCACTCGCTCGCGGTCAATGCCGAGTTCGACCGCGCGATCTCGCCGGAGCAGGCCAAGGAGATCCTGGCCGCGGCCGCGGGCGTCGAGTTGACCGACATCCCCAACCCACTGCAGGCAGCCGGAAAGGATCCGTCGTACGTCGGCCGGATCCGTCGTGACGAAGGCGCACCCGAGGGCCGGGGGCTGGCGTTGTTCATCAGCAACGACAACCTTCGCAAGGGCGCGGCACTCAACACGGTGCAGATCGCGGAGCTCCTCGCCGCTCGCTGACCGTCTCAGCAATGACGAAGGCCCGGACCAGCTGGTCCGGGCCTTCGTCGTTTCGAAAAGATCATTCCTCGTCGATGAACCGTGTCGTCACGAAGTGCGACAGCAGGTAGGTCGCGACGGAGACGAGCGGTATCACCACGATCATCGACCGTTCGAAGATCACCTCGATCAGGAACAGCATCGCGATCACGGCGAGCAGGCCGACGGCGAGGAAACTGGTGCTGGTCGGGTCGGTGACCTTCCAGGCCGCCAACAGCGCGCTGCCCACGAGCACCAGCACCGCCATGATCAGCACGAGGATGCCGATCCCGGAGCCACCACACGAGCTGGTGCCGCGCACGGCCTCACAGCCCTCCATGCCGCCGGCGGTCAGCCCGACGGCCAGAAGGCCGACGATCAGGCCGGTGATCGCCGCGGCGACCCGCCCGTCCACGGCCGGCAGTGAGAACTTCAGGTCGGACAGGCTCCGGGCCGGTCGAACAGCAGGCGCCTCGTCGTCGACGGGTGTTTCGGTGGCGTCGTCGTCCAGCGCTGACACGGTCGTCGGCACGGCGTCGCTCGGCCCTGCGACCGTCCTCGTCGAAGCGATGGCTGCGGTGGCTGCGACAGGTACAGCGGCGCGGTCGTCGACGAGGTCCTCGAGGTCAGGTTCGGCCCCGGGGTCGATCAGGTCGTGTTCGGGCAGCTCGGCCGCCCCCGAGTCGGTCGATGCGGTGCTGGGGTCGAGCGCCGGCGTCTCGACGGTGCGTGCGACCTCTGGCGGGGCGACGGCGCGGGCCGGTTCAGCGACCTCGGCCGCGTCGACGGGTGCCGGGTCGATCGGAGCCCGACGGGTGTCCTCGATGGTGCTCTCGTCGCCAGCACCGGGCGCACCCGCCGGCTCGCCGGGCGGAGTCGTCTCACCCTTCACCAGGCGGTCGAAGTCCGCAGCGCTCGGCTGGGCGTCCGGGGACGGCGTACTCGCCGCGGCAGTGCGCGACGGTTTGGCCGGCTTCTTGTTGCGTCGGAAGAGTGAGCCCAGGCTCGGCAATTCGAGGGACGGGCCGTCGTCCGGGCTCTGCTTGTCTGCCATGGGGGAAGTGTGCCACGTGGCCCGGATCACCCACGGCGGCACCACCGGGCGGGCGGACGGGACGCGAAGGGCGGTACGACGCCACGTCGGTGGACGTCGTACCGCCCGGGAGCAGTGCGATCAGGTGGATCCGGTCAGGAGGCGATCCACGCGTCGTCGAACAGCACGATGGTCTCGCCGCTGGGCTGGATGCCGTGCACGTTCTTCTGCCAGACGTTGAGCATCGCACCGGAGTTGGTGATCACGGTCGGGACGTCCTCGGCGAAGAGGGCCTCGATCCGGGTCAGCACGTCCTTGGCCTCGGCCGGGGTGGCCTTCGACTGGAGTTCGGCCAACAGTGCGTCCATCTCCGGGCTGGCGTAGCCGGCGGCGTTGGTGCTCGATCCGGTGCCCAGGTTGCCGGCGAGGCGACCGTAGGGGTCCTCGTCATGGATGCTCATGGCGGCAGTTGCGATGTCGAAGGCCCGGTCGACGTAGATCTTCTGGGTCTGGTCGGCGACGTTCTGCACCAGGTCGATCTCGACCTCGATGCCGACCGCGCCCAGCATCGCCTGCACGGCCACGGCGCCGGCCTGCGAAGCCTGCTCGGAGCGGGCAATGATCGTCACCTTGCCGTCGAAGCCGTCGGCCTTCGCCTCGTCGACGAGCTTCTTGGCCGCTGCCGGGTCGGTCGCCGGCGACTCCACACCCGGCGACCACAGCGAGTCGTCACCGAGCAGCAGTTTGGTCGGCTTGCCGGCGCCGCCGGAGGTGCGCTGCAGGTAGAGCTCCGGATCGAAGGCGAGGGCGATCGCCTGGCGGACGCGCTTGTCAGCGGTCGGTCGCCCCTCGTCGGTGTTCAGCCAGAGGTTGGTGGCGCCACCGGCATGGTTGACCATGCCGGACACGCCGTCCTTGATCGCTTCGTCGACGAGCTTGATGTTGCGCAGGTAGGCGACGTCGAAGGCGTCACCCTTGAAGCCGTCGTACGCGGCCGAGTCGGCGCCGGGAAGCGTGAACTCGATCTTGTCGAGGTGGGGGCGGCCGTCGAAGTAGTCGTCGTTGGCGACCACGACGGTCTTCTCGCTCGGGGCATAGCTCTCGAACACGAACGGGCCGGCGCCGATCGGCTTGAAGTTCTCCGGGTCGGCGTACGCCGCGGGGGCGAGGATCATGCCGAGACCGTTGGTGAGCACGTTGGGGAACGTGGCCCACGGAGTCGCCAGGGTGATCGTGACGGTCAGGTCGTCGGAGGCTTCGATCGAGGTGAGGTTGCCCTTGACCATCGGCGCGTTGAGGCCGTAGCTGTTGATGTAGCGCTCCATGCTGGCGACCACGGCGGCGGCGTCGAGCGGACTGCCGTCGGTGAACTTCACGCCCTTGCGCAACCGCAGCGTCCACACCGTGTTGTCGTCGGACTCGAAGGCCTCGGCGAGTTGCGGGACGAAGGCGTTGGTGGTGGCGTCGTAGCGGAGCAGGGTGTCGTAGACGGACGCGAGCACGTTGCCGCCGGTGGAGCCGGTCGGATAGGAGATCGTCGGGTCCAGCACGCGTGCCTCGGAGTACTCCGCGACGCGCAGGGTGCCGCCGTCGACCGGCTCGCCGTTGGGTGCGTCGACGTTCATCACTCGGGTGGTGTAGTCGACGTTCGAGGTGCTGCCGTCAGGTGCGGCCTTGTCGCCCGACGTGTCGTCGGAGGAGCTTGCGCACGCCGTGAGTGCCAACGTGGTTGCGGTGAAGAGACCGACCCAGCGGGCTCGGGTCAGGGAGGTGTGGTTCAAGAAACTTCCTTCAGGTGAGTGGTGCGATTGGTGCGGTTGTGTCTGGTTCAGAGGGCGCGGGCGGCGGCATCGGCGCCGGCGATCCGGCCGAATGCCAGCGCATCGCCGATGTGGAAGCCGCCGTCCTTGCCCCAGCTGTAGGTCGAACTGACCTCGCCGGCGGCGTACAGGCCGGGGATCACTGCGCCCCACACGTCGAGCACCTGGGCTTGTCCGTTGCGGCGCGGGCCGCCGTTGCTCCAGGCGAGCATCGGGGTGACCTCCAGAGCGTGGAACGGCCCGGTTTCGATCGGGGCCATCCGCTGGGCGGACCGGCCGAAGACGGTGTCCTCACCCTCGGCGCAGGCGCGGTTCCATGCCGTGACGGAGTTCTCGAGGTTGGTCGGGTCGAGGCCGCACAGGTCGGCCAGTTCGCGCAATGAGTCGGCCCGGCGAATCTGGCCGCTGGCGATCTCGGCGGTGTTGTCGGCGCTCCACTCCAGAGAGTCCATCAACAGCCCCCAACCCACCGGGAGCATCGACTTGCCGGCGCCCAGCGGGCCGGCAGCACGCATTGTGTCGTCGAAGACCAGCGTCGCTGCGTGGAGCGGCGACAGTTCGACGCCGTGCCCCGCGTTGATGTGCCCGTGACGCGACTGGACGGTCTCGTCCCGGAAGCGTCGGCCGAAGCGGTCGACGAGGATGAAGTTGTTGGCGGTGTACACCGAGAGGAACAGCGCCCGCTGCTCGCCCATGTCGATGCCCATGTGGGTCATCATGTTGTCCATGTGCCACAGGTCGGCACCGATCGCCTGGGCCAGCTTGTGCCCGTCGCCGGTGCTGTACGGCGATCCCCACAGCGGCGGCTCGGCGAGACGGAGGTAGTCGCGCACCATCTGCGGGTTGGCGTGGAACCCGCCGGTCGCGAGCACCACGCCGCCGCGGGCCTCGAAGGTCGTCTCACCCTCCGGTGTCTGCACGCGCACGCCGGACACGCGACCGTCGGCGCGGAGTAACTCGAGCGCCTCGTGCGAGTGCAACAGCGGGATCTGACGCTTGGCGAGTGCCTCGCGGCAGAAGTCGAAGAAGGCGAAGTTGCCCAGCACGCCACCGACCGAGTCCATCCGCAGATAGGTCTCCGCGCCGTCGTGGTCGGAGTACTCCG
>JBEBTI010000093.1:0-11657 GCA_040393845.1 Nocardioides daejeonensis
TGAGTTGGGCGTCCGCGAAGGTCCACAGACCGCCGACGATCCCCGCGGTCATCACGGTGATCAGGACCCAGCCGGGCACATCGCCCCGTTCGTCGTCGTGTGGTGGTGCGGCCACCGCCAGCCACCACCGGATCAGCAGTTCACTCACCCGAGATCAGTCCTTCCTCGACGCCGCAGCGCCTGTTGGGTTGCGGGGATGCTCATCGCACCACCATGGAGAGGCCGACGGCGCCGGGCCAGAAGGCGAACAGAATGACGATCGGGAGCACCAGGAAGACGACAGGGACCATCATCAGCACCTCCTTGCGTGCACCGGTCTCGATGAGTGCACGGCGGGAGGCCTCGCGGACGTCTCCGGCTTGTGCATGCAGGACATCGGCCAGAGGGGTGCCGCGATCGATCGCAATGGCGATCGCCTCGGCGAATCGGCTCACCACAGCCACGCCGGTGCGTGCAGCCAGCGTGTCGAACGCGGTGCTGACCGGCACGCCGGTGCGCACGTCGGCGAGGACGGCGGCGAGTTCCTGCGCGAGGGTGCCGCGGGTACGGCGTACCACCCGGTCGAGTGCCGCCACCGGTCCCTCGCCTGCCACCACGGCCAGCGCGAGCAACTCGGCCACCACCGGGAATTCCAGCAGCATCTGGCGTTCCCGGGCCTTCACCCGAGCGGAGAGCCGGTTGTCGCACAGGATCACTCCGAACCCGAAGGCAGCCGCGCACAGGACCAGCAACCCCACCGCATCGGTCGGCTCCCGGAGTGACTTCGCGACGGAGAAGGCGGCGGCGATGCCGAACGAGCAGAGTCCCCAGACCACCTGCTGCACGCGGAACTCGTGCACCGTCCGATCGATCCCGGCCCGGGCGAGGCGGCGTCGTACGGAGGCAGTCCCTCCGAGGACCTGCTCCACGAGGTCACCGGCGCGAGCCAGACTCGGACCGAAGACCGACCGGACCACGCCCGGTCCGGTGGTGGTGGCCGGTCCGATGGTGGCGTGGGGCAGGTCGCGGAGGTAGGGCAGCACCCGCACCGCCAGACCCGGCCGTCGGGCCGAGAGCACCGCCAGTGCGACCAGCAGTACGCCTCCAGCCATGCCCGCCCCGGCCAGAGCACCCCAGCCACTCATCCGAGGATCCGTTGCTCGGTGGGGAGGCGCCCGACCCGGACCATCACACGGTAGGCGACCACACAGCACGCGGCGCCGATCAGGAGCACCACCGTGCCGGCAGGACTGCCGAACGTGGCGATCGCGTCCGAGCGGAAGGCCATCATCAGCAGGACCACCCAAGGCGCAGCGACGGCCAGTCTGGCTCCGTTGATCGTCCACGCCTGGCGCGATTCGAGCTCGGCGCGGATCCGCTCGTCGTCGCGCAGGTGGGCCGACAGGTTGCGGAGCATCCGCCCGAGTTCCCCGCCGCCGACCTCACGGGCGATCCGCAGGCCTTCGACGACCCGGTCGCCGACCGGGTCGGCGAGCTGCATCTTGAGCCGGTCGAGGGCAGGGCCGAAACGACCTGTCGCCCGGTAGTCGCGGGCGAAGTCGGTGAAGGCAGGTCGCAGCACGTCGGGACCACGTTCGCCGAGTGCGGAGACGGCTTCGGGCAGGGAGAGCCCGGCGCGCACGCCGGAGGCGAGACTGTCGACCACCTCCGGCCACACGAGTGCGAACTCCCGCTGCCGCCGCCGGCCGCGTGCGGAGACGGTCGCCCAGGGCACCCCCGTGGCCATGGCACCGAACACCAACGCGACCGGCGGCGTTGCCGTCACCGCCTGCATCACGAGCGCGACCGATGCTCCCGCACCGAGCGACATCGTCCAGAACCCGTGGACCCCGACCGTGGCCAGGCCAGCTCGGTCGAGCAGTTGACGGGTGCGGCCCGGCGAGGCGGTGACCGGTCGGGGCGCGCGCGGGACGAAGAAGGCCGACCACACCAACAGCAGCCCGAGTCCGAACAGCAGGCCCACCAACGCCCCCACGACTCACGCCCCGCCCTGCTGGAGGAGGGCGCCGCAAGCGGCGTCGACGTCGTACGCCGACCCGACGGGTGCGAGGTCTCGCGCCATCGTTGCTCCCCGAGATGAGATTGGCCGTGGCTTCCAGCACCGTAGGTCAACTGGCCCGCTGCTGAGAAGGGGGCACCGGAGATCTGTGGACAAGGCGCACGGCCCCGGCCCGCCAGTGGCGCCGGTCACATGCTGGGTAATCTCGCTCCATGAGCGACCTGCGAACCAACACCGTCGACACCGTGATCCGTCGTGGCGCGGGGCGTCAGCCCGATCGCGTTGCGCTGACCTTCGCCGACCGCACGTGGACGTACGCCGACCTCGAGGCGGCGACCACCCGCGCGGCGGCACACCTGCTCGGGTTGGGGCTGACGAAGGGCGACCGGGTCGCGACCGTGGGTGCCAACTCCGACGCCTATCTCCTTGCCTACTTGGGGTGTGCTCGCGCGGGACTGGTGCACGTCCCGGTCAACTACGCCCTGACCGGTCGTGAGCTCACCTACCTGTTGACCGACTCCGGCGCCCGGATCGCTCTGGTCGACCCGGACCTGCGCGGTGCCGTCGAGGCGGTGCGCGCAGAGACCGCGCTGGAGCAGATCCTCGACCTGCAGGGCAGTGACGACGCGGTGCTCGACGCCTGGTCGAGCGGCGACGTACCGACGCTCGACGTGGAGGTTGCCGACACCGACCTGGTGCAGTTGCTCTACACCTCCGGCACCACGTCCGCGCCGAAGGGCGCGATGATGACGCACCGTGCACTGATGCACGAATACGTCTCCGCACTGGTCGCGTGTGACCTCGCCGAGGACGACGCACCGCTGCACTGCATGCCGCTCTACCACTCAGCGCAGATGCACGTGTTCCTGTTGCCCTACCTGATGGTCGGCGCCACCAACCACCTGCTGCCGCGTCCCGACGTACCCGAGTTGATCCGCCTCGTCGAGACCAATCGACACGGCGCCCTCTTCCTGGCTCCCACCGTCTGGGTGCCGCTGGCCAATCACCCGGCCTATTCGCCGCAGGCCCTCTCGTCGCTGCGCAAGGCCTACTACGGCGCCTCGATCATGCCGGTGCCGGTGCGCCGACGGTTGGCCGACGAGCTTCCCGGCCTCGGGTTCTACAACTGCTTCGGCCAGTCGGAGATCGGACCGCTGGCGTCCGTCCTTCGGCCGGAGGAACACGCGGACCGTGCTGAGTCGTGCGGGCGCCCGGTCATGTTCGTCGAGATGCGGGTGGTCGACGAGGAGGGCGCTGACGTCGTCGACGGTACGGCGGGTGAGTTGCTCTACCGCTCGCCGCAGCTGTGCGCGGGTTACTGGCAGAAGCCTGAGGCGACGGCGGATGCGTTCCGGGACGACTGGTTCCACTCGGGAGACATGGTGGTGCGTGATCCGGCTGGTTACATCACGGTCGTCGACCGGATCAAGGACGTGATCAACACCGGTGGCGTGCTGGTCGCGTCGCGCGAGGTCGAGGATGTCCTCTACACCCACGAGGCGGTGGCCGAGGTCGCCGTGATCGCGACGCCCGACCCGAAGTGGATCGAGGCGGTGACCGCGGTGGTCGTGCTCAAGGACGGTGCTCGGGTCAGCGAGGAGGAGCTGATCGCCCATGCTCGCGTCGGCCTGGCCGGGTTCAAGCTCCCCAAGCGGGTGCTGATGGTCGACGAGCTGCCCCGCAACCAGAGCGGCAAGCTGTTGAAGCGGGAGTTGCGCGACCGGTTCAGCTGAGCTGCGTCCGTGGTCAGCGCGCCCAGGCGCGCTGCACCCGCGGGCTCACGTGGCCCTCGCGGATTCGCTGCGGGTGGTCGCCGGTGTCGATCTTGGCGACCACCTTCTCCTTGCCGTAGTGGTAGACGATCGCTTGGTCCGTGCCGCTCATCGACATCCAGCAGGTGTTGGAGTATGGGCTCGTCGTCGACCAGTAGGGCTTGAGTCCGACGGGGAAGACCTTGCGCTTCCACGTGCCCTTCCTCAGTCCGCCGATCCGCACGATCGCGCCGTAGTCGGACATCGTGCCCGCCACGCAGAGCTTGGTGCCGCGCTTGTTGATCGCCATCCCGTGGTGGGCGGAGTCGAGCACGTAGCGCTCGCGTGGCATCTTCTGCACGGCCGGCGCGATCGGCAGGTCGACCAGTCGTAGCACCCGCCCGGTGCGCGGCTCCGGCTGGCCGCCCGCGGTGTAGTCGACCGTGCCGTTGAGGTCGGGGGCCAACATGTCGAAGACCACGATGCCGTGGAAGAAGGAGACCTGCAGGAAGAGGTAGCGCTCGTCCTTGGAGATCGCCATCGGACGCACTGCGGAGCTCATGTGCGGGTGACCCGCCTCTGCGAGCTCCTTGCCCATGTCCCAACGCTTGAGGATCTTGAAGTCGGAGTTGCGCACCACCTGCAGCCACCGATCCGACTTGATCAGGTCGCCGAGCGGACCGAGTTCACCGGCGTCGAGCGGCGTGTAGACCCGGCCGATGCTGGCATGCACGATCTGCTTGCCCCGCTTGATGAAGTTGGACTCGTGTGGGGTCTCCCCGGAGGCGAAGCTGCGCAGGTGCTTGCCGGTGTCGGGGTTGCCGCGTCCGCCGAGCACATACTCCTGGACCTTCTTGGCGGTGGAGTCGCTGACCAGCAGCCGCTGGCCGTCGGGGGAGACCTCCATGTGGTCGGTGCGGAAACCGTCCATCTGCTGCTCGGCGACGATCTTGTTGGTCGCCATGTCGATCCACACCACGTCGCCGAAGCTCGGTCGTGACACCGCGACAAGGTTGCCGTCGGGGGTGGTGAACAGGTCGTCGACCAACTGATCGTGGCCCTCGGCGACCACCTGCTGCACGGCGAGGTACAGCGCGAGCCGCAGCGGGTTGGAATAGATGTCGGTGAGTTCCTGCGTCCTGTCCGGCACGATGTCGAGCCGTTTCAACACCTTGTAGGTCCGGGCGTCGACGACGTCGGCGGTGCCGCCCCAGTTGGACCCGATCACCATCACGTCGCGCTTCTTGTACTTCGCGGCCGCGACCTTGGTGGGTACGTCGACACGCACCGAGGCATCGGCCTCGCTGTCGCCGAAGGGGTTGGCTCCGCTCAGGGCACCGGTGGTCACCACGGCAGCTGCGGTCAGGCTGGCAAGGGCGGCGGAGAGACGTCGCATGAACCCTTCAACGAGACACCCGCCGCGCGGTCACGAAGTTCGTTGCTCGGTCGGTCGCGGTCAGGCGGTCCGGAGGACGACAGCGAGGACGGCGCGGGCGACTGCAGCGGTGAAGCGTGCTGGGTCCACTGCGGTGGGGGAGACCTGCCCGTCGTCGAACAGGCCCTGCGCCGCCCCGATCGCGAACAGCACCCGCCAGGCGGCTTCGGCGTCCTGCGGGTCGGCGTCGAGTTGGTCCCGCAGCCAGCGGGTGACCGTCGTCGACAACGTGTGCAGGAACCCCTCGGTCGCGCGGTCGAACTCGGGTTGGCCGTTCATCTCCACGAGGAAGGTGCGCAGGGTGCCGTGGTGGCGGGCAAAGATGGCCAACGCTGTCCCGGCCAGACCGGTGACGGTGTCGGTGGCGTCGGCGCCGCCGGCCAGGGCCTGCTCGGCGTGTGTCAGTGCCGCGACGGTCTCGCCGACCACCTCGTCGTACGCACGGCGTTGGGTGGCGAGCAGAAGCCCCGCGCGGTCGCCGAACCGGTGGTAGAGCGAGCCGTTCGAGGTGCGTGCGGCGCGCGCCACCGCGGCCACGGTGGCGGCGGTCAGGCCGCCTTGCTCGAGCAGGGTCTTCGTCGCTTCGAGCATGCGGTCGGCCGAGGAGGCGCTTCGGCTCTGGGCGGGAGTGCGCATCTGACCACTGTACAGATTGGAGCGCCTACTCTAATCTGATCGCCATGCGGAGAAGTCACTGGAGAGACGTCAACGATCGCCTGGACCCTGCGCGTGACCACGTCGAGATCTACCGCAACATGTCCTACCTCGAGTTCCCGTGGGACACCGTGCAGTCGCTGAGCTTCGCGCTCTTCCGCACCTACGCCGTCCCGGGCGTCGGGGAGCTCCTTGACGAGACCAGACAGTTCGTCGACAACACGCAGCAGCGGTACGACGACACTGCACTCCTGCTCGAGGCGCCGGGCACGCTGGGGTTCGACCATCCGGACGCCCGCGCGGCGATCCGCCGGATCAACCAGATGCACCGCGCCTACGACATCCCCAACCACGAGATGGTCTATGTCCTGGCCACCTTCGTCGTGGTGCCGAAGCGGTGGATGGACGACTACGGAAAGCGGCCGTTCTCGAGCCGTGAGGTCGAGGCATCGGTGGTCTACTACCTCGAACTCGGTCGTCACATGGGGCTTCGCGAGATGCCGCAGACCTATGCCGACTTCGAGCGGTTCCTCGACGACTACGAGGCCGAGCACTTCGCCCACACTGCCGGCGGTCGCCGTGTCGCCGATGCCACCCTGCGGCTGATGCTCACCTTCTACCCGCGCCCGCTCCGTCCGCTGGTGGAGGTCTTCAGTCGTGCGCTGATGGACCAGCCACTGCTCGACGCCTTCGGCTACCGCCGTCCGCCAGCACCCGTCGTACGTCTCAGCCGCGCCGCTCTGCGCCTGCGCGGACGGCTGGCAGGTCTGCTGCCGCCCCGCCGTACCCCCAAGCGGATCGTCGACCAGCCCAACGTCCGCAGCTATCCCAACGGTTACCGGCTCGAGGAGCTCGGCACCTTCCCCACCGGTTGCCCCGTGCCCCACGTCGCGATTGCGGAAGGCCGGGCTGAATCACTCGCCTGAGCTCGCGGGCAATTCCCCGGTGGGCCGGGGGAACATCCCGTTCGTGCTGGTAATTACCGGCACGAACGGGCCAATTCCCCGGCCCACCGGGGAATTGGGTCCGGCCAGCACTCAGTCGGGAATCTTGCCGATCGGGTCGCGTTTCTCGGCCTGGAAGCGGTCTTCGGTGCGTCCGTATGCCCAGTAGCCGGAGAGGGAGAGGTCATCGCGCGGGACGGCGCGCTCCTTGAGCACCGCACGGAGCGACTTCATGGACTCGCGCTCTCCGTGCGCGAAGACCTGGACGCGCCCGTCGGGCCACGGGCCGGCAGCAGTGGCGCGTGCCAGCACGTCAGGATCGCTGCCTGCAGGCGAATGGAAGTGCCAGTGCAGGGCGACGCCGCTCGGCGCGTCCAACGCAAGCACTTCGTCCTCGTCCTCCACCACCAGATGCGCGATGCCGCGGGCGGCGGCGGGTAGCGCCTCGAGGGCGGCGCCGATCGCCGGCAGCGCGGAAGCGTCGCCGGCAAACAGGTGCCAGTCCGCGGTCTCGTCCGGGGAGAAGGCGCCGCCGGGGCCGGTGAAGGTGATCGAGTCTCCGGGCTCGGCCCGGGCGGCCCATGGGCCCGCGATGCCCTCGTCGCCGTGGACGACGAAGTCGAGCGTGAGCGTCTCGGCAACCGGATCCACCCGCCGGACCGTGTAGGTGCGGGTGGTGTCGTGCTCCGGGAACTGGATCTTCACATATTTGTCGGTCGTGCCGTTGTCGGTGAAGTTGGTGAAGCCGGGGCCGCCGAGTACCACGCGGACCAGGTGTGGTGTCAGCCTCTCGGTGCTCTGCACGGTCATCGTGATCGGCGGCCGTGCGGGACGGCGGGGACGCGCGGTCGGGCTGTCAGCGGGGCTCACACCACCCATCCAACCAAGGTCAGGCAAACCTGTGCTGGGCGTTTGTCCCCGGGGCGGTAGCCTTGCGCACGTGGCAGGCCCAGACTTCGACTCAGAGATCAAGCAACTCCGCGCGACCATGAAGACGATCGGTCAGGTTCTCGACCTGGATGCGATGCGGGTGGAGATCGCCGACCTCGAGGAGCAGGTGGGCGCCCCCGGTCTCTGGGACGACCAGGAGAACGCGCAGCGGGTGACGGGTCGCCTCTCGACCCTCAACGGCGAGCTGGAGCGGTTCACCTCGCTCGACGGCCGCATCGAGGATCTCGCGGTGCTCGTCGAGCTCGCCGAGGAGGAGGGCGACGCCGAGACCCTCGCCGAGGCCGAGGCCGAATTGGTCCGGATCAAGCGTTCGTCCGAGACGCTCGAGGTGCGCACGCTGCTCTCCGGCGAGTACGACGCTCGCGAAGCACTGGTGACGATCCGCTCCGGTGCCGGTGGTGTCGACGCCGCCGACTTTGCGCAGATGCTGATGCGGATGTACACCCGCTGGGCCGAGCAGCACAACTACCCTGTGGAGGTCTTCGACACCTCCTATGCAGAAGAGGCCGGCATCAAGTCGACCACGTTCGCGATCCACGCCCCGTACGCCTACGGCACCCTCAGCGTCGAGGCCGGGACCCACCGCCTGGTCCGGATCAGCCCGTTCGACAACCAGGGCCGGCGACAGACCTCGTTCGCCGCGGTCGAGGTGGTGCCGGTGCTGGAGCAGACCGACGAGATCGACATCCCCGACGAGGACATTCGCACCGACGTCTACCGTTCCGGCGGACCAGGTGGACAGTCGGTCAACACGACCGACTCCGCAGTCCGGCTCACCCACATCCCGACCGGCACCGTGGTCAGTTGTCAGAACGAGAAGAGCCAGCTGCAGAACAAGGCCAGCGCGATGGTGGTCCTCAAGGCCAAGCTGCTCGCCCTGAAGAAGGCCGAGGAGAAGGCACAGCTCGACGAGATGCGGGGCGACGTACAGGCCAGTTGGGGTGACCAGATGCGCAACTACGTGCTCAACCCCTACCAGGTCGTCAAGGACCTGCGGACCACCCACGAGTCGGGCAACCCCCAGGCTGTCTTCGACGGTGACCTCGACGACTTCCTCGAGGCCGGCATCCGATGGCGCCGCGGCGCGGAGCACGCCGAAGCCAACTGATCGAGGACTGGGGCCACCCTCCCGCCCATCGGGAGCACCTCCTGCCACTCGCGCGCTGTGGGACGCACAGTGAACCCCTGCCGCCGATCCGTGCCGGCGGTGTGGGCACTAGTGCGGTCGCAGGCACCGCAGTGGAGGGTGAGAGATGGCCACCGCAGGTGAGCGCAGGAATGAGCCGGGTACGTCGATGCGTGCTCGGGAACGGGTGGCAGTGGTCGGTGCCGGACCCATCGGATCTGCCACGGCACGACACCTGGCCGAGGCCGGCGCGGTGGTCACCGTCTTCGGTCCGGACGAGCCCGAGACCTTCACCGGCCACCGGGGCACCTG
This sequence comes from Nocardioides daejeonensis, assembly GCA_040393845.1. Lineage (GTDB taxonomy): Bacteria > Actinomycetota > Actinomycetes > Propionibacteriales > Nocardioidaceae > Nocardioides > Nocardioides daejeonensis_A. Next base: position 9,173 of record JBEBTI010000093.1, read on the forward strand.
GGCCGGCCACTACGACCAGGGGCGGATGGCCGTCACCGACCCGCTGCGGCTCGCCACCGTCCTGGGCCACCGGGCAATGGCGCGCTATCGCGACATCGAGGAACGCTCGGGCGTGGTCTTCCACCGGGCCCACCCGCAGTTGATGATGTTTCCCGACAGCGCCGTGCGCGAGGCGCCGACGCAGTCCTCCAGCCATGCCTACCGGCTCCTGGACGCTGTCATCGAGAACTCCCGCGAGTTCGGCCTGCCGCCGCAGGTGCTCGACCGGGACCAGCTCCACCAGCGCTATCCCGACATGCGGTTCGTCGAGGGCCAGGTCGGTGCATTGCAGTCGGACGCGTTCGTCGTGAATCCTCGCCAACTGGTGCGTGCAGAGCTGGCGCTCGCCGGTGTGGCCGGAGCGGTCCGGCACCTCGACCTGGTGACTCGGATCGAAACGGGTGCAACCGGGGTCGTGCTCACGCTGGCCGACGGTGCGGAGCACCGGTTCGACAAGGTCATGGTCGCGACCGGTTCGGGCACCAACGCCGGTGCGCTGCTGCCACGCAAGGTCGACACCGTGGTCTACGGCACCACGATCGTGCTGCTGGAGGTCGACGGGCCGGATGTCGTCGACATGCCCGCCTGGATGTATCTCGACAAACACTTCGGTGGCGGCCTGATCACGCCGCCGACGCAGTATCCCGACGGTAGGTGGTATCTCAAGTGTGCGAGCGGTCAACTGCTCACCAATCCCTTGCACAGCGCTGAAGAGATCAGGGAGTGGGTGGGCACCGGCGGCGAGCAGAGCGAGCTCGACTACTTCCGCGAATTCGTGGCTGACAGGATGCCTGCCGTTGAGGTGCGCGGCGGCCACACCTGGCCCTGTCTGCCGAGCATCAATGCCACGAGCGTGCCCTACATCGATCTCGTCGACCCCAAGGTCGGCTTGGTCGTCGAAGGTGAACGGGGCGTGATGATGGCCGATGAGATCGGTCGACTCGGTGCGGGGTTGTTGCTCACCGGGACCTGGCAGGACCCGTTGGACCACGGCGAGGTGGCGGTGCGCTGGGCCGACTGATCAGGAGGCTCGGGCGGCCGCTTGCACCGCTGCGGCACACCATGTCTCGAGTCGCTCCTGGCGTGAGGGTCCTGTCTCCTCCGCACCGTCGGGCACGCGCAGTGAGCACCCGAACCACACGTCCGTGTAGAGACCCGCAAGGCTCAGCGTGACCGCGCCCTTCGTCGTACAACTGGCGGCGTAGCCGGGATCTCCGAGCCCGCCGCCCTCGACCTCACACTTCTTGCCCGGCCGGAAGTCGTCGGCCCGGTCCGCAGCCACGGGCGGTACGACGACCCACGCCCGGGCCTGCTCGCCGGACGCGGCGGTCAGGACACAGCCGTATTCGTGGGCGACGTCGACGAGTCCTGGGGCGAGCTCTGCCCGATCGCCGTTGCCGTAGTGGGTGGCCTCGGGATCGTCGCCGACCACAATCTTGACAGCCCGGCCGTCGATCCGGTCACAGAATGCTTCGGGTTGTACGGCGATCGAGGCGACCCGGGCGTCCGCGATCAGTGGGAGCGGCGCGGCAGGTTCCGGTTCGTCGCCGGAGCAGCCCGCCAGGGCGCTGAGGGGGAGCACCAGTGCCGACGCGCGGAGCAGGAGCGACGACCGGTTCACGGGATGAAGCCTACGACCGCGCCCGCCCGTGCCCGGGCGTGGTGCCCGGTGGGTGCTTGGTGCAGCATCTAGACTCCGTCCAGTGATCCGCTTCGAAAAGGTCGTCAAGACCTACCCGGGCCAGGCCCGCGCCGCTCTCGAGCAGGTGACCGTCGAGATCGAGAAGGGCGAGTTCGTCTTCCTCGTCGGGCAGTCAGGCTCCGGCAAGTCGACCTTCCTGCGGCTCATCCTGCGTGAATACCGCCCGAGCTCCGGCAAGGTCTATGTCGCGGGCAAGGAGATCAACCGGCTCGCCTCGTGGAAGGTGCCGCGGTTGCGCCGACAGATCGGCACCGTCTTCCAGGACTTCCGGCTGCTGCAGAACAAGACCGTCGCCGAGAACGTCGGCTTCGCCCTGCAGGTGATCGGGAAGTCCCGCGCGCACATCGACAAGGTGGTGCCGGAGACCTTGGAGCTGGTCGGTCTCGAGGGCAAGGCAGATCGACTGCCCGACGAACTCTCCGGCGGTGAGCAGCAGCGGGTCGCGATCGCCCGGGCCTTCGTGAATCGGCCGATGATCCTGATCGCAGACGAGCCGACCGGCAACCTCGACCCGACCTCGTCGGTGGGGATCATGAAGCTGCTCGACCGGATCAACCGCACCGGCACGACCGTGCTGATGGCGACCCACGATGCGAGCATCGTCGACCAGATGCGCAAGCGCGTCATCGAGCTGGAGGACGGTCGCGTGGTGCGCGACGAGTCCCGCGGCATCTACGGCTACCAGAACTGAACTGAGAGACATGCAGCTTCGACACGTCTTTTCCGAGCTCCGCCAGGGCCTGC
>JBEBTI010000094.1:0-11656 GCA_040393845.1 Nocardioides daejeonensis
GGTCGGCACCAGGTAGTCGACGAACGACGCCGAGACCAAGGTGCCGGTGTCGTCGTACACCGCCTCTTCCCACAGCGCCTGCGCGATCCCCTGCACGAGCCCCCCGTGCACCTGCCCGGAGACGATCAGTGGGTTGATCACGTTGCCGATGTCGTCGACGCAGGTGTACTTGCGCATCTTCACCTGCCCCGTCTCGGTGTCGATCTCCACCGCGCACAGGTGGGTGCCGTGCGGGTAGTTGAAGTTCACCGGGTCGTAGGTGGCGTCACTGTCGAGACTCGGCTCCACGCCGTCCGGCAGATTGTGCGCCGCGAAGGTGGCCAGAGCCACCTCGCCGATCGCCATCCCCGCGTCGGTGCCGCGGACCGTGAACCGCCCGCCGCTGAAGTCGAGGTCGTCGACCGACGCCTCGAGCAGGTGGGCGGCAATCGGTCGCGCCTTCTCGATCACCTTGTCGACTGCGCGCACCAACGCCTCGCCACCGACGACCAGCGAGCGGGAGCCGTAGGTGTCGAGCCCCTTGTGCGCGATCGCGGTGTCACCGTGCAACACCTCGACGTCCTCGAAGGCGACACCGAGCCGGTCGGCGACGATCTGGCTGAACGCCGTCTCGTGGCCCTGTCCGTGAGCCGAGGCACCGGTGAGCGCCTCCACCTTGCCGGTCGGCAGCATGCGCACCGCCGCGTGTTCCCAACCGCCGGCTCCGTAGTCGAGCGAGCCGAGCACCCGCGACGGCGCCAGGCCACACATCTCGGTGAAGGTGGAGACACCGATGCCCAGTTGCACCGGGTCTCCCGACTCACGGCGCTGGGTCTGTTCGGCACGCAAGGCGTCGTAGCCGAAGTTCTCCAGAGCCTGTGTGGTGGCCGCTTCGTAGTTGCCGGAGTCGTATTCGAGACCGGCCACCGTGGTGAAGGGGAACTCCTCGTGCTTGATCCAGTTCTTCTCCCGGATCGCGATCGGATCGACGCCCAACTCGGCGGCGAGCTCGTCCATGATCCGCTCGATCGCGTAGGTCGCCTCCGGGCGGCCGGCACCCCGGTAGGCGTCGGTCCAGGTCTTGTTGGTCAGCACCGTCTGCACCTGGAAGTGATAGCTGGGGAACTTGTAGATCGCGTTGAACATGAAGGCGCCCAGCACCGGGACACCGCCACCGATCAGCGCGACGTAGGCGCCGAGGTCGGCCAGCAGTTCCACCTTGAGGCCGGTGACGGTGCCGTCCTTCTCGGCCGAGAGGGTGAGCTTCTGCCACTGGTCGCGGCCGTGGTGACCGGCCATCAACGACTCGGACCGGGTCTCGGTGTACTTCACCGGCTTGCCGAGACGGCGCGCGATCACCATCGCCAGGAACTCTTCGGGCGTGGTCTGCAACTTGCCGCCGAACCCACCTCCGACGTCTGGCGCGATCACCCGCACCTTGGACTCGGGGATGCCCAGCACTGCGGCCAGGAGGAACCGGAGGATGTGCGGAATCTGCGTGGCCGACCACATCGTGACCTGCTCGCCGGTCGGGTCGACGACCACCGAGCGGGGCTCCATGAAGGCCGGGATCAGCCGCTGCTGGCGGTACTCCCGCTCGATCACGATGCCGTCGCCGCGGCCCTTGCTGATCGCCTCGTCGACGTTGCCGCCGGTGCCGGCCTCGGCAGAGTTGAAGACCCACAGCGCCGACTTGTTGGTGCCCAGGTCGGGATGCGCCAGCACGGCGTCGCCTGCGGCCTCCTTGAGGTCGAGCGCTGCCGGCAGTTCTTCGTAGTCGACGTCGACCAGTTCGGCAGCGTCACGCGCCTCCGCCGCACTGCGGGCCACCACGATCGCCACGATCTCGCCGGCGAAGGCGACCCGGTCGACGGCCACCGACGGGTGCGGCGGCGTGACCTGGTCGGGCGTGATCGGCCAGGCGTTGGGCAGCGAGCCCTGCTCATCGGCCAGGTCGGCTCCGGTGAAGACCGCGACCACGTTGGTGGCCGCCTTGGCCGCCGAGGTCTCGACGGAGAGGATCTTGGCGTGCGCGAACGGGCTGCGCACCATGGCCAGGTGCACCATGCCCGGCAGCACGATGTTGTCGGTCCAGCGGGTGCGGCCGGTGATCAGCCGCTGGTCCTCCTTGCGGCGCCGGTCGCGGCCGATCTCGTTGGTCGGGGCAGCCTGGGTCGCGGTCATGACACACCTCCGTTGGCGGCGGCGTGCTGCACCGACCGGACGATGTTGTGGTAGCCCGTGCACCGGCACAGGTTGCCCTCGAGGCCGAGTCGGATCTCCTCCTCGGAGGGGTTCGGGTTCTCGTTGAGCAGATCGATCGACTGCATGATCATTCCGGGCGTGCAGAACCCGCACTGCAGACCGTGGCACTCACGGAACGCCTCCTGGACCGGGTGCAGCTCGCCGTCCTGGGCCAGTCCCTCGACCGTCGTCACCTCAGCGCCGTCGGCCTGGACCGCGAGCACGTTGCACGACTTCACGCTGCGGCCATTGAGGTGGACGGTGCAGGCACCGCAGTTGCTGGTGTCGCAACCGATCACGGTGCCGGTCTTGCCAACCTTCTCGCGCAGGTACTGCACGAGCAGCATGCGCGGTTCGACGTCATCAGCGACGGAAGCTCCGTCGACAGTGAGTTGGATCCTGGCCATCGGGCGACTCCTCGAGGACGGAAGCTGTGATGGCGCTCACCCTAGAGGCGGTCGGTTGGGTTTGGGTTGGTCCCCATGCCTGGCGGCCGCCAGCCGTCCCTTGAGCAGCGGCACCAGCGGGTGGGGGCGGGTGCCGAGCACGGCCAGACACGCCTCCAGCACCTCCACGTCGTACGGCGCCAACTCGCTGTAGCGCGCCACCGCGGACGGCACCGGGTCGGCGAGCAACGCCTCCCGCACGGCGACCGCGACCACGTCGGCCAACGCGACCAGGGCCGGCGACTCGGTGCCGGGCAACAGGTCACCGCGATAACCGTCGACGGCGCGGGCGACGTCACCTCGGCGGAGCAGGTCGAGCACCGCATCGACGTCGCAGCGCACCGGCATCGTCAGCCGGTAGGGACGCGAGGCGAGTTGGCCGGCCAGTGTCTGACGCAAGTGCGAGACCTCGGCCTTCAACGTGGACTGGGTGACCGCTGCGTCGCCGTAGAGCATCGTGTGCAGCTGGTCGAGACTGAGGCCGTCAGGATGGAGCGCGAGCAGGGCGAGGATCTCGGTCTGCCGACGGCTCAACAGCAGGCGTTCACCGTCGAGGTGCACCTCGACCCGGCCGAGCAGCCGGAGCTCCAGACCGGGCGCGTGCTCCTCGTCGACGGCCAACTGTCCGCCCGGTCGGCCGCCGGGCAACGCGGTCTCGATCAGCCGTGCCAGCACGCGGGCCGTGGCCAGCCCGATCGGGTGGGAGCGGTCCCAGGTGGTCGACAGGTCGATCACACCGAGGTGCCGTCCGGTCACGGGGTCGTGCACCGGCGCCGCCCAGCACACCCAGTTGTGCACGGCAGGCGCGAAGTGTTCGGCGGAGAAGACCATGCTCGGTGCGCGAAGGCGGTTGGCCAGGTCGAGCGCGTTGGTGCCGATCGACTGGTCGTCCCAGCGGCCGCCGGTCACGAAGTTGACGCTCTCGGCCTTGCGCCGCATCACCCGGCCGCCGTAGGTCCACAGGATCCGGGACTGCGGGTCGGTGATCGCGAGCACCAGGTCGCCGTCCTCGGCAGTGCGCCGCAACTCGGACTCGACCCGATCGACGGCAACCTGCAGGGGCGAACCCCGCCAGAACTCGCGGGTGTCCCCCTCGTCGGCCAGCGGGGCGACCTGTGCGGAATCGGTCCCGGCAGCGAACGAGCGGCGCCAACTGTGCAGGATCTCGGGGCGGACCGTGCACTCGACGTCGTCGCCGAGTTCGACGAAGGCGGTCCAGGCGCGCACCACCTCGAGACGACGACCCCGCAGGTCCAGTTCTGCCATCAGCCCTCCTGTGTGCGTGACGTGGGTCACGTTAGTCCGTCACCGCGGGCCTGTCAGGTGGTGTGGATCCGGCCTTCGCCGACCGACAGCGGCTGACCACTCCCGCCCCACCGACCGGCGATGATCTCGGCGGCGATCGACACGGCCGTCTCCTCCGGCGTACGGGCACCCAGGTCGAGTCCGATCGGGCTGTGCAGCCGCGCCAACTCGACCTCGGTGACCCCGCCCTCGCGCAGCCGGTCGAGCCGGTCGTCGTGGGTGCGTCGCGAACCCATCGCCCCGACGTACCCGACCTCCGGCAGCCGCAGCGCGACCGCCAACAACGGTACGTCGAACTTCGGGTCGTGGGTGAGCACGCAGATCACCGTGCGCTGGTCGATCCGGCCCGCGGCCACCTCTGTCTCGAGATAGCGGTGCGGCCACTCGATCACCACCTCGTCGGCGTGCGGGAACCGGGTCGCGGTCGCGAAGACCGGCCGTGCGTCGCAGACCGTGACGTGATGGCCGAGGAAGTTGCCGATCCGCGCCACCGCAGCGGCGAAGTCGATCGCCCCGAAGACCAACATCCGCGGCTTCGGTGCGAACCCCCACACGAAGACCCGCATGCCTTCGCCGCGCCGCTCCCCGTCGGGACCGTAGGTGACGGTCTCGCTGCGCCCGTTGGCGAGCAGCCCGAAGGCGTCGTCGGCGATCGCCGCCACCATCCGCTGCGACATCGCCGCCGGTACACCGTGGACCGGCTCGCCGGGCCGCAGCACGAGGCGCGCTCCGAGCAGGGCCGGGTCGGGATGGTCGACCACGGTGGCCACCGCCACCGGCCGCCCCGCCTCGAGGTCGGCAGCGATGTCACCCAACTCCGGGAACGTCTGCTGGTTGACCTGCTCGACGAAGACGTCCAGGATCCCGCCGCAGGTCAACCCGACCTCGAACGCGTCCTCGTCGGAGACGCCGTAGCGATGCAGCTGCGGCGCGCCGGAGCCGGCCACCTCGGTCGCCAATTCGTAGACCGCGCCCTCCACGCACCCGCCGGAGACCGAACCCACGGCCGAGCCGTCCGGACCGACCAGCATCGACGCACCGGGCGGGCGGGGCGCCGACCGGAACGTGGCCACCACCGTGCCCATCCCGACCGTCTGACCACGTGACCACCACTCCAACAGCTGCGGGAGCACCTCACGCATCTGTCACCACCTCCATCAGTTGCGCAAAGGTGGCCAGGGAGTGCCCCGCCACCAGGTCATCCACGTGCGGCAGCACCGCGACGATGCCCGACTGCACCGGTTCGTAGCCGGCCTTGCCCCGGTGCGGGTTGACCCACACCACCCGGTGGGCGAGCCGACGCAGCCGCGCTGCCTGGTCGTGCAACAGGGTCGTGTCGCCACGCTCCCAGCCGTCACTCAGCACGACCACGACCGCACCACGCGCCGTACCCCGTGCGCCGTACGCCGACAGGAACGCCTGCAGCGACTCCCCCAGCCGGGTGCCGCCCGACCAGTCCGGTACCACGCCGCCGGCCGCGGCAAGTGCGCGGTCCGGGTCGCGCAGAGCCAGAGCGCGGGTGATCCGGGTCAACCGGGTGCCCAGCGTGAACGCCTCGACCCGGCCGATTCCGCAGCCTTGGACGAAGCGGTGGGCCAGTCGCAGGTGCGCCTCGGCATAGCTGCTCATCGACCCGGACACGTCGACCAGCACCACGATCCGGCGGGCCTTGTCGGCCGGTCGGCGCCGGACGATCTCGGCCGGCTCCCCCATCCGACGCAGCATCGCGCGCAGGGTCCGCGCCGCGTCCACGTCACCGCTGTGGGCGCGCCGGTGGCGCGCCGTGCGACGGCGCGGCGACCGGGGCCGCAGGGTGGCGAACAGCGCCGCGAGCCGGCGGCGTTCGGCAGCGTCGAGGGTGGCGACGTCGCGGTGCCGCAGCACTTCGGCGGCACTCGCCGAGGCGGCCACGGCCTCGCCGTCGGTGCCGCCCTCCGCATCACCGTCGTCCTCGGGAAGGTCGGTGAACCGGATGCGCGTGGTCGGCTCGGCCGGGACGGGAGTGCGCGGCGGGTTGCGGTGGTCGAACCAGGCCTCGAAGACTCGGTCGAAGCGGGCCAGGTCCTCCGGTCCGGCGCAGAGCGTGGCGTGTCCGGCCCGGCGCACCTGGGCCGGGTCGTCGGCCCCCAGCAGCACCACGGCCGTCAGGAATCCGTGGTTGCGGTCCTGGGTGATCGGCAGCCCCGCCGCCCGCAGCGCCCGGGTGAACCCGAGCAGGATCTCGTCGACGTCGTGGACTGCCATCGCCTCAACCGGCCAACATCCGGTCGAGGGCAGCCCGGACCCGTTCGTCGTCCTCGCGGTACTTCACCAGCGCTCCCAGGGTCGCCGCAGCTCGTTCGAGGTCGAGCTCCTCGGCTCCGAGCAGGGCCAGGGCACGGGCCCAGTCGATGGTCTCGGCCACGCCCGGCGGCTTCAGCACCGCCGAGTCGGCCCGCACCTGCTGCACCACGGTGACCACCTGGTGCGCCAGTCGCTCGCCCACCTCCGGGGCGCGACTGCGCAGGATCTGGACCTCCCGCTGGAGCCCGGGGTGGTCGATCCAGTGGTAGAGACACCGGCGCTTGAGTGCGTCGTGCAGTTCGCGGGTGCGGTTGGAGGTGAGCACCACCAGTGGTGGCGTGCTGGCTGCAACGGTGCCGAACTCGGGGATGCTCACCCGATAGGTCGACAGCACCTCCAGCAGGAACGCCTCGAACTCGTCGTCGGCGCGGTCGACCTCGTCGACCAGGAGCACCGACGGCGCCTGCCGCAGTGCGGTCAGCACCGGACGACTGAGCAGGAACCGCTCATCGAACAGCGACTTCTCCGCCTCTTCGACGTCGACGTCGGCCGCACCGGCCTCGAGCGCGCGCAGGTGCAGGATCTGCCGCGGGAAGTCCCAGTCGTAGAGCGCCTGACTGGCGTCGATCCCCTCGTAGCACTGCAGCCGCACCAGGGGCAGGTCGTAGCACTCCGCGAGCGCCTCCGCGAGCGCGGTCTTGCCGGTGCCCGGCTCCCCTTCGAGCAACAGCGGACGGTGCATGGCGCGGGCCAGGTGCACCACGGTCGCCAACGCGTCGTCGGCCAGGTAGCCGGTGCGCCCCAGCCGCTCGCGCACGTCGTCGACCGCCGTGTGACTACGCTCACGCTCGCCCATGACGTCAGGGTAGCGAGTCGATGTCATCCCCGTCGGCCAGGTCGCCACACTCGATGCCCTCCACCAGGTGCGCGGCCAGATAGGGACGGGCGCCGACGTCACCCTCCGACATGGCCACCAGGGCCGGCCAGTGCTCCCGGCCGATCAGCACCGGATGACCGGGCCGACCGTCGTACGTCGCCCGCGCCAACACCCGGGCCCCGGGCCGTTCGAGCAGCCGGCGCACCACCGCGGGGCCGACGTCGGGGAGGTCGACCAGGTGCACCAGCGCCGCGACCGCGTCGTCGTCGGCGCCGGCCGCGAGCAGACCGGTCCGCAGCGACGCCGCCATCCCGCTGCTCCACTCGACGGCGCGGACGACCTGGGCGCCCGGTGGGACCAACGTGCTCGCCTCCTCGTACGCCGCCCCGAGCACCACGGTGACCTCTGCACAGCCGCCGTCACGCAACACCGTGACCGAGCGCGCGAGCCACGAGGTGCCGTCGGGATCGTGCACCAACGCCTTGGGCCGGCCCATCCGCCGGCCCGCGCCGGCCGCCAGCAGCACCCCGTGGACAGTCATGGCGTCAACCTGCCATCACCAGCGCCCCCGCACAATGGAGGAATGACCGACCCGTTGCTCTCGTCCCGCGCTCGGGTGATGCGGGACCTGATGGCCACCGGCGTCGCCGACGCAGAGGTGGTCTCGATCCTCGAGGACGTCGTCTCCGAGCGTCGGTGGTGGGCCGAGCAATGGCCGGCCGGCACCGAGTATGTCGACGGCTTGGTCGCCCAGGACGTCCAGGACGCGCTGCTCGACCGCGTCGGGCGGTGGCCGCTGTGTCGCAACTGCGCCGACGACGAGACCCACGCCCTGCACATCCACCCCGAACTCGGCCCCGACCCGGTCTGGGTCTGTGAGCAGTCGGGCAGCGTGGTGGCTGCCCTGGGGGAACTGCCGCCGACGCGCTGAAGATCGGCGGACCGGACATCTGGTCGTGCCAGTGGGGTACCGGCGTGACATGACGAAGAAAGAACTGCCCTACACCGTCCCCGGCATCGACGACGTCGACGCGCAACGCATCATCGAGCTGCTGCAGTCGCGCCTGCATGCCACCAACGACCTCCACCTCACCCTCAAGCACGTGCACTGGAACGTGGTGGGACCGCACTTCATCGCGGTGCACGAGATGATCGACCCCCAGGTCATGGAGGTGCGCGCGATGGCCGATGCGCTCGCCGAGCGGATCGCCACCCTGGGTGGTGCGCCGTGGGGCACCCCGGGGGCCCTCGTCGCGGCACGCGACTGGGACGACTACTCGCTCGGGCGGGCCACCACCCAGGAGCACCTCGCCGCGCTCGACCGTGTCTACCAAGGCGTGATCACCTCCTATCGGGCCGCGATCGCGGAGGTGGACGGCCTCGACCTGGTCACCCAGGACGTGTTGATCGGGCAGACCGAGAAGTTGGAGCTGTTCCACTGGTTCGTGCGGGCTCACCTGGAGGACCAGGGCGGCAGTCTCGCCACCGACTGAGATCACGTCTGGGGTCGGGGGGTCCGGGGTACCGGGGGGCCCCGCGACCCCCCGGTCGCTCCAGTTCAGACCCCAGGACGTCGCGCATGAGCCTTCAGCACCACCTACGATCCCGCCCCCGCCCGGAGGTCGTCGTGCCGCCGGTCGAGAGGTGCACCTTCGGCGAGTTGTCCATCCAGTACGACGAGCGGGTGCTGGTCCCGCGGGCGTGGACCGTTGCACAGTCCGACTGGGCGAGCGAGCTGTCGTCGCACCTTCCCGACGGCCCGATCCTGGAGTTGTGCACCGGCGTCGGCCACATCGGTCTGCTCGCCGCCCGTCGCAGCGGCCGGGACGCCGTGCTGGTCGACCGGGACCCGGTGGCCTGCTTCCATGCCCGCGAGAACGTCGCTGCTGCCGGGCTCGCCGACCGCGTCGAGGTGCGCCAGGACGACCTCGACTCTGCGATCACCCCGGGGGAACAGTTCGTGCTCGCGGTGGTCGACCCGCCGTGGGTGCCCTCCGCACGCACCGACGCCTTCCCCGAGGATCCGCTGGGTGCGATCGACGGCGGTCCGGACGGGCTGGCGCTGGCCCGCTCGTGCCTGCGGGTGGTGGAGCATGCCGTGCATCCCGACGGGGTGACCGTGCTGCAGATCGGTGACCTGGTCCAGGTCGACGCACTCCGGGCGTGGCTGGAGGATCCGGCGACACCTGACCTCACGATCGACGAAGTCCGGCCGCATCCACGCGGCGTACTCGTCCTGGTGCGACGAAGGAGCACCCTCCGATGACTCACCTGCCCTCGCCGCGAGGCCCACTCAGCCGTTGGGTGCTCGGTGCGTTCGCCGAGGCCGATCGGCCGTCGCTGCCCCGCCTTCCCGCGGCGACCGCAGTCCTGAGCGATGGCGACTTCCAGCTGGCTCTGTGGCTGCTCTATGAGTTGCACTACCGCGGATTCGACGGGGTCGAGGCCGACCTCGAGTGGGACCCCGACCTGATCGCAGCGCGGCGTCAGCTGGAGGCGCCCTTCGAAGCTGCCCTGCGAGCGCTGCCCAGCCCGCTCGACACGACCGGGCCGGACGAGGACGTCTCCGTCCGACTGACCCGACTGATCGACGCCGACCCGAGCGGCGAACTCGCCCCCTACCTGCAGCGCGCCGCCTCCCGCGAGGAGTTCCTCGACTTCCTGCGCTCCCGCAGCATCTACCACCTCAAGGAGTCCGACCCGCAGAGTTTCCTGCTGCCCCGACTGAGCGGAGGCGCCAAGGTCGCTCTCGCGGAGTTGCAGTACGACGAGTACGGCGCCGGCGACCCCGACTTCCTCCACCAGGAGCTGTTTGCCGATGCCCTGCGCGCCTGCGGGCTCAGCGCCGACTACGGCAGCTACCTCGACGAGACCGACGCCCTGACCTTGGCCAACAACAATGCGATGTCGCTGTTTGCGCTGAACCGGCGACTGCGCGGTGCGGCGATGGGCCACCTGGCTGCCTTCGAGGCCACCAGCAGCGTGCCGTGCCGCAGGATCGCGGCCGGCGCCGACCGCCTCGGGCTGCCGGCAGCTGCAGCGAGGTACTACGACGAGCACGTCGAGGCCGACGCCGCCCACGAGCAGGTCGCGATCCTGGACATCTGCGGGCGCGCCGCGGCCGCCGAACCCGAACTCGCCGACGACATGTTGTTCGGAGCCAGCGTCTGTCTCGAACTCGACCGGTTGGCCGCCGAGGACCTGCTGGAGCGGTGGCGCTCCGGACCGTCGCTGAGCGACGAGATGCCGCGGGTGGTCGCGTGAGTGCCGCTGAACGGTCGATGCGGGTCAGCCAGTGCCCGGACGGTGGACCGCTGCTCGTCCGCGGCGCGCAGACCTGGCTGGACGACGACGGCACCCTGCACGAGGTGCGTCGTCCCGTCGTGGCGGTCTGTCAGTGCAGTCGGTCGCAGCGGATGCCGTGGTGCGACGGCACCCACAAGTTCGTGCGCCCGGACGCGCCCGAGCCCGGGGGCTGAGACCGGCTCAGCGCCACGGAAGGCTGGGCAGGTCGGGGACGTCCGGGAGCAGGTCACTGAGGTAGTCGCGTCCGCACGACTTCGTGATGAACCAACCGAACGACCGCAGGTCGGCGCGCTGGCTGCGCCCGAGGTCGCGATAGGCGCTGACCGAGGCCCGCACCCCGGTCAGTTCGGGTGCGAGGTCGAGGAACACCTGCAGGCCGTCCTTCGCATCTCCGGTCAGGTCGTCGGGCAGGCCCCGCTGCAGGACCTCGAGCACCGCGTCCTGTCGCTCGCCCCCGTCGGTCGTGGTGACGGTGCCGACCAGAGTGCAGAACTCATCCGTGCTGACGCGCTGTGGCGCCGCTTCCGGGCTGGACGACGCGGTCACGGTCGGCGAGGTGGTCACACTCGGCGGCTCCGACGAGGGGGAACCGTCGCCGTCGCAGCCGGTCAGCAGAACTCCCAGCACCAGCACCAGGGGGAGCAACCGTCGACGCATGGGCCCATCGTAGGTGGTGGATGCACGAACCCCCGGTGCCTGACGGCACCGGGGGTTCGTGATGTTCAGCTGGGTGGGCGGATCAGAAGTCCATGCCGCCCATGCCACCCATGTCGCCGCCGCCGGGCATGGCGCCAGCCTTCTCGGGCTTGTCGGCGATGACGGCCTCGGTGGTGAGGAAGAGCGCAGCGATGGACGCTGCGTTCTGCAACGCCGACCGGGTCACCTTGGCGGGGTCGATGATGCCGGAGGCGATCATGTCGACGTACTCGCCGGTGGCCGCGTTGAGACCGTGGCCGGGCTCCAGGTTGCGCACCTTCTCCGCCACGACGCCGCCCTCGAGGCCGGCGTTGATCGCGATCTGCTTCAGCGGAGCCTCGGTCGCCTTGCGGACGATCTCGGCACCGGTCGCCTCGTCGCCCTCGAGCTCGAGCTTGTCGAACGCGTTGGCGGCAGCCTGCACCAGAGCCACGCCACCACCGGCGACGATGCCCTCTTCGACGGCAGCCTTCGCGTTGCGAACGGCGTCCTCGATGCGGTGCTTGCGCTCCTTGAGCTC
>JBEBTI010000095.1:0-11405 GCA_040393845.1 Nocardioides daejeonensis
TCCTTCGACGCCTCGGGATCCAGTGATCCGGACGGCAGCATCGCCTCCTACGCCTGGGACTTCGGGGACGGGAAGACCGGATCGGGGGTGCAGACCCAGCATCGGTATGCGGCGCCCGGCCCGGTGACGGTGGAGTTGACGGTCACCGACGGTGCGGGTGCCAGCGGGTCGACGACTCGAGGCGCGGAACCGACAGAGGATCCGGATCCGCCGGCTGCGGAACTTGGGTTCGTGGGGTCGGCGTCGAGCAACGCGAATGCGGTGACGCATCGGGTGAGTGTGCCGGCGGGGGTGCAGGTGGGGGACACGTTGGTGTTGCACGTGGCGGTGAACTCGTCGTCTCCGTCGGTGTCGGGGCCGGCTGGGTGGTCGCGGTTGGAGTCGGTGTCGCAGAGCAACGTGCAGGGGGTGTTGTGGTCGCGGACGGCGACGGCTGCGGATGCGGGGTCGTCGGTGTCGGTGGTGTTGTCGTCGATTGCGAAGGCGGATCTGACGTTGTCGGCGTACCGGGCGTCGCAGGGTGCCAGTGTGGTGGTGGACAGTGCGGTGGCGGTGGATGCTGCGTCGGGGACGCGGCACACGGCGCCGGAGGTTGCGGCGTCGGCGGGGAGTTGGGTGCTCACGCACTGGGCGGCGAAGGCGTCGGGTGAGGTGGGGTGGACTGCGCCTGGTGGTGTGGTGGTGCGTTCGACGACGTCGGGGTCGGGTGGTGGTGCGATCACGGGGTTGACCGTTGACAGTGGTGCGGCGGTGAGTGGTGGTGTCCGGGCGGGTCTGACGGCGGTGAGTGCGCCGTCGGTGAGTCGGGTCGTGATGTTCACCGTCGCCGTCGGACTGGAGTCCGGTGGCACCGACCCCGGAGAGGATCCGGATCCGCCGGCTGCGGAACTTGGGTTCGTGGGGTCGGCGTCGAGCAACGCGAATGCGGTGACGCATCGGGTGAGTGTGCCGGCGGGGGTGCAGGTGGGGGACACGTTGGTGTTGCACGTGGCGGTGAACTCGTCGTCTCCGTCGGTGTCGGGGCCGGCTGGGTGGTCGCGGTTGGAGTCGGTGTCGCAGAGCAACGTGCAGGGGGTGTTGTGGTCGCGGACGGCGACGGCTGCGGATGCGGGGTCGTCGGTGTCGGTGGTGTTGTCGTCGATTGCGAAGGCGGATCTGACGTTGTCGGCGTACCGGGCGTCGCAGGGTGCCAGTGTGGTGGTGGACAGTGCGGTGGCGGTGGATGCTGCGTCGGGGACGCGGCACACGGCGCCGGAGGTTGCGGCGTCGGCGGGGAGTTGGGTGCTCACGCACTGGGCGGCGAAGGCGTCGGGTGAGGTGGGGTGGACTGCGCCTGGTGGTGTGGTGGTGCGTTCGACGACGTCGGGGTCGGGTGGTGGTGCGATCACGGGGTTGACCGTTGACAGTGGTGCGGCGGTGAGTGGTGGTGTCCGGGCGGGTCTGACGGCGGTGAGTGCGCCGTCGGTGAGTCGGGTCGTGATGTTCACCGTCGCCATCGGGCCGGAATGAGAGACGACGGTGAAGCGCGTCCCTGAGAGGTGGACCCGCGTGGTCTGCACAGCGCTCATCACCACCTCGTGCGGTGTCTCCGGCGGCGTTGCTTCCGTCACCGACGTGGCCCCGTCCCCGGTCACGGACGACGCGCAGCTGCGGATCGACTTCGATGAGATCACCGCCGAGGTGGGCACGCTCGTGCCGGGGGCCGCCAACCTCGGCACCGCCACGGTCCGCACCGAGGTGGTGACCAGCGAGGGCGGACGCCTGCGCCTGGCGCAAGGTGCAACGGGAGCCGGCGGTCGTTTCCCCGCCCACCTCGGGGAGGACGCGAGTCCCGCCGCCGCACTGCTCATCTGGAGCGACGACGGCGCCCTCACGCCAGGGAACGCCGACTTCACCTTCGGCGCCAGTTTCCGACTCGACGCTGTCTCCGAGGGCGGCGACGCCGACAACGGCGACAACTTGGTGCAACGGGGCCTCTTCGTCGACAAGACCCAGTTCAAGTTGCAGATCGACCACGGCGTTCCCTCATGCCGGATTGCCGGATCGGCAGGTGAGGTCGTCGTCGTACTCGACGAACCGGTGCGGCGGGACACCTGGTACACGGTGCGATGCACGCGTCGTGCGCCGGAGGTGCGCCTCGAGCTCCGTGAGATCGGAGGTTCGACACCGGCCACGGTCGTGTCGGTGCAGGCAGACGTCGGGACGCTGCGGTTCGGACGGCGGACGCCGGTTGCGGTGGGCGCGAAGGTCCTGGCTGGCGGCGTGGTGCCTCGGACCGCGACTGATCAGTTCAACGGTGTGGTCGACGATGTCGTCGTCGAGATGTTCGGCTGACGTGGCGATGGTGCCGCGCCAACGCCAACCGAGCGAGCATCGGCAACTCCATGTGGTGGTGGTCGGTGACCAGTTCCTGACCGCGCAGGCGGTGCAGGCGGCGTTGTCGACCCGTGGGTTCCGAGCCTTCGCCTTCGCAGTGCCGCGTGACTTGGCTGGCCTGCGTCAGCTTCGCCAGCATGTGATCCGGCAGAACCCCGTGGCTGCGGTGCTGCTCCACGAGTTGCTCGACCGCAACCACGTGGGCGAAGTGATGCGAACGCTGCGCGACGTACCCGAGGTGCGGTGGCTGCTGTTGAGCAGCAGTCACGATGAGGCGCAGTGGGGAGCCGGGCTGGCGGCGGGAGCAGCCGCGGTGCTGCCGATGACGGTCGGGTTGCCGGAGCTGGTCGCGGCGTTGGGCGCGATGGCTGCCGATCGACCGGTGACGTCGAGCCTGGAACGTTCCCGACTGCTCGCTGCGTGGGCGGAGCGTGGTGCTGAGCAGCGGGTGCTGTTGACCAAGCTCGACCGGCTCAGCCCGCGCGAGAGCCAGGTGCTGGAGGCGTTGCGTCGGGGCGAGTCGGTCACTCAGATCGCCACCACCTCAGGGGTCTCGGTGGGCACGGTCCGCAGTCAGGTCCGCGCGGTGCTCCGCAAACTCGAGGTCCCTTCGCAGTTGGCAGCGGTGGCGATGCTGCAGCGTGCCCACGAGGCGCTGCCGAGCCCTCGCCCGCGATGACCTGCGGTGTCAGCGGGGGAGCGGTGACCAGCCGGCTGCCCCGACGACGAGCATCCGGGCCTGGTGGCGCAGGCGGGTGATCAGGGGGCCGCGCGACTCGGGTTCTGCAGCCACGAACTCGGCGGCGGCCGACACCATCAGGTTGACGAAGAGTCCCGCCAACAGGGCCAGATCGCGTGCCCCCCACGCGGCCAACTCGGGCATCCGGGCGAGGTCCGTGACCAGTTCCCGTTCGAAGAGGTCGAGCTCTCTCCCGATCGCCTCACAGACCGGCGCCACCCCGCCGTACCGCTCGCGGGCGATGAACCGGAAGTGCGGGAGGTCGTCGGCCAGGCTCTCGACCAGCACGTCGACGGAGCGGTCGATCAGCTCCTCCGGCGGTGGGTTGTCACGGCGTACCGCGTTGAGCACGTCTCGCAGGCTGGCGAACGAGTCGTCCACGAGGGCCAACCCGAGCTCGTCGAGCGAGGCGAAGTGGCGGTAGAAGGCGGTCGGCACGATGCCGACCTCACGAGTCAGCTGGCGCAGGGACAGCGCGCTGAAGCTCGTGTGCGCGAGCAGGTCGAGCGCGGCATCGAGGATGGACCGTCGGGTGCGGTCCTTCCGCTCCTGTCGACTCTCGGTGGCTGCCACCGCAGCATTCTACTCAGTGCACAAATGTGCTCCGTGTTCGGGATCACCGTCGCCAACTGTTGACGTGACATGGTGGCGCGCCTCTAGTCTTTGGGTGTACGGATGTTCACTCAAATCCGAGAGGCCTCACGATGGGCATCACCCACACTCTTCTCCGTTCCCGGATCGCCGCCGCGCTGACCACGCCGCACGGTGTCGACCGCTATCTCGAGCTCGTCAACCCGATGTGGGCGGCCACCGAGGTGCGCGCCCGCCTCGTCGACATCCACCGCGAGGTCGACGTCGAGGGCCACCCGCCGGTCGCGACCCTGACGTTCCAGCCGACCTCCACGTGGCAGGGCCACCTGGCCGGCCAGCACGTCCAGTTGGGCGTCGAGATCAACGGCGCGCGTCGCACCACCCGGGTCTTCTCGGTGGCCAGCGCCGCATCGCGTCCGGGCGACCGGTTCACCGTGACCCTGCGCGCCAACCCCGACGGCGTGGTGTCGAACTTCCTCGTCGAGCATGCCGAGGTCGGCCAGATCGTGCACCTGTCGCAGGCAGAGGGCGACTTCGTCCTGCCGGACCGGGTGCCCGACCACGTGCTGTTCATCTCCGGTGGCTCCGGCATCACTCCGGTGATGTCGATGATGCGCACGCTGCAGCGGCGCACCCACCGGGGCCGGATCACCTTCGTGCACTACGCCCAGTCGCCCGAGCACCAGATCTTCGCCGAGGAGTTGGCCGAGATCGCTCGTTCCGGCTACGGCATCGACGTGCACCTGTTGCACCCCGAGCTGGGCGACCCCGCACTCAGCCCGGCGTGGCTCGAACACAAGATCCCCGGCTATCGCGACGTGCCGACCTGGGCCTGCGGCCCGGCGCCGCTGATCGAGGCGGTGCAGGCGGCGTACGAGGGTTCCGACGCGCTCAACGTCGAGTTCTTCAAGCCACCGCGCACGTCGACCGGCAAGGCCGGCGGTGAGGTCACCTTCACCCGCAGCGGTGCAGCCGGAACCAACACCGGCGCGACCCTGCTCGAGCAGGCGGAGGCGCTCGGGCTCAAGCCCGAGTTCGGGTGCCGCATGGGCATCTGCTTCTCCTGCACCGCGACCAAGACCGAGGGCACGGTGCGCAACGTGCTCACCGGCGAGACCTCATCGCTCCCCGACGAAGAGATCCGGATCTGCGTCTCCGCCCCTGACGGCGACTGCTCCGTCGATCTCTGACCACCACCCCCACCCCTGTTCGCAGGGGTCACCGGAAAGGACACCGGACACCATGACTGCACAGACGACGTACGACGCCCCGGCCGAAGGCAAGTTCCTGCTCACCCCCGAGCAGCTCGACGAGTTCGGGGCCGAACTCGACGCGATCCGCCAGCGCGTGATCGGTGAACTCGGCGAAGAGGACGCGACCTACATCCGCAACGTGGTCAAGGCCCAACGTGGCTTCGAGATCGCGGGCCGGGCGCTCTTCTACGTGCCACCGGCCTGGCCGCTCGCGGTCGCTTCCCTCAGCGTCTCCAAGATCCTCGACAACATGGAGATCGGCCACAACGTCATGCACGGCCAGTACGACTGGATGGGCGACCCCGCCCTCAGCTCGCGCATGTACGAGTGGGACACGATGGCGCCCAGTGAGAACTGGAAGTACGGCCACAACTACATGCACCACACCTACACCAACATCCTCGGCAAGGACCGTGACATCGGCTACGGGATCCTCCGGATGGACGAGGACCAGGAGTGGCGTCCCTACTACCTCGGCAACCCGCTCTATGCCTTCCTGCTGATGATGTTCTTCGAGTGGGGCGTGGCACTGCACGACCTCGAGGCCGACGAGTTGATGGCGGGTCGCCGCACCTGGGGCGAGAACCGTGAGATCGCCGCGCGGATCTGGATGAAGGTGCGCAGGCAGGTCGCCAAGGACTACCTGGTCTTCCCGCTCCTGACCGGGCCGTTCTTCCTCTCGACGCTGGCCGGCAACGCGATCGCCAACATCGTGCGCAACATCTGGACCTTCAACATCATCTTCTGCGGACACTTCCCGGCCGGCGTGGCGACCTTCACCGTCGAGGAGACCGAGGACGAGACCCGCGGTGGCTGGTACTACCGTCAGTTGCTCGGCTCGGCCAACATCACCGGCAGCAAGGTCTTCCACGTGATGACCGGCAACCTGAGCCACCAGATCGAGCACCACCTGTTCCCGGACCTGCCGGCCCGTCGCTACCCCGAGATCGCCACCGAGGTGCAGGAGATCTGCGAGCGCTACGGCCTGCCCTACAACACCGGCCCGCTGCACAAGCAGCTCGGCAGCGTCTTCGGCAAGATCGCCCGTCTGGCGCTCCCGGACCGGCTGCCGTGGCGCCGTGAGAGCGAGGCTGTCGTGACCGAGCCCAGCGCTGCGGCCCACGCAGCCTGACCCACGTCGTACGCCGTGACCCGACCCACGCAGGCCGACGCTTGTCGGCATCGGCCTGCGTGGCTGACACTGGGGGCACCATGAACGACGAACGTGACCACATCAGCAACGCCGAGATCAGCAAGGACGCCCTGCAGGACTCGGTCGACGCCACCATCAGCGCGGTGTCCCAGGTCGGGGGCGCCGTGACCGGTGCGGTGCGCGACATTGCCCATGCGGTCGGCGGTCTGGCGACCGACCTGTTCGAAATCCGGGACGCCGCCCGCAAGGCGCGGGCCGAGCACCCCGACGGCGACCAAGGCGACTGACCGCCACCCACCGCTCCGCGAACTTGCAGTGAGTCAGCGAGATCCCCAGATTCCGTGACGCCAACGGGTGGGGGAGTTGCCTAGTGTCGGCAGCGCGGCCCGGCGACGCACGGGCCCGGGGCGGAGGTTGTCATGCGGCAGATGGTGCGACGGATCGGGTCCGGGCTGGGTGCGGCGCTCCTGGCGCCGATCTTCCTGACGGTGGTCGCTCCGCCGCTGGCCGGCGCGGCCGCCGTCGCCGGGACTCCGTGGACCTGGGGTGCGAACTCCTACGGCGAGCTCGGCACAGGTGGTACGGCGTCCCGGCTGGCTGCCGCTGCGGTCGGCCTGGGTGACGTCGTCGACCTGCACGGTGGGCGGGAACACGTGGTCGCGCTGCGCTCCGACGGCTCGGTGTGGACGTGGGGCAGCAACCAGCACGGCCAGCTGGGGGTCGGCGGTAGTGCCAACCGCAGTACGCCGGTGCAGGTGCCGGGACTCAGCGCGATGGTCGCGGTGGAGACCGGGCACAACCATTCGATGGCGCTGGGCGCCGACGGGTCTGTGTGGTCGTGGGGCTACAACGCCGACGGTCAACTCGGTGACGGCACGACGACACTGCGACGTACGCCGGTCCGGGTGGCGGGTCTCTCCGACGCCGTGGCCATCGCAGGTGGGCGCGACATGGCCTATGCGATCCGTGCCGACGGCACGGTCGTCGGGTGGGGACGCAACGACGAGGGACAACTCGGTGACGGCACCACCACCCGACGGCTCACGCCGGTGCGGGTCGGTGCGCTGAACTCGGTGGTCGACCTCGCCGGTGGCCGCGACCACGGTCTGGCGGTGCGCGCCGACGGAAGCGTGTGGGCGTGGGGATCCAACGACTACGGTCAACTGGGTCTGGGCAACGCGGGCAGCAACACCGACCGGCTGGTGCCGACCGAGGTCGCCGCGCCGGCCGCGGCTGAGGTGATCGCCGGTGCTCACCACTCCTACGCCCGGGCACTCGACGGCACCGTCTGGTCATGGGGACGCAACTACCGCGCCAACCTGGGCGACGGTACGACGACCCAACGCACCCGCCCGGTGCGGGTCGGCGGAGTGAGTGGCGCGGTGTCGATCGGCTCCGGCCGCGACCACGGCCTTGCTGTGCTGGCGGACGGGCGCGTGATGGCCTGGGGAGAGAACGGCGCCGGGCAGCTCGGTGACGGTACGACGACCGATCGCCCGGTGGCCGTCGTCGTACCGGGGGTCAGCGATGCCGTCGAGGCCGGTGGCGGCGGGGCGTACTACTCGGTGGTGCTCGTGGGCGTCCTGCCACCCGATCCCGACCCTGATCCTGATCCCGATCCCGAACCGGTCGTCACCCAGGTGGGCTCGGCCAGCCAGAACGCCAACACCCAGCGGCCCACCGTCAGTGTGCCGGGCTCGGTGCAGGAGGGGGACCGACTGGTGCTGGTGGTGACCACCAACCGGGCGGCGACCCTGACGGCCCCGCCCGGCTGGACGATCGTCGGGGAGGCCGCCGACGGCAGTGACCTCCGGTCGTGGGTGCTGACCCGGGCGGCACCGGCCGGGGCTGCCGGCAGCATGATCCGGGTCGACCTCGACGCCTTCGCCAAGACTGCGACCCACCTGCTGGCCTACCGTGACGCGGGCCCGCCCGTGCCGAGGGCGCGCGCAGATTCGGCGACCACTGCCCTCCATGCCGCTCCGGCTGCATCGGTGACCGTCGCCGGCAGCGCCGCGGCTTGGCTCTGGGTCGACAAGGTCTCCACTGCGCACGACTGGACGCTGCCGTCCGGACTCGTCGTGCGTGGGGCCACCCGGGGCAGCGGGGGAGGCCTGGTGACCTCCGTCCTCGGCGATCGTTCGGCGTTGCCTGCCGGAGCGCTGGCACCCGTCACCGCAGACGCTTCGGTGGCGAGCGGGAAGGCGATCGGCTGGACGATGGTGCTGCCGCCCGGCTGATCGGGTCCTCCACAGATGCGCCGGCGGCTGTTCCCAAACTCGGTGCGGGTGGGGTAGAACGGGCGCAGCACGTCCGCTCTCCTCTCGGGAACCTCGATGACTGCACTGCCTGACCATGCGCGCACTGATGACCCTGCCACGGTCGACCTCCTGGACGCCCGGCTGCGTGACCTGGTCCGCCGCGACCAGGTCGATCCGCAACAGCAGGTGGCCGAGGTGCGGGTGCTCGCCGAGTCGGTGGTGCATGCCCACGACCAGCTGAGCCTGACCGGGCAGGTCCCCTCGCTGGCCGACCCACCGGCTCTCGTGGTCGAGCTGGTGGCACGGGTCGCCGGGTTCGGTCCGTTGCAGGTGCATCTCGACGACCCGACGGTCGAGGAGGTGTGGGTCAACGAGCCGAGCCGCGTGTTTGTGGCGCGCAACGGCCGGCACGAGCTCACCAACACCGTGCTCACGGTGGCCCAAGTCGACGAACTCGTCGAGCGCCTCCTGAAGGCGAGTGGCCGCCGGGTGGACCGCAGCGTGCCGTTCGTCGATGCCATGCTGCCGCAGGGTCATCGCCTGCACGTGGTGCTCGACGGCATCACCCGGGGATTCACCGCGCTCAACATTCGCAAGCACACGATGAGGGCGGCCCGCCTCGACGATCTGGTCCGGCTCGACACGTTGACGGAGCAGGCGGCACGCTTTCTGGAGGCCAGCGTGCGGGTCGGTCTCAACCTGTTGGTGGTCGGGGGAACACACGTCGGCAAGACGACTCTGCTCAACTGCCTGGCCGGAGCGATCCCGGGTGGGGAACGGGTGATCTCGGCCGAGGAAGTGTATGAATTGCGGTTTCCGCATCCTGACTGGGTGGCGATGCAGACCCGCCAGGCAGGTCTGGAGGGCACCGGCGAGGTGCGGCTGCGTGACCTGGTCAAGGAGAGCCTGCGGATGCGGCCCAGTCGCATCATCGTGGGCGAGGTCCGGGCCGAGGAGTGCCTCGACCTGTTGCTGGCGTTGAACAGCGGCGTGCCGGGCATGTGCACGTTGCACGCCAACTCGGCTCGTGAGGGCCTGGTGAAGATGTGCACGCTGCCGCTCCTCGCCGGCGAGAACATCAGCGCCCAGTTCGTGCAGCCGACGGTGGCGTCCAGCGTCGACCTCGTGGTCCACCTCGGTCTCGATGTCGCAGGCAACCGGCGGGTCACCGAGATCGTGGCCGTCCCCGGGCGGGTCGAAGCCGGGGTGATCGAGACCGAGTCGATCTTCGTGCGGGGAGCCGACGGTTTGGTACGACGTGGTGGCATGCCGCCCCGCGTCGACGCCTTTGCCCGACACGGCATCGACGTGCACGCCCTGCTTGCGGCGTGACTGACCACTAACATCTGCTCGGTGAGCATCGACGAACAGAGCGGCTGGCAGGTCGGTCGCGGCATCGCAGATGTCACCGGTGAACCGTGGGGCGTGGCGATGATGGGCTACGGGATGCCCGCCCAGCGCACCAACGGCGTCCTGTCCCGACAGTATGCGCGCGCGTTCGTCCTCGATGACGGCACCCGTCGGGTGGTCCATGTGGTCGCCGACATCGGGATGTTCTTCCAGGCCGCGGTGAGCGCCGTCCACGAGCGGCTGCGCCAGCGGTACGGTGCGACCTACGGCCCGCACAACGTCGTCCTGACCGCGACCCACACCCATTGCGGCCCAGGCGGGCACGGTCACGACGTGCTCTACAACATCACCACCCTCGGCTTCCACGGCCGCACCTTCGATTGGTTGGTCGACGGCGTCGTCGAGGCCGTTGACCGGGCGCACCGCGACCTCGCTCCGACCACGCCGGTGCTCACCCGGGGGGAGCTTGCCGACGCGAGCGCCAACCGGGCCCGAGCCGCCTTCGCGCGTGACCCCGACGAGGAGCGCGCCTTCTTCCCCGACGGGGTGGACCGCCGTACGACGTTGCTCCGCTTCGAGCGCGCCGGCCGGCTGGTCGGAGCGATCAACTGGTTTGCGGTGCACAACACCTCGATGACCAACCGCAACCGACTGATCAGCGCCGACAACAAGGGATGGGCGGCCTACGAGTGGGAGCAGGAGGGCGCCGACCCGCAGGGACCGCGCGCCGATCTGGTCACCGCCTTCGCGCAGACCAATGCCGGCGACCTCAGCCCCAACCTCGACCTGCAGCCGGGCGCCGGACCCACGGCCGACGAGCGTGCCAACACCGCCGAGATCGGCCGGCGCCAACTCGTTGCAGCGCGCCATCTGTCAACCCTGCAAGGCGAAACCCTGCGCGCGTCGATCGACACCCGACATCGGTGGGTCAGCCTCGCACAGGCATCGTCCCCGAGCGGACGCACCGGCCGCGCGATCCTCGGCGCCAGTTTTGCGGCGGGCAAGTTGACCGACGGGCCGGGCTCGCCCCTGTTCGACGAGGGCAGACGCAACCCGGTGCCCGAGCGGATCACCCGTCTGCTGCACCGCGTCGCACCCGGTCTCGCGCAGGCCCACGGGGTCAAGGACGTCTTCCTGCCGGTCGGTCGGCTGCGGTGGGTGCAGGAGACCTTCCTGCTGCAGCTGGTGCGTTGCGGCGAACTGGTCCTGGTCTGCCTGCCCTTCGAGGTCACCGCGGTGGCAGGCCTGCGGATCCGGCGCGACGTGGCTGAGTTGCTCGAGTCCGACCTCGACCGCGTCCTCCTACAGGGATATGCCAACGGCTACGGGCACTACGTCACCACGCCCGAGGAGTACGACGAGCAGCTCTACGAAGGTGGTTCGACGATCTTCGGGCACCACCAGCTCGACGCACTGCGCTCGGCGGTGCGGGAGTTGGCAGTGTCGATGCGTGACGGCACCGACCTCGACGCCGGCACCCCGCCACCGCCGTACCGCCTGCGGCTGCCGAGCCCGACGGGCAGCCCACGTCTGGCGCGGCGGCAACCGGTCGCCGTACGTCGTGCTCCGACCTCCGCCCGGGTGGGGGAGGTGGTCACGGCGGTCTTCGACTCCGGACACCCCAATGCCACCAGACCGCCGACCCACCTGCAGGTGGAGCGGCTCGACGCCGACGGGTGGGT
>JBEBTI010000096.1:0-11377 GCA_040393845.1 Nocardioides daejeonensis
CCAGGTATTCCCTGTCTTCTCCCTTGATGGTGCGCATCTCGATGTCCTCGATGACTGCCGCGCCATGATTTGGGTATACAACCGTTTCGCCGACGGTGAATGTCATGTGCCAAGTACCCCTTCCTAGGTGACCAGTCTAACACGTCCCACCGACCTTCTCCGCATCGTTTGCGCAGGTCAGGGGCCACATGCGGGGTTGACAGAAGTGCTGCCGGTGTGTTTCGACGGCAGCCCGAGGCGCGTGGCTCGAGCACTCATACCCGTGGCCAAACGGCCGAAACCCGCCCCAAGTCGGCGCTTCCGGGGCGGCTTTGGTCAATACTGCGGTCCATGGCTCCGAAGAGATACCAGCCCGTACGCCGCATCAGGGGTGTGGACGCTGCCGGAATGCCGATCGCATCGTTCGAGGTCGGTCGGTCGCTCCCGATCGCGCTGTTGCGTGCCTGCCACTGGCGCTACGGCGTGGTGCTCTCCTTCGCCGTCGTGCTGGCGGCCGCACTGGCCGGCCGCAGCACCCGCGAGGTGGGCCTCGTGCTCCTGACGATGCTGGTCGGGCAGTTCGCACTCGGCGTACAGAACGACTTGGTCGACCGGGACCGCGACCGGAGCAACGACCGCTCCGGCAAGCCGATCGCCGAGGGCTACCTCGACCCCGGGACGGCGATGTTCGCGATCTCCGTCGCCGTACTGCTGGTGATCCCCCTGTCGATCGCCAACGGGCGCATCGCGGGCCTGTGCCACCTCGCCTTCCTGCTGGTCGCGATGCTCGGCAACGCTGGCCTGCTCCGCAAGGGCCGCCTGTCCTTCCTCACCTGGGCTGCCTCCTTCGCCCTGCTGCCGGCGTTCCTCGCGTACGGCGGCTGGGGCGGCAGCGGCACCGACACCCCGCCGACCGTCGCCATCTCCCTGTGCGCGGCCCTGCTCGGAGTCGGCGTGCACATGCTGCTGGCGCTGCCGGGCCTGGTCGACGAGAACCGCGCCGAGTGGAAGACCCTCCCCCTGATGGTGGCGCTGAAGATCGGCGCTCCGAAGACGCTCGTGGTGACGGTGGTCAGCCTGGTCGTGGTCATCGCGCTGACTGCTGCGGCAGGCGCAACCAGCGGACTCACGCAGTAGGCGGGGCCGAGGGGTGAGCCCGGCGTCTCCCCCGCAGGCTTTCTCGTCTAGGGTGGGTGCCGCACTTGGTGACCGCGCTGAGAGACGGTCCCCCGCCGAACAGAAGGCCCGATGATGCTGCTTCGCAACCGGATCGCCCGCGCATTCGCCGCAGGCGCCCTCGTGCTGACCATTCCTGCTCTGGCTGCGTGCGGCTCGAGCTTCGCCACCGACAAGGTCTACACACCGGCCGCCGGCGCCAACGACCGCTCCGGCGATGTCGACGTGCTGGGCGCCTCCATCGTCGCTTCGCAGGACGGCTCCGGCACCCTGATCGGCACGTTCGCCAACAACAAGATCTCGCAGGTCCAGGACGGCTTCCCGGACAGTTCAGACGCCCTGACCGCGGTGGGTGGCAACTTCCAGGCCACGCTCGCCGACGCATCCGCGCTCACCATCCCGGCGGCCGGCACCCTGGTGCTCTCTGCCGCGGAGACCGACGTCCCGGGGATCCCGGTCGACGGCGACTTCAAGCTGGGTGACTTCGTCGAGGTGACCTTCGAGTTCGAGAAGGCCGACTCCGTGACGTTCGCCGTCCCGGTGGTCTGCAACGCCAACCACTTCGCCGGCCAGGACACCAACCCCAAGTCGGGCGAACTCGCCGAGGCATGCCAGGCCGCCCCGGTCGCCGAGGGCACTGGGTCCGAGCACTGATGACCCACACGCTCATCCTGCTCCGCCACGGCGAGAGCGAGTGGAACGCCAAGAACCTCTTCACCGGGTGGGTCGACGTGGCCCTCACCGAGAAGGGCCGGGGCGAAGCCGTCCGCGGTGGCGAACAGATGAAGGCCGCCGGACTGCTGCCGGACGTGGTGCACACATCGCTCCAGCGACGCGCGATCAACACCGCCGCCCTCGCCCTCGACGCAGCCGACCGCCACTGGATTCCGGTGAAGCGCAACTGGCGCCTCAACGAGCGTCACTACGGCGCGCTGCAGGGCAAGGACAAGAAGCAGACCCTCGCCGAGTTCGGCGAGGAGCAGTTCATGACGTGGCGTCGGTCCTTCGACACCCCGCCCCCGCCGCTGGCCGACGACTCCGAATACAGCCAGGTCGACGACCCGCGCTACTCGGTCGAGCGTGGCGGCCCGGGTGCCGACGCTCCGCGCACCGAGTGCCTCAAGGACGTCATCGAGCGTTTCCTGCCCTACTGGCACGGCGAGATCACCCCTGACCTGCAGGCCGGTAGGACCGTGCTGGTGGCCGCACACGGCAACAGCCTGCGCGCGCTGGTCAAGCACCTCGACCAGATCGACGACGACGCCATCGCGGGCCTGAACATCCCGACCGGGATGCCGTTGGTCTACCGCCTCGACGACGAGTTCCGGCCGACCGTCAAGGGCGGGGAGTACCTCGATCCGGAAGCCGCCGCCGCAGCAGCTGCTGCCGTCGCCAACCAAGGTCGCTGACCCGCACCACGTCGTACGACGGCCCCCGTCACCCCGATCCCTGGTTGCCGAGGCACGAGAGCGGGCGGGCCTGCCCTGCAGGCGCACGCTCCACACACGTTCGAGCCGCCACTCCCCGTCGGGGCGTGGCGGCTCGCTCAGTTGGTGACGGTTCGTGGGTTCAGGAGATCTCGACCTGTTCGCCGGTGACCACGTACACGACCCGGTTCGCCACCGAGACCGCGTGGTCGGCGATCCGCTCGTAGTAGCGCCCGACCAGGGCGAGGTCGACGGCCGGCTCGACGCCGTGGACCCAGTCCTCGCCGAGGAGCTCGCGGAACGAGCGACGCCGCAGCTTGTCCATCTCGTCGTCCTCGGTGTCCAGCGCAGCAGCGGCCACGACGTCCTGCTCGGTGATGATCCGCGCGAGCTTGGCGCACATGTCCTGTGCCAACCGACCCATCGCAGCGATCGTCGGCTTGGACGCCGCCGGAACGGCGAGTCCGGGCACCCGCATCTTCGCGACCTTCGCGATGTGCACCGACAGGTCGCCCATCCGCTCGAGCTCGCCGACCATGCGCAACGCGGCGACGATGGTGCGCAGGTCACCGGCCACCGGCTGCTGGAGGGAGAGCAGGGAGAACGCGGTCTCCTCGACCTTCTCGCGCTGCCGGTCGATCGCCGCGTCGCCGTCGATCACCTCGGTGGCGACGCCTTCGTCGCCGTCGAGCAGGGCAATGGTCGCGCGCGCCACCGCCGTCTCCACCTTCACGGCAATGGACGCCAAATCAGAAAAGACGGATTCAAGTTCATCGGTGTACGCCTCACGCATGACGCAGACGGTAACCAGCACAGATGACCGGCAGGTGCGTCGACGTGAACGTGCGGTGAACACTCCGGAGATCACCCGGCTGCGGGCCAACATCGGGTGAATGCCTGCGTACGATCAGGTCGTGACCGTGTCCGAGGCCGGGCTCTTCGCCCTGCTGACCATCGTCCTGCTCGCAGGGGTGGTCACCGCATTCCTGATCAGCGAGCGCCTGCGCAGCCGGGTCCCCGCCGTCGAGCCTCCCCCGGTCTCCTCCGAGGTGGCCGCAGTGCTGGCGGTGTTGCGTTCTTCGGCGGTGATCGTCGACGACACCGACCAGGTGCTCAAGGCCAGCGCTCCGGCGTACGCCTTGGGCATCGTCCAAGGCACCCAGATCCGCAACGACCGGCTCGTCGACGTGATCCGTCAGGTGCGACGCGACGGCCAGATCCGGCAGGTCGAGATGGAGTTGCGGCCGGGGTCGAGCAAGGGCGCCGTGCGGCACGTGTCCGCCCGGATCGCTCCGCTGGGCGCCAAACAGGTGCTCGCACTGGTCGATGATCGCACCAAGGAGCGACGGGTCGAGGCGATCCGACGTGACTTCGTGGGCAACGTGAGCCACGAACTCAAGACTCCGATCGGCGCGATCCGACTGCTGGCCGAGGCCACTCTCGACGCCTCCGACGACCCCGATGCAGTCGAACGGTTCGCGGCTCGGATGATCACCGAGAGCGAACGGCTGACCACACTGGTCCAGCAGATCCTGGAGCTCTCCCGCCTGCAGGCCGACGACCCCGTCGAGGAGAACGAGCGGATCCCGCTCGACGACGTGATTGCCACCGCTGTCGACACCGTGGCGATCGACAGCCAGGCACGGCGGATGGACGTGGTCACCTCCGGCACCGAAGGTCTGGAGATCATCGGCGCGCGCGAACAGGTGACGATAGCGATCGGCAACCTGGTCGCGAACGCGGTCAACTACTCCCCCGACGGCTCGACGGTCCGGGTCGAGGTCACGTCGCACGACGACATGGTCGACATCTCGGTGACCGACCAAGGCATCGGCATCCCCCCGCGGGAGCTCGACCGCATCTTCGAGCGCTTCTACCGGGTCGACCCTGCCCGCCACCGGTCCACCGGCGGCACCGGACTCGGCCTGTCGATCGTGAAACACGTCGCTGCCACTCACGGCGGCGAGATCCGGGTGCAGTCGGTGGAAGGCGAGGGTTCCACCTTCAGCCTCACCCTGCCCCGGGCCCGCACCATCAAGGACAAGGAGACAGCATGACTCGCGTGCTCGTGGTCGAGGACGAGGAAAGCTACAGCGAGGCCCTCGCCTACCTGCTGCGCAAGGAGGGCTTCGAGGTCGCGATCGCGGCCACCGGACCGGATGCCCTGGCCGAGTTCGACCGTTCCGGCGCTGACATCGTGCTGCTCGACCTGATGCTTCCGGGGCTCCCCGGCACCGAGGTCTGCCGTCAGATCCGACAGACCTCGAACGTGCCGGTGATCATGGTGAGCGCCAAGGACGACGAGGTCGACAAGGTGGTCGGCCTCGAGCTGGGTGCCGACGACTACGTCACCAAGCCCTACTCTCCCCGCGAGTTGGTCGCCCGGATCCGCGCGGTGCTCCGCCGGGGCACCCTGGAGGAGGACATCGACGCCAGCACGCTGGAGGCCGGCCCGGTCCGCATGGATGTGGACCGCCACGTGGTCACCATCGACGGCGTCGAGCAGCGCTTCCCGCTCAAGGAGTTCGAGCTGCTGGAGATGTTCCTGCGCAATCCGGGCCGGGTCCTGACCCGCGGCCAGTTGATCGACCGGGTCTGGGGGTCCGACTACGTCGGCGACACCAAGACCCTCGACGTGCACGTGAAGCGGCTGCGCGCCAAACTCGAGCCCGACCCGGCTGCCCCCAAGTTGCTGGTCACCGTCCGCGGGCTGGGCTACAAGCTCGATCTCTGACACGGCGTACGACGTCTGGGCACGTGCGCGCATCCGGCCGGTCGTTGTTCGGTGCCCGTTCGGCGGGTGGGCAGAGCGACGGTTGTTACGTAGAGTGACACGAGTGACTTCGCTGCGCCGTACGACGACCGCTGCTGCGGGCCTGGTGCTGGCCCTCGGGCTGGCCCCGGTCGTGCCCGCCGCCGGGACCGCCCCGACCACGGGCGGTGCGCCCGCGAGCAGGGCCGCCGTGAGCACCTCTCTCGGCTCCGTCGGCAAGAGCAGTGCCGAGAAGATTGCAACGAGGCGCAACGCGACGACGTACCGGACCCGGCAGACGCGGTGGGCGACGCCCGCGGAGTTGGCCACCGGCAAGCTCACCGGACTGAAGGTCACCAAGAAGGGGCTGCGACTGGCACGTGACACTGCGCGCAGCAAGAAGGTCAGGGACCCGTTCGGGAACCAGCCGACTGCCCGCTACGACGCGGGAATCTGGCAGTCGCCGTGGACCACCTCGGCGTTCGACGCCACCAACCTCGTCCCCAGTTGGAACGCGATCGCCCGCAAGGGCGCCCTGGTGCGGGTGCTGGTGCGGGTCGCGGACGGCTCCGACGTCGGCTCCTGGGACGAGGTGGCGACCTGGGGCTTCGCCCACGATGCCGTCCGACGTCACTCCGGTGCCGCACAGAGCGACGACCTGGCACGGCTGAGCACCGACACCGTGCTCGCCAACGGCTCGTCGTTCAACCGCTGGCAGGTGCGCGTCGTCCTGCTCCGCCCGGCCGGCACCGGTCGCGCGGTGCGCCTCGACTCGGTCGGCGCCACGGTGGCCGACTACACCAGCAAGCAGGTCCCGGTGAGCAGGAAGACCGCGAAGCCGGCGATCCGTCTCCAGGTGCCGACGTACTCGCAGATGGTGCATGCCGGGCACCACCCGGAGTGGGGCAACGGTGGCGAGGCCTGGTGTTCACCGACCTCGATGGCGATGGTGATGCGGTTCCACGGGGCCGGTCCGAAGGCCAACCAGCTCCGCTGGGAGAAGGGCGTCGACCCGGTCGTCGACCACGCCGCACGCGAGACCTACGACCACCGCTACCGCGGTACCGGCAACTGGCCGTTCAACACCGCGTTCGCCGGCAACTACCGTCTCGACTCGTTCGTGACCCGCCTCAAGGACCTGCGCGACATCGAGAAGATGGTGCACCGGGGACTCCCGGTGGTCACCTCGGTGAAGTTCGGCCGCGGCGAACTCGACGGCGCACCGATCGGCGCCACCAACGGCCACCTCATGGTCGTGGTCGGCTTCACCGCGAACGGCGACGTGCTGGCCAACGATCCGGCCGGTGCCGGCAACGGCAGTGTTCCGCGCAGCTATGACCGGGCGCAGTTCGAGCGGGCCTGGCTCGGCGGCTCCGGCGGGATCAGCTACCTCGTGCGTCCACGCGACATCGACCTCCCCAAGGGCAACGCGCGCTGGTGACCCGAGCGGCCAGAACGCGCGTTCTCAGTCCTCGGAGTCGAGGAAGCCGCGGAACGCCTCGAGGTTGGCGGTGGACTCACCACGCGAGGTGCGCCACTCCCACTCCTTGCGGATCGAGGTGCCGAACCCCAGCTCCAGCAAGGTGTTGAACGACGAGTCCGCGGTGGCCAGCACGGTGCCGAGCACCCGGTCGAGCGCCTCCGGCGTCACCGCCGACAGCGGCAGGCGTCCGTCGAGGTAGATGTCGCCGTGGTGATCGACCGCGAACGCGACCGCGAACAGGCGCAGGTTCTTCTCCAGCAACCACCGGTAGACGCGTTCGTGGTTCTCGTCGGGGTTGCGACACACGAAGGCGTGGACGCCGAGCGCATGCGTCCCGACGTCGACCCGGACCGGGGTCTGCAGCTTGCGTTCACCCGGGAGGGCAAACGAGAACATCCCGCTCTCGGACTCCTCGAACTCGATGTCGTTGTCGGACAACCAGGTCCGGACCACTTCCTCAGCCAACGTTCGCCTCCTGGCGCATCATCTCGGCGGCGCGTGAATAGACGGCCAGGGTGCGCTCCGCCGTACGGTCCCAGGAGAACTCGCGAGCCTGGACCGCCGCCCCCGCCGCGAGACGCGCATGCAACTGCTCGTCTGCCAACACCTTCTCGATGGTGGCTGCCCAGTCACGGGGTTCGTGGGTGTCGACCAGCAGGCCGGAGTGTCCGTCACGGACCACCGTCGGCAGGCCACCGACTGCGGCAGCGACCACCGGCGTGCCGGCGCCCTGTGCCTCCGCCGCGACCAGACCGAACGACTCGTTGTAGGACGGCACCGCAACCAGGGTCGCGGCGGCACACCACTCGGCGAGGACCGACTGTGCGACCGGCGGCACGAACCGGACGACGTCCTCGACCCCCAACTCGACGGCCAGGTCGGCCAGGGCGGTGGGATGTTCGAGCCCGGAACCAGACGGCCCGCCGACCACTGGGACGACGAGGCGCGAGCGCCACGACGGGTTGCGTTCGAGCAGCACCGCCACCGCGGCGAGCAACACGTCGGGTCCCTTCAGCGGTTGGATCCGGCCCGCGAAGAGCAACACGTGGGCGTCCTCGGGCAGACCCAGGCGACGGCGTACGGCGGCCCGCGGCATCGGGCGGAAGACGTCGAGGTCGACGCCGGGGTGCACCACCTCGACCCGGTCCGGCGCGGCACCGTAGAGGTCGATCAACTGCTCGGCCTCGCGAGCGGTGTTGGCGATCAGCGCGTCGGCGGCGGCCACCACCTGCTCCTCGCCGTGCACGCGCACCGCCGGCTCCGGGGTGTCGCCGAGGGCGAGCGCCTCGTTCTTCACCTTCGCCATCGTGTGCATCGAGTGCACCAAGGGCACTCCCCAGCGGTCGCGCGCGAGGGCGCCGACCTGCCCGGAGAGCCAGTAATGGGAGTGCAGCGCGTCGTAGTGACCGGGCAACTGGGTGGCCTCCGCGCGCAACACCTCGCGGGCGAAGACGCACAACTGACCGGGCAACTCGGCCTTCGAGAGCCCTTCGAACGGGCCGGCCGGCACGTGCCGGACCTGGATCCCCTCACCGGCCGCGACCACCGGCGCCAGCTCCGACGACGTCGCCCGCGTGAAGATGTCGACCTCGACGCCACGCTTCGCGAGGCGTCGGGAGAGTTCGAGCACGTAGACGTTCATGCCGCCCGCATCGCCGGTGCCGGGCTGGTCCAACGGCGACGTGTGCAGGCTGATCATCGCCACACGTTCCATCCGACTCACCTCCTCTGCACCGCCGGAGGGCACAACCGGGGTGGGTACGAGGCTATTCCGTCGATCCGCATCGCGGACGGGCAGCACCGGTCACCGGCTGTGCGCACCGCGCCGACGCGCCCCGGCCCGGAGCCGCGCAGGCCGCTGTTCCGCCTGACGCGGCGACGGCACCCGGACATCGACCCGGGCCGCCGCGCGCCTGCGTCGAACCCGGCGCACCACCAGCGTCACCCCGACCGACAACGACGCTGCAACAGTCACGACGCCAGCCACCACCCGTAGCGGCGACGTGCCGAACTCGGCCTCGACGCTGACCCACACCGCTGCCGCCAACCCGGTGGCACCGAGCACCGCCACGCCACGCAGCCACCACGGGGCGCTGCCCGCGCAGGCCAGGCCGAGCAGGGCTGTGGTCACTCCCAGCACGACGAAGGCGGCCCAGAGCACGGCCGGTGGCAGGTCTGCCACCTCGGTGGCTGCCAGCGCGGCACCACCCACCACGGCAGTGACGACGGTGAACGCGCGCATGACCAACCTCTCGGAGGACCCGACCAAGGACCCCCAGTGTGCCCTCGGCCACGGGCCGGGGCCAATCCTCACCCCGACACCGATTGCGTCACAATGCAGACATGACCACCTCGCGCACGGCCGTCGTCACCGGAGCCTCGAGCGGCATCGGTGCCGCCACTGCTCGCGCCTTGGCCCGGGACGGCTTCCACGTCGTCTGCGCGGCTCGACGTGCCGACCGGATCGAGGCGCTCGCCCGCGAGGTCGGCGGCACTGCGGTCACCTGCGACGTCACCGATCCCGCCTCGGTTGCCGTCCTCGCCGAAGTCGCCGGTCCCGAGGTCGCCGTACTCGTCAACAACGCAGGCGGCGCGTTCGGACTCGAGCCGGTTGCCGAGGCCGACCCCGAGCAGTGGCGGCGGATGTACGACGTCAACGTGCTCGGCGTCCTCCACGTCACCCAGGCGCTGCTCCCGGCCCTGCGCGCCTCGGGCGACGGCCTGCTCGTCACCGTCACCTCCACGGCCGGTCGGATCGCCTACGAGGGCGGAGCCGGTTACACCGCGGCCAAACACGGCGCGGCCGTCCTCACCGAGACCCTGCGCCTCGAACTGCTCGGCGAGCCGATTCGCGTCACCGACATCGCCCCGGGCATGGTGCACACCGAGGAGTTCTCGCTGACCCGCTTCGGCGGCGACCGGTCCCGGGCCGACGCGGTCTATGCCGGCGTGCCCGAGCCGTTGGTCGCCGACGACGTCGCGGAGGCGATCCGGTGGGTCGCGAGCCTGCCTGCCCACGTCAACATCGACGAGCTGGTGATCAAGCCGCGTGCCCAGGCGGCCCAGCACAAGGTGCTCCGCACACCGGAGTGACCGACCGGTAACCGGGCATCCCGGGATTCGCCAAAAGGTGGCAGACTGCACCGGGTGAAGACGATCGGACTCATTGGCGGGATGAGCTGGGAATCCAGCGCGGTCTACTACCGAGACCTCAACAGGGGTGTCGAGGAGCGGATCGGCGGGCTGGCGTCCGCCGAAGTCATGATGGCTTCGGTCGACTTCGCCAAGGTCACCGCCCTGCAGGAGCAGGAGGACTGGGACGCCGTCTCGGCGATCCTCGGGGCAGCCGCGCAGTCGGTCGAGCGCGCCGGTGCCGACTTCCTGATGCTGTGCACCACCACGTTCCACCGCGTCGCCGAGCAGGTCGAGGCAGCGGTCGACATCCCGCTCCTGCACCTGGGTGACGTCGTCGCCGAGGAGTGCAAGGCCAACCGCGTCGAGTCCGTGGCCCTGATCGGCACCACGTTTGCGATGTCGCGCACCTTCTTCACCGACCGGATCGCCTCCCACGGCCTCTCGGTGCGCGTGCCACCGGCCGACCAGCACGAGGTGCTCAACCGGATCATCTATGACGAGCTCGTCCATGGGAAGGTGCTCGACAGTTCGCGGCGCACGGTCGTCAAGATCATCGAGGACCTCTGGGACTCCGTCGACGGGGTGATCCTGGGCTGCACCGAGCTCGAGCTGTTGGTCAAGCAGAGCGACGTCGAGGTGCCGCTCTTCCCGTGCACCTCTCTGCACGTCAACGCAGCCCTCGACCGCGCCCTCGCCTGAGTACGTGCACTGAGAGCGGTCAAGGAGCGAGTCGGTCGACGGCCCAACCGGAGTCGGTGCGGGTGTAGCGGAGCCGGTCGTGCATGCGGTTGAGCCGGCCCTGCCAGAACTCCCAGGTCTGCGGCCGGACCCGGTAGCCACCCCACTCGGCGGGCACGGGCACCTGGTCGGGGTAGGCCGATGCGGCCGCCTCGAAGGCGGCGGCGAGTTGCGCCGGGGTCACCGGACGCGACTGGCGCGAAGCGTGCGCACCCAACTGCGCGCCGTGCGGCCGCGAGTCGAAGTAGGTCTGCACCTCGTCGGCCGGCAGCGGCTCAGCCGTGCCCTCGACGCGGACCTGGCGTTCCAGCGGATGCCACGGGAACAACAACGCACACCGCGGGTTGCCGGCCAGGTCGGAGCCCTTGCGGGACGCGGTGTTGGTGAAGAAGACCGCACCCCGCTCGTCGAGCCCCTTGAGCAGCACGGTGCGCACCGAAGGGTCGCCGTCACGCGACGCGGTGGCCACCACCATCGCGTTGGGTTCGGGCAGGTCTGAAGCCTCGTCGTACCACCGCCGGAACATCTCGACCGGGTCGTCGGGGAGGTCGCTCTCGCACAGACCCCGCTCGGAATACTCGCGACGTCGCGCGGCCCACTGGTTCGGTTCTTCGGACACCTCGCCAGCATAGAGATTCCGCGGGATAGGGGCTGTCGAACTGGGCGTCGTTCCAGTGCGTGCCTGGG
>JBEBTI010000097.1:0-11300 GCA_040393845.1 Nocardioides daejeonensis
GACCGCCGTCGGTCTCCTGGCAGCAGTCGAGCAGGTGCAGCGGCTCGGCGATCCATCGCGAGGCCTGGTGCTCCTCGAGGGTGATCGGCCGGCCGTAGAAGTGCGCCTTCGGGTTGGTGGCCGCGCGGGCCCGGTCCAGCACCGAGATCCGCCCGAAGTCCTCAGAAGTCGCGCCGTACTCGTGCATGTAGCGCTGCGCGAACATCGCCACCCACTGGGCCGGTGTGGACAGACCGAACGGGGTCATCCACGAGTACGCCGCGCGGTCGGCGTTGGTGTCCATCGGCCGATTGGCCTGGCCGAGGCCGTAGCGCTCACCGGAACGCTCGTTGAAGGAGCGCCAGCAGACCACCACGTCGGCAAGGCCGGCGTGGATCGCGGCCGCGGCGTGCGCGACGGTGCCAGCAGCGGCGCCGCCGCCGTAGCCGACCCGGGAGAAGAAGGTCAGGTCGCCGATCCCGACGTTGCGAGCGATGTGGATCTCGGAGCTCGACTCGGCGGTGAAGGTGACCAGACCGTCCACGTCGGCAGGCTTGAGACCGGCGTCGGCAATCGCCGCCGTGACCGCCTCGCAGCCAAGTTGCAACTCGGAACGGCCGGACTCCTTGGAGAACTCGGTCGCGCCGATGCCGACGATCGCGGTGGCACCGGACAGACTGCTCATGAGGTCACCGCCTGCGGGAGTTCGATGACGACACTGCCCGACGCGTGCGGGCCGAGGCTGTTGACTCCCTTGACGTCCACGGTGACCAGACGACCGTCGACGGCCGAGACACTGCCACTCATGTTCATCGTGTCGCCGGGGTAGTTGGGTGCGCCGAGACGGATCTTGATCTTCTTCACCACAGCAGCGGGACCGGCCCACTCGGCGACGTACTTCTCCACCAGGCCGTTGCTGGTGAGAATGTTCATGAAGATGTCCTTGGACCCACGCTCGACCGCGAGCGCCGGATCGTGGTGCACATCCTGGTAGTCACGACTGGCGATCGCGGTGGCGACGATCAGCGTGCGGGTCAGCGGGATCGCCAACTCCGGCAGGGCCTCCCCCACCGTTGCCGTCGTACGGGTGGGCGTGAGGCTCATGACCGCACCTCCGTCGTCGCCAGCAGCGTGCCGAGCGTCGCGGTTGCCGCGGAGGAACCGCCCAGGGTCGAGGAGATCTGCTTGCCCCACAGGAAGTTGCGGTGCACCGGGTAGTCGGTGTCGATGCCCATGCCGCCGTGCACGTGCTGCACACGGTGTACGACGTCGAGACCGGCCTGGTCGCACCACCACTTCGCGACGAGTCCGGAGCGTTCGGCAGCGCGCGTCGGGTCGGTGCCGTTCGGGTCGGCGGCGTCGGCGGCGATCGCCTGCCACAAGGTGACCCGCATGCCGTCGATGTCGATCCAGCAGTCGGCCAGTTGGTGCTGCACGGCCTGGAAGGAACCGAGCGGTCGGCCGAACTGCTCACGATCGGTGAGGTACGACGCGGCCAGACGCATCGCGCCGTCGGCCACCCCGAGTTGCACCGCGGCGAGCGCGATCGAGGCGACCCGCAGCGCGACCGGCAGCACCTGACCGCCGATCTCGCCGAGCGCGACCGCGGGGGTGCTGTCGAGCGTGAGTTCGCCGGCCAGGTCATACATCGTGGTGTCCGAGGCTGCGGTGGAGATGCCGTCGGCGTCGAGCGCGACCAGGAAGAGGCCCTCGCCCTGCTCGGTCGTGGCGGCCACCAGCACGTGCTGGGCGCCAGCCAGCGTCGGCACTGCTGCCTTGACGCCGGTCAGTCGGAACGCATCACCGTCGGCGACTGCCCGGGTGAGCGGTGCCTGCGGCTCCGCGCCGTCGTACTCCTCGAGTGCCAGCGCGATCCGGAGCTCGCCAGCGGCGGCGCCGGGCAACAACGCTGACTGCTGGTCGGCCGTGCCGAAGCGGCGGACCAGCTCGGCCGCGACGGTCGCCGACCACAGCGGCACCGGAGCGACGTGGCGCCCCTGCTCCTCGAGGACGACGGCGAGGGCGTCGAGGCCGAGCGCCGCGCCGCCGTGTTCCTCAGCCAGGGTCAGGCCGAGCAGTCCGGCCTGCGCGAGCGCCTGCCACAGGGTGTCGTCGACCCGGGTCTCGCTGCTCTCGATCTCGCGGACGCGGTCGGTGTCAGCCAGGTCGTCGAAGATCTCACGGGCCAGGCCGGCCAGGTCCTGGATGTCCTCGTCGAGGTTGAAGTCCATCAGTTCTCCTCGGGGTGCTGCGCGGCACGGAAGACCGGCAGGGTCAGGTCGGGGTCGGCGTCGATCCAGTCGAGCTCGAGGGCCATTCCGATCACGGCCTCGTCTGGGGTGATCCCGGCCAGGTTGGCGATCAGGCGGGTCCCCTCGGCGAGCTCGACGACCGCGATCACCAGCGGGTAGTCGAAGGCCGGGTGCTTGGGGTGGTGCGCAACGGTGAACGAATAGAGCGTGGCGGCACCCGAGGCATCCACTGTGTCCCACTCGAACGACTGGCACTCGGGGCACTGCGGGCCGACCGGGTGGCGCAGTTCGTGGCAGTCGGCACAGCGCTGGATCACCAGACGGCGCTGCTTCGCGGCGTCGAACCAGAACTGGTTGTCGAGGTTGATCGCCGGGCGTGGCCGCAGGGCCCGCTTCTCGGCCTTGGCCTGCGGCTTGAACCGCAGGGTCCGCCACCGCTGGGTGGCAACCGTCTCGCCGTGCTGGTCGCGGTAGGTCTTGATCGTGGTGACGAAGCGGCCGGTGCCGAGTCCGGTCTGTTTCTCGGGGCCGATCGCGTCGACCACCTCCTCGACCGTGATCTCGTCACCGGGCACGACCTCGCGCACGAAGTCGAACTCCGAGTCGGTCGCCACCACCGAGGTGTAACCACCCTCGGCCAGCAGGTCGACGAGCTCCGCGAAGCCCGCGCCCGAACCCGCCTCGACAGGCGGACGGACCGTCTTCGCATAGCCGCGCATCGTCCAGGCCTGGATCATCGAGGCCGGGGCGACCACGTCGTCACGTCCCGTCTCCCGCGCGGCATCGGCGTCGAGGTGGACCGGGTTGGCCACGTCGAGCGCCTCGACCCAGTGTCGGATCATCGGCACGTTGACCGGGTCAGCGCCCGGCGTCTTCTCGTTGATCACCCGGCCGACGAAGGCAGCCAATCGCTCGTCGTACGACGTCTCGGTGCTCATCGCTTGCCCCGCGGCATGCCCAGGCCCATCGTCGCGATCATGTCGCGCAGGACTTCGTTGACGCCACCGCCGAAGGTGTTGACCAGACCCTGGCGCGAGAGCTGCTCGACCTGCGCATGCAGCACCGCTCCCGTGGAGCCGGCGCGGATCCGACCGGCCGCGCCGAGGATCTGGAACAGCGTGCGCTGCAGGTCGATGTGGGTCTCGGTGCCGTAGGCCTTGGCCGCGCCGGCCTGCTCGCCGCGCAGGGTGTGGTCACCGACGGCAGCAGCGAGCTTCCAGTTGACCAGGCGCATCGCTTCGAGCTTGGCGTGACTGCGGGCGAACTCCTGTTGGACCCACGGCTTGTCGATCACGCCGGTCTCCTTGGCCCACTCGAGGGTCTGCTCCCACAGTTGGATCATCCGGCCACCGAGCGCGGCCAGCGCGACCCGTTCGTGGTTGAGCTGGGCGGTGATCAGCGACCAGCCGCCGTTGAGCTCTCCGACCAGCTCGCTCTTGTTGACGCGGATGTCCTGGTAGTAGGTGGCGCACGGGTGGATGCCGCCGACCGACTTGATCTGGCTCCACGTGTAACCCGGGTCGTCGCACGGCACGATCAGGATCGAGATGCCCTTGTGCTTCGGGGCGTCCGGGTCGGTCCGGGTGGCCAGCCACACGTAGTCGGAGGTGTTGCCACCGGTGGTGAAGATCTTCGAGCCGTTGACCACGAAGTCGTCGCCGTCGGCCACGGCACGGGTCTTCAGCGACGCCAGATCGGTGCCGGCCTCCGCCTCGGTGTAGCCGATCGCGAAGACGATGTCGCCGGTCAGCATGCCCGGCAGGTACTTCTGCTTCTGCTCCTCGGTCCCGAACTGCATCAGCGTCGGACCGACGGTGTTGATCGTGACCAGCGGGAACGGCACACCGGCGCGCTGGATCTCGTCATAGAAGATGAACTGCTCCTCGGCGCCCAGGCCGCGGCCGCCGTACTCCTTGGGCCAGCCGACGCCCAACCAGCCGTCACGTCCCATCATCTTGACGACCTCGCGGAAGCGCGGGCCGCCGGCGCCGGTCTCGCCGACCTCCCGGCGTTCGTCGTCGGGAAGCAGCTGGGCGAAGTACTCGCGCAGCTCCTGGCGCAGTGCCTGTTGGGCGGGGGTCTCACGCAGATCCATGACGCTCCTCGTTCCGCGGTCGCGCGCCGACCGCCCTGTCAGATTGCCAGCCGAATAGACACGTGTCAACCACATGTCTACTCAGCGCGACCGTTTCCCCGCTCGTGCGGGGAATTGCGCACCTCGTTACTGAAACTTCCGTATCGAAGTGACGAAATTCCCCTCCAAGTTCAATCTCCCGATCGGCTCGGCAACACCAACGCCGAACCGAGGAACCTCTCGACGCTGACCCGCACGGCGACGCGCTCGGGGTTCGGCTCGGGCGTGCGGTAGCGACCGGCGTACCGCGCACAGGCCCGGGCGATCGACGCCTCGTCGTCGCGGACCTCACCGGTGCCGATGATCGTCGACCAGCGCCCGCCGTCGACCTGGGTGATCGCCAGCCGACCGTCACGGCGCAGGTTCTGCACCTTCTGCGAGCCGCGCCGGGTGATGATCCAGGCGCACTCCTGCTCAACATCGAGGGCCGCGCCGACCGGCACCGCGTGCGGCGCTCCGTCCTTGGCGAGGGTGCTCAAGGAGCAGAGGTGATACTCGCTCCAGAACACCGCCAGCGGCTCGGGCAGTGCGGTCCAGACGGGGGTCCATGCGGGCATGCTGATCACCTCGGGGATGAGATCTCGACAGGGCAACGTCTGCCACCGCGGTCGGTCCGGTCAACCGGCACGGCACCGGTGGTCGGCGACACACACCATTATGGTGTCGCCATGTCCACCCGCCCCCGCGTCGTACAACGCGTGCTGTCCCCAGCGCGTGCCGCCACCCGCGAGAAGTTGATCGACACGGTGATCGAGTTGGCGACAGCGGGCGGCTACGACGCGGTCGGGATCCGGCAGGTCGCGGCGGCGGCCGGCGTCTCGGTGCCGACCGCCTATCAGCATGCCAGTTCCAAGGATCAGTTGCTGATGGAGGCGTTGATGACTCTCGGCCAACGCTCGGCCGAGATCGTGCGCTCACGTCCGCCGCGCGGCGCCACCGCAGCCGCCCGACTGAACGCGGTCTTCGCGCGGATCCTGCATGGAGCCGGCGAGAAGCCGCTGCTCTACCAAGCGCTCTATCGCGGGTACGTCGCCAGCGCACCCGATCTCGCCGACGTCGAGGGCGTGCCGGGATTCGGTCCCGAGCAGGCGGCCTGGATCGGCGAGACCATCCGCGCCGGATCGACGGACCACTCCCCTGACGAGATCGAGGCCGCCTCGCGGATGCTGTCCATGATGTTCCTCGGCGGGATGATCGGCGTCGCGTCGGGCCGCGACCCCGGCGAGGTCAGCTCGATCCTCGCGGAGGCCACCGAACGACTGCTCCCCTGACGTCCGGGGCGGCACCACCGTGATCTCCCGGCAGCCAGTCGACGAGCACGTGCCCTTGTGTCACCAACCGCGCCGAACTTGATCGCGCTCTACCGCGACACCGGAATGACCAAGCCGTACCGCCGGCACGTGTTGGTCGACGCCGACCTGTCAGCTCAGACCGGTCTTCCCAAGGGGTCGGAGCGGACCGTGTTCGAGGGCGTACGTCGCCACCGCAGGAATCCGTCCGGGCCCAGAGTGATCCGCAGCCCCGGCCTCCGTGCGCCCGGAAGACTAGGCGACGGGCCTCAACGCCCGCTTTGCGGCGCGGGCCTGGAACGTGCAGACGACGACTGCGACCAGACTGAGTACGGCGCCGACGATCCCAGCAGCGACATAGCCGGCGTGCGTCGGATGTCCGTCCTGGGCGTAGTGCTGCAAC
This sequence comes from Nocardioides daejeonensis, assembly GCA_040393845.1. Lineage (GTDB taxonomy): Bacteria > Actinomycetota > Actinomycetes > Propionibacteriales > Nocardioidaceae > Nocardioides > Nocardioides daejeonensis_A. The sequence continues at coordinate 6,058 of JBEBTI010000097.1, forward strand.
ACCGCCACGGACAGCGCGCTGCCGGCCGAGAACCCGAGCATCCGCACCACCATGTTGAACGCCATCGCACTGCTGGTCTCCTCCGACGGCACCACCCGCACCAGCAGCCACGGGATCGAGTTGAACGTCGCTCCGCTCCCGAGACCGGCAACGGTCATCGCCAGCACCACCTGCCACAACGAGTCGTGCCACAACGCGAACAGGACATTGGCCGAGGCAAACAGGAGAGCTCCCAACGGGAGCAACAGGTCCGCGCCGATCACCGGGCCCAGACGCAGGGCGATCCGACTGCCGCAGACACTCGCCACGGCGTACGGGGTCATCATCAGGCCCGCCCAGAAGACCGACCGTCCCAGCCCGTCGGCAACCGGATCGGCCTGCACCAGCACCATCGCGGTGGCCATCGTCAGATACATCCCGATGCCCGACAACCCGGCTGCGGCGTGCGCCCCGAGTGCGCCCGGGCGCGCCGCCAGCCGCAGGTCGACCAGCGGGTTGGCGACCCGCAGGAGCCACAGCAGGCTGACAACCAGGAGGACCGCCGAGATCGCGAGTACGGCGAGCAGTCGAGCAGAGGTGTAGCCCCACTCGTCGGCGCGACTGATTGCGAGCAGCACCCCGAACGTGGCCACGCCGAGCAGCGCCGCGCCGACCAGGTCGATCCGGCCGCCACCACCCGGCCCGGGCACCATCACCTTGGCTGCGACCACCAGTGCGACCACAGTGAAACCGAACGCGACGCCGAAGGCGCCCTTCACCCCGATCACATCGGCAAGCGCCGCCGCGATCGGAAACCCGAGTCCGGCACTGATCACGTTGGCCAAGGAGATGTTGGCCAACGCCCGCCGACCGGCCTCCTCAGGGAGTTGGTCACGGGCCACCGCCAGCGCGAGCGGCACCGTGCCGAAACCCAGTCCCTGCAGGCCGCGACCGGCCACCAGCGCCCCGAAGCCGAGCGGCAGTGCCGCCAGCAATGTGCCAAGACAGACCAGCGCCAGGCAGACCAGCATCACCAGACGGCGGTGCACGCCACCGCCGAGGCGGCCGATCACCGGTGGACTGAGCGCACCGATGAAGAGAGTGGCGGTGAGCGACCACTGTGCGGTGCTGAGCGAGACTCCTTCTTCGGCCGCGATCTCGGGCACCAGTGGCGCACCGAGGCTGCCCACCACTCCCGTGACCATGGTGAGCGCAATCAGACCCGGGACGAGATATCGCGGCGCCTGTCCGGTCGTGGGGTCTGCGCGCTGCTCCACTGGGATCCCCACCGGCCGCCGGCCTCCTCGCACCTGTTCACGTTCCGTGCAGTGACGTACCCGGTCGGTCCGAAGCCGCTTGCACCATGCACGATTCCATCACGGAACCACGACGTCGTCCGGCCGCTCCCGCCCACCGAGAGCCGCCGAGAAGATGGCCTTTCGACGTGCTGCAAGTGACTTCTCGGCGGGGCAGGGACAGGCGCGGCGGCAGAGGTCAGGGCGCAGGAGGTCAGCGGTGGGCGGCGACCAACTGCTCGCTCAACTCCCAGAGGCGGGAGGCACGGAGCGGGTCGACGGCGTACGGGGCGGCGTCGGCGCTGACGGCGCAGTCGGCAAGATAGAATCCGCCGGCCCCGGCAAGTTCCTCGCTGACTGCTGCCCAGGTGCTGGTGGCAGCACCCTCGGTGGCGGTGGCGAACCACATCCGCTTCGGCTCCTCCCCCGACTTGGTGCTCACCTGTGCCGACAACTCCTTCATCCGCGCCATGTCGGCCTTGTCCATGTGTCGCGACAGGTCGGTCATCACGGTGCCGGGGTGCACGGCGAAGGAGCGGACGCCGTACGCCGACCAACGCCGGTCGAGTTCGACGGCGAAGAGCAGGTTCGCAGTCTTGGCGGCGCCATAGGCCAGGAACTTGTCGTAGTCGCGGCGGCGCCAGTCGACGTCGTCGAGGTCGAGGTCGGCCAACCGGTGACCGGCCGACGACAGCGTCACCACCCGGCTCGTGCCTGCCCGCCGCAAGAGCGGTTCGAGGAGCACCGTGAACAGGAAGTGGCCCAGATGGTTGGTGCCGAACTGCGTCTCATGACCTTGGACCGTGCGGCCGAACGGAGTGAACATCACGCCGGCGTTGTTGACCAGCACGTCGACCCGGTCAACGAGCTCGGCGATCTCGGCAGCACCCGCCCGCACCGCGGCGAGGTCGGCCAGGTCGAACAGCACCCGGTGAGGAGTCATTTCGCCTGCCTCACCGACCGCTTCAGCAGCCGACGCCAGTCGACCCGCGTCGCGACCGGTCAGCACCAACTGAGCGCCGGCCGCAGCCAGCGCGCGTGCGGTCTCGAGACCGATCCCCGAGGTGGCGCCCGTGACGACGACGACCTGCCCGGTCAGGTCACGGTCATCGACGACTTCGGCAGCGGTCGGTGTCGTCATGGCATCTCCTGGGGACGTGGCCTCGACGGCCGAGCAGTGCGGATCCGGCAGCCGCCGGACCCACGATTGGACCAATCACGCGGTACGCCGCACAACGCCGCCGCGCTCAGCCCGCGGGCAGCAACGCCTGACGCCCCTGCTCGACGAACTCCTTCTCGATCTCGTCGCGCTGGGCGTCGTCGAGCAGCACGTAGTCGTCGGTGCGACCGACGCGCACCCAGACCGGGTCGGAGGTGCACCAGGCCGCTGCGCGCAGCGGCGCCTTGTTGACCTTGTTGCTGCCGGTCAACGGGAGCTTGTCGATCACCCGCACGTAGCGCGGCCACCACTTCGCCGACATCTCGGGCTGCTGGGCGAGGTAGGTGCCGAAGGCGGCGGCGTCGAAGGTCACACCGGGAGCCAACTCGACGGCACACATCACCTGGTCGCCGGTGGTGGCGTCGGGCACGGCGAACACCGGCGCCGCGAGGACGCCTGGGAAGCGCTGCAGCACCCGCTCCACCGGAGCGGCCGAGAAGTTCTCACTGTCAACGCGCAACCAGTCCGACGAGCGGCCGGCGAAGTAGAAGAACCCGGCCTCGTCGCGATAGCCGAGGTCACCGGTCCAGAAGTCGTCGCCCTTGACCCGGTCGGCCATTGCGCCCGGATTGCGCCAGTAGCCCTCGAAGGTGTGCGCGAGCCCGACGCCGACGATCTGGCCGACCGCAGCACCGTCGACCAGACGCCCCGACGCGTCGAAGGTCGCGCGCGGGCACTCCAGGCCGGTTGCCTCGTCCATGATGCGTACGTCGGCGCCACCCACCGGGAGTCCCAGCGAGCCGGACGGCGAGTCGGGCGTGCGGTTGATCCGGAGCACACCCTCGCTGAGGCCGTAGCCCTCCATCACCTCACACCCGAAGCGTTCCTCGAAGCGGGCGACGTCGGCCTCCGATGCCTCGGTGCCGAAGGCGAGTTCCAACGTGCTGGTGCGGTCTTCGGGAAGCTCCGGTCGACTCAACACGTAGGACAGCGCACGGCCGACATAGTTGACCATCGTCACGCCGTAGCGGTGGATGTCCGGAGCGAAGGCGCTCGCGGAGAACTTGCGCACCATCGCGACGGTGGCGCCGGCGCTCATCGCCGCACCCAGGTTGAGCATCAGCGCGTTGCCGTGGAACAACGGCATGCACAGATAGGTCACCGAATCCCGGTGCAGGCGGGCCCGACCGACCATCGCTTCGAGCAGCTTGCCCAATCGCCCCTGACCGACGATCACCGCCTTCGGCGCCCCGGTCGAACCGGAGCTGAACAGCAGCAGTGCGATGTCCTCGGGCGCCGGCACCACGTCGGGGACGGGGGCCCCGCGGAACGGAGCCAGGAACTCGGCGTACGACGGGTGGTCGACGTTGTGCACGTGGGTTGCCGGTACGCCGTGGTCACCCTCCAGCAGGTGCGCCAGACGGTCCTCGGTGACCACCATGTCGATGCCGACATGGCGGATGTCGTGGGCGATCTCGGCAGCGCTGCGACTGGAGTTGATGCCGACCAGGACCGCTCCAGAGAGCGCCACACCGCCGACCCAGAAGACGAAGTCGGGCACGTTGTCGAGCAGCACACCCACATGCACCTGGCGGTCGGCCGGGCGTTCGACGGTGGCAGCCAGGGCTGCGGCTCGGTCGGCGGCCTCCTGGACCACCTCACCCCACGCCCAGCTCTGCCCCTCGAACAACAGGCCGGTGCCGGGGTCGCCGGCACGGGCTCGGACGATGTCGGCAAACGTCTCCAACAGGTTCACACCTCCGCGTGATGACAGGCCACCAGGTGGCCGTCCACAGTCTCCCGCAGTTGCGGGACTTCATTGGCGCACACGTCGGTGGCCAGGGGGCACCGGGTGCGGAATCGGCAGCCGCTGGGTGGGTCCAGCGGTGAGGGGAGCTCTGCGTTGGTGACACCGACCTCCTCGATCTCGAGGTCGGCGTCGGGCAGGTGCGCCTCGGGCACGGACTCGAGCAGGAGCTTGGTGTAGGGGTGCAGCGCGTGCGCGGCGAGCCGGTCGGCCGGGATGATCTCGCAGACCTTGCCGAGATACATCACCATGATCCGGTCACTGATGTTCTTCACCACCGCGAGGTCATGGGCGATGAAGATCATGCTCAACGCATAGCGCTGCTTGGTGTCCTCGAGCAGGTTGAGGATCTGCGCCTGCACCGACACATCGAGGCTCGAGACCGGCTCGTCGCAGATCAACACCTGCGGGTCGAGCATCAGCGCACGAGCGATGCACACCCGTTGGCACTGTCCGCCGGAGAGTTCGTGCGGGCGACGGTCCCAGACCACCTCGGGGTCGAGGCCGACCGCGCGGAGCAGGTCGCGCACCTCGTCGTCGGAGACCTTGCGACCCCAGATCCGTGCGCCTTCGGCGACCAGGTCCTTGACCTTGCGCCGTGGGTTCAGCGACGAGACCGGGTCCTGGAAGATCATCTGCATCCGGGCCCGCTTGCGCCGCAGACTCCGGCCGGAGTGGCCGACGAGTTCGACGTCGTTGAGGCGCACCGAGCCGGAGGTCGGCTGAGGCAACTGCATCAGGGCGCGGCCGGCGCTCGACTTGCCACAGCCGGACTCGCCGAGGATGCCGAGGGTCTCGCCGTCACGCAGGTCGAAGCTGATGCCGGAGACTGCATGGACGGTGCGCCCGCCCTTGGCCGGGAACTCCACGACGAGGTCGTCGACGGTGAGCACCCGGGAGTCGGACGCGACCGCGCCCGCAGGCGGCGACGCCAAGGTCTCGGACATCAAAGCTCTCCTCGGGTGACCGGGTGGTGGCAGGCGAACAGGTGGGCGCCGCCCGC
>JBEBTI010000098.1:0-11125 GCA_040393845.1 Nocardioides daejeonensis
TCTCGCCAGCGGTGCGCGGCGGGCGGGCGGTGGTCTCGTCGACGACCGACCACGCTGCCGACAGGCCGACCTGACCGGCGTCGACGCCGAGGTCACCGAGGCCGAAGGTCTCCATCGGCTTCTTCTTCGCCGCCATGATGCCCTTGAACGACGGGTAGCGGGCCTCACCGGTCTGGTCGGTCACCGACAACACGACCGGAAGGGTCGCACCGATGACCTCGGTGGCGGCGTCGCCGTCACGCTTGACCCGGATCTGGTCGCCCTGGGTCTCGATGACGGAGGCGAAGGTGACCTGCGGGAGGCCCAGCCGCTCGGCCAGCATCGCCGGGACGACGCTCATGCCGGCGTCGGTCGACGCCATGCCGCACACGACGAGATCAGGCGTGCCGATCTTCTTGATTGCCTCTGCCAGAACGAGCGAGGTGGCCAGCGCATCAGAGCCGGCGATCGCCTCGTCGGAGACGTGGACGCCCTTGTCGGCACCCATCTGCAGCGCCTTGCGGACAGCGTCAACGGCGCCGTCGGGGCCGATGCAGAGCGCAGTCACCTCGCTGTCGTCGCCGAGCTTCTCCTTGATCTGGAGTGCTTGTTCGACGGCGTATTCGTCGAGCTCGGAGAGGAGCCCGTCGACGCCGACACGGTCTACGGTGTTGTCCGACTCGAACCGCCGGTCGGCGGTGGCGTCGGGCACGTGCTTCACACAGACAACAATGTTCATGGTGGTGTGGCCTTGACGGCCCCTCCTGTGCAATCGATTCCTGAACCGCTGCGCGGCCAGCGCATCGTGAGGCTACCCGCTGCCCCCACTCGTTGGTAACCACGGGCCACGGTGTGGATCGTCACAGAACGGCAGCGAGCCCCGCCCGAGGAGTCGGACAGGGCTCGCACGCGGATCAGAGCGACGGGGTCACTTCACCTTGAAGGTGGTCTTCTTCTTGGCCTTCTCGACGTTGTCGTCGCCGGTGTACGCCGCAGTGACCTTGTAGTTGCCCTTCTTCAGCTTCTTGACCACCAGCTTCGCCACGCCCGACTTCTTGACCGCGACCGTCTTGGTGACCTTCTTCTTGCCCTTGACCGTGATCTTGACCTTGCCGGTCGCCGCGACCGTGGTGTCGGAGGAGACCTTGACCTTGATCGTGGCCTTCTTCTTCTTGACCTTGGCGGTGGGCTTGACGACCGCACCGGCCTTCACGACGGTGATCGTGCCGAGCGCGGCGTCCTGCTCTGCATCGAGCCCACACGTGATGGTGTACGGACTCGCCATCGAGTCGGAGCCGTCTTCCCTTGCCCCGGTCAGGACCACAGCGAAGTCGCCCGCAGCAACGTCGAGGACCGTGCCCACCGGCAGGCTCGCGGGAACCGCCACCGAACCCGCCGCCACGACGGCAAAGCCAGCCGCCTCGACAGGGGTCTCCGAAATCTTCAGGCCCGCCTCGATGGGCATCCCGCTGACGAGCGCCTGCGCCGTGGCAGTGCCCTTGACGCTGCGCGCTCCTGCCGTGTCGTGGAGCAGGGCTGCGAGTGCCGCCGGGACGTCGACCGTGCTACGAAGTGCAGCGGAACCACCGACCGGCACCTCCGCATCGACCGCGTGCGTTGCTTGGAGCGCGACATCGGACTGCAGAGGCGTGTCGGCTCCGAAAAGGACACCGCTGACATCGCAGGTGTAGTTGAGCGGGGCACTGTCGGCTACTGCCGGGCCCGCGACCGCCAGGGTGCCGAGGGCCAGGGCTGTGGCAGCAGTGCCGGTGGCGAGACGCCGGACCCGAGAAATATTCGTGTGCATGCGGATTGTTCCTCCCAGAACAGACCGGGCACGACTGGCCTCCCTCCGAGGCCGAACCGTCGATACCCGTGGGTAACTAGACCACAGAGCGGGCCGTGTCGGAAGTCACCTCGCCGGAAGGACTTCAGGGACGCAGCACGCGATCCGCGACGCGGCCGATCACGAGCCACACCACCGCAGCCAGACCCCAGTTGACGAGGGAGTTCTTGATCTCGGCGTTCTCGCCGGTGAAGGTCTTGACACCGTTCTCCATGTCGAAGACACCGAGGTCGAGCCAACCGGCCGCGTCACGCACGAACTCGACAGCTCCGTTGGCCTCGTTGGCCTTCAGCGCGAAGGTGAGCGCGCCGACGGCCAGGACGATGGCCGCCAGGGCGCACAGGAACCACACCAGTTGGGCCAACCGCACGCGCACGCTGCTGAACTCGATCTGCTTCCGCACCTCTGCGCCTTTCCTGGGGGCCGTGTGGGAGGGACCCTATCCGTCCGGCCCGGTCAGCGCCCGACGAACTCCGCTTTGCCCGGCCCATTCTCGACGAACGAAGTCATCCCGATGGTCCGGTCCTCGGTGGCGAACAGTTCGGCGAACTGTTGGCGCTCGATCTCCAGACCCGTGTTGAGGTCCACCTCGAGTCCACGGTCCACCGACACCTTGGCGGCGCGCAGGGCACAGGTCGCCGCGTTGCTGAACTGTTGCGCCCAGGCCACCGCTTCGTCGTACACCCGGTCGGCGGGCACCACCCGGTCGGCGAGGCCGATCGCGAGCGCCTCGTCGGCCTTGACCTGTCGCCCGGTGAAGATGATGTCCTTCGCCTTCGCCGGCCCGACCAGTCGGGCCAGCCGCTGAGTGCCACCGGCACCCGGGATGATGCCGAGCAGGATCTCCGGCTGGCCGAAGGTGGCGTTGTCCGCGGCGAAGCGGACGTCGGCGCACATCGCGAGCTCGCAACCGCCGCCGAGGGCGTAGCCGGTGACCGCGGCGACCACGGGCTTCGGGATCTCGGCGATCGCGGTGAACGCGGACTGCAGCACGCCGGAGACCTTGATCATGTCGACGTGCGACATGTCGGCCATCTCCTTGACATCCGCACCAGCAGCGAAGAGCCGCTCGCCTCCGTAGATGACGACCGCCTTGACGTCGTCGCGCTCAGTGGCCTCGCGGGCTGCGTCGCGCAACTCCTCCTGGACGGCGCGGCTCAACGCGTTCATCTTCGGTCGGTCGAGGCGCACCGTGGCGACTCCCTCGGAAACCTCGAACTTGACGAACTCACCCATGGCGCAGCGCTCCTCGGCATCGACGACTCTGTGCCGCCGAGCGTAGTCAGCCCCGGTCCAGGCGGACCACACGGGTCACCCGGTCGGACGGTTCCCGGTGGGTGACCATCAGCACCGCGCGGGTCCCGTCGAGGAGCCGATCGAGGACGACCTCCTCCGTCGTCCGGTCCAACGCCGACGTCGCCTCGTCGAGCACCAGCAACTGCGGTTCTCGCACCAGCGCACGGGCGATGCAGAGCCGTTGTTGTTCCCCGCCCGACAGGGCTGCCGACTCGTCGAGCACGGTGTCGATCCCGTCCGGCAGCCGTCGGACCACGTCGGCCAACGCGGCTCCCGTCAACGCACGCCACGCCGCGTCGTCGTCGAGTTCACGGCCCGGCTGGAGCGACCAGGCCAGGTTCTCCCGGACGGTTCCCGGCACCAGGGCACTGTGCTGGGGCACGTAGCCGAGGCGCGCCCGCCACGCACCGAGGTCACCGATCGGACGTCCGTCGACCAGCAGCTCGCCCCGATCGGGCACGAGCAGACCGAGCACCACCTCCAGCACCGTGGACTTCCCGACCCCGCTTGCGCCGGTCAGGGCGACCACCTCGCCGGGACCGACGGCCAGGTCGACCGCAGACAACACGGGAGCGTCCTCGGAGCCGAGGCCGACTCCGCGCAGTTCGACGAGACCTCCGGTGACGTCACTCCCCCGCAGGTCGGCGCCGTCGGCAACACTCGCAACCCGTTCGGGGTGCCGTCGTACGTCGTCGTGCAGTTCACGCAACCGGGCCAGCGCCGGGAAGTCGTTGGCAAACCCCTGGCCCGCACCGACCAACCCCTGGGCCTGGGTCAGGAGGCGCATCGCGATCACCACGAGCGCAGCGAGTTCCGCCGCAGACAGTCCGACTTCGCGGCCGAGGAGCACCAGGCCGAGAACCGCCAGTACCCCTGCTGCGCCGAGCGCCGCGCTGATCGCCGTACTGCGCACCACGAACCTGCGCCGCACCTCCCGGACCCGAGCCGCCTCGCCGCGAACCAGACCGCTCCACGCGTTCTCGGCCCCGTGCGCACGCATCACTCGCGCTGCAGCCAGCGCATCGCTCAACGCGGCGTTCAGGCCGGCCATCCGCGCCGTCATCTGACGTCCGAGACGCCCGGCGCCTCCCGTCGAACGGGCGGCCGCCAAGACCACCAGGCCCACCACGAGCACGGCCAGTCCGCCCACGACCGGTGCCACCGCCACACCCACAGCCGCAGTGACGACGAGCACCGACGAGCCCACGACGAGACGGAGCAGCAGGGCAACCGCGACCTGGGCGCGTTCGACGTCGGTCGTCAGGTTGCCGAGCAGGTGACTGCGTCGCTGCGCATGGAGCCAACGCCAGTCCGCACGGTGGAGGTCGTCGACCAGATCGAGTCGGAGCCGATCGACGGTTGCCAGCCGTACCTCGACGGCGAGCACTGCCGCCCACCACTGGCCGATCGCCCGCAGCAGCACCACCACGACCACCGTGGCAAACGCGGCGGCGATCCCGAACGTGAACGGCACCCCCGGCACGGCCAGACGGTCCTCGCCGCCGAGAGCCGCGAAGACCGGCACGAGCATCAGCAACCCGGCGCCCTCGAGCGCAGCCACCCCCACCTGCAGCAGGAGCAACCCCGCGAGCCGACCACGACCGACGGTGGTTGCCAACTCGCGCAGACAGACCCGGACCGCATCGATCACGGCGTGACCTCGAAGACGCCGGCTCCCGGCACCCGACGCGACCACGCCGCGGTCCGCCGGCCGGCCCGTCGTACCCGGCCGGCGAGCACTCGCGGCATCCCCGTCCACGCGGTGGCGGCATCGACACCGACCACCGTCTGCACCGGAAAGACCGTCGCCAGCACCGCGTGCGGCAGTCCCTCCCGGGCACCGGCACGCACCAGGTGTCCCATCAGCCGCGCAGACTCCGCACCGGGGAACGGAATCTCGGTCCGCGCCGGCTCCTCCTGACGGCGCAACGCTCGAGTCAGCGTCCGATGGCTGACACCAGCCACCTGCCTCTCGGCGCCGGGCGCCAGCGCGACCAGCCCGACCGATGCCCGAGTCACGGCCAGGGTGAGCAGTTCGGCGCGGCCGAGATCTCCGGGCACCCCGTGCGCGGCCACCAGCCGGCGGACGTCGACCAGGCTGCGCAGCCAACGGTGTCCGTCCTTGGCCGCGTGCAGACACGAATGCGCCAACGCGTCCGACGGAGCCAGGGTCGCCACCTTCGCGCCGGCCAGGTCGACCTCGACGCGACGCTGCCACACCTCGTCGAACCCCGGCAGCACCACCGGGGACGGATCGAGTCGCCAGTGCAGGTCGACGGTGCCTCCCGGGCCGTCGTAGCTGAGTTCGTTGAAGGCGCGCAGCACGTGCCGCCACGCCCACGTCCCGGGGTCGACCCGATTGGCTTCGCGCAGGCGCCAACCGTCGGCCACGAGGAGCCGGTGCGCGTCCACCACCGACTCCGGTGCGACCAGCAGGTCGACGTCTCCGCCGCCACGTCCCAGGGCCGATCCACTGGTCTGGACCGCCAACGCCGGACCTTTCAGGCACAGGTGCGCCACCCCGGCCCCGGTCAGCAGCGACGAGAGCCGGGCGGTCTCGAGCACCTGCACCGTGGCCGCACGCCGCCCGACTGCCACCAGTTGCTCGATCGCCTCGACCACGGGCGCCGACAACCCGAGGGAGCGGGCCGCGGGAAGCAACACCTCCGCCACCCGGTGACGCGCCACGGCCGCGACCAGGTCGGCGTCCCCGACCCGCGCAGCGCCGGGGTCGGACCACTTCGGTGCGACTCCCGAGAGCGCCGACCGGACCAGACCACGCACACGGCGTACGGCGGGGGCGCTGGCAGTCACGCCGGAACCCTACGGCCGGCTGCACCGGCGTCGGCGGAATCCGGATCTTCTTGCACATCCCCACGATCTGGTTGCAACTTCAAATCAGCCACATAACCCCGGTCACCTCACATCGTTGCGGCATCTGGTGAGGGCACACATGAAAGGAGCTCACACATGACCGGGTCCGACAAGGTCTACAGCGCACCCCAACTGGAGTCGCTCAGCCTGCGTTCCACCAGCGACATCGACCTCGGGATCGGGATCCACATTCCGCTCCCCGATCTGATCAGCTGACGGCATCGGCCTGTTCTCCGGGGGCCACGTCCCATGAGAGTCACTCCCACGGTGCGCGGCGTCGTCCCACGTGGACGCAGGGACCAGGTGCGCGTCGCCGCGGCCTGGTCCCTGCTCGGCTGCTTCCGCCTGTTGATCTGCGTTGCCCCGTTCACGCTGGTCCGCCGCCTCCTCGGTCGCGATCACGGGCCCGCTGCAGTCGCACCCTCCGCTGACCTGACGCCTGCGCAGATGTGGCGCGCACGGCGCATCGCCGAAGTCGTGCAGCACGCTGCTGCCCGCACTCCGTGGACGTCGGACTGCTACCCGCAGGCGCTGACCGCGCGCACCTTCCTGGCCCTGCGCCGGATCCCCCACGCCGTCGACTTCGGAGTACGCCGCGAGTCGGGTGAGTTGCGCGCGCACGCCTGGGTCCGGGCCGGCCGGGTCGCGGTGACCGGCGGCAACGGCGCGGGCTGGACCCGCGTGGCGAGTTTCGCCTGGTCGCCCCGATGACGACGTACCGGTGTTACGGCCTGACCCTGCGCAGTGATGTCGAACTGCCCGAACTGCCGCAGACAACCGCGCCGGGCTGGGATGCGGAGATCATCCGCGCCTCGTTGTCCGCCGTCCCAGCAGGTGCCGACCTCCTGCCCAAGGGTCTGTGGCGCTCGGGCGAACGCTGTGGCGTGAGCATCGAGGGAGTCGCCCACTTCGAGGCACGCAGTGGCACCCAGATCCTCGTCGACCCTTCCCACGGCGCCGATCCGGCTCAGGTGCGGTTGTTCCTGCTCGGCACCGTGCTCGGCGCGCTGATGATGCAACGCGGCCATCTGGTCCTGCACGGCAACGCCGTCCGCGTCGGCGACGGCTGCGTCGTGGTGCTGGGGCACTCCGGGGCAGGCAAGTCGACGCTCGCGGCCGAGTTCGCCCGTCGCGGACACCAGGTCCTCAGCGACGACGTGGTGCCCCTGGACGCCGCCGGCAACGCACTGCCCGGTCGTCCACGGATCCATCTCTGGCGCGACGCCCTTGAGCAACTCGGCCTCTTCGACCCCGCCCTCGAGCGGGTCCACCACCAGCACGAGAAGTTCGTGGTGCCCCTCGCCGACCCTCCGGAGGCGCCGCTGCCCGTCCGCGGGATCTACGTCCTGGAACGGCACCACGCGGACACCCTCGACCTGGTCGCAGTGCGCGGCGCTGCCAGCTATCCGCTCCTGCACGAGCACACCTATCGCAACGAGTGGGTGCACGGTGCCGCAGCTGCCGCTGCGCACCTGCACCAGTGCGCCCGCCTCGCCGCCACCAGCCGGATCAACCGGATCCGCCGTCCCCTCGCCACCATGACCGCGGCGGCCACCGCGGAAGCGATCCTCGCCGACGCAGCCGCCCTGACTCCGGAGCACCGATGACCACGCACTACCGCCGCAACCCCGACCTGCAGGCCGTCGAGATGGACGGGGAGCTGGTGATGATGGGGCAGGCGCAGGGCGAGTACTTCAGCCTCCGCAACGTGGCGGCATCGATCTGGCACCACCTCTCCGAGCCCCACTCGGTGGACGACCTGGCCACGCTCGTGGCCGCCGAGTACGACGTCAACGTCGAGCACTGCCGTGACGACGTGGCCGGCTTCGTCGCCGAACTGCTCGCACACCGGATGGTCACCCGCGAGTGCGCGTGACCCAGACCACGCCGGGTCGTTGACGGGACATGGCTGACCTGCTGGATCCTCGACTGTCCCGTCGCGCCCTGGTCGGCGCCGGCATCGGCTCCGGGCTCGCGCTTGCGCTCGCCCACTGGCCCGAGGCATACGCCGCCGGTGCACCGTTCGTGCACGGTGTCGCCTCGGGGGACCCGCTGCCCACCGGCGTCGTGCTGTGGACCCGCGTCACCCCGTCGGAGGCCGCCTCCCCCGGCTCGGGCATCGGGGACGACGTCGCCGTCACCTGGCAGGTGTCGACGAATGCCGCCTTCACCCAGATCGTCAAGCAGGGCACCGCCACCGCCACCACGGCCCGTGACCACACCGTGCACGTGGACGTCGGTGGCCTGGCGGCCGGCACGGCGTACTGGTACCGGTTCCAGGCTCTGGGCAGCACCTCCCGGGTCGGACGCACCCGTACGGCGCCCGCTCCCGGCTCGGACGCCCCCGTGCGGTTCGGTGTCGTGTCCTGTGCCAACTACGACTGGGGCTGGTTCGTGCCCTACAAGTACTTGGCCACCCGCACCGACCTCGACGCGGTGCTGCACCTGGGCGACTACCTCTACGAGTACGCGCCCGGCGGCGTGATCGCGGACTTCCCGAAGAACCCGCGCAACGCCGAGCCGCTCCACGAGATCACCACCTTGGCCGACTACCGCGTGCGGCACGGTTGCTACAAGCTCGAACCGCACCTGCAGGACCTGCACGCCGCCCATCCGATGATCGCGGTCTGGGACGACCACGAGATCGCCAACGACACCTGGGCCGGCGGAGCGGAGAACCACGATCCGGCCACCGAGGGCGACTGGGCGACCCGGGCCTCGGCCGGTCGCCATGCCTTCCTCGACTGGCTCCCGGTGCGACACACCGACCCGGACGACTGGATCAAGATCAACCGCCGTCTCCAGTTCGGCAAGCAGGTCGACCTGTGGATGCTCGACGAGCGCCGCTACCGCACCCAGACCCCCAAGAGCCTGATCCTCGGTTATGGCTACCTCGGCACCGCGTCGAGCAAGCCCGACGCCACGATGATCGGGTCCGACCAGGAGCACTGGTTGACCGGCGGCCTGGCTGCCAGCACGGCCCGGTGGAAGGTGTTGGGCAACCAGGTGCCGTTCTTCCCGCAGATCCTGCTGGCCCAACTGCCCGGCCAGGTCACGCAACTGCTCGGCCCCAAGCTCGCGGAGATGCTCGACACCCCGATCGCCCAGCTCTATGTCGAGGACTGGAACGGGTTCATCAAGCAGCGCCAGCGTCTGGTCGACGGGATGGCGGGAGTCGACGGGGTCGTCGTACTCACCGGTGACGTGCACCAGAGCTACGCGTGCGAGATCCCGCGCAAACCCAACATGTACCTGCTCGACCGCAAGTCCGCTGCCGTCGAGTTCATCACCCCGGGCGTCGCCTCTCCGTCCGTGCAGTCGATGATCGACCAGGTGGTGCCCGGCACCGGCAAACTGCTCGACACCTTGTTGCGGACCAATGACGCTCTGGCGAACCCGTGGGTGAAGTACGCCGAGGGGATCCGCACCGGGTGCATGGTCGTCGACTTCGACAAGCAACGGGTGCAGACCGACTGGTTCCTGGTCGACGACCTGACCACCTCGAACAGTGGGATCAGCCATGCCGCGTCGTGGCAGAGCAAGGCCGGAAGCAACCGGCTGACCCGGGCCACGTCCCGCCTGACGTAACATCTGGGTTCCGGAGAGGAACCCATGCACCCCGACAGCACACCCCGCCTCAGCGACTTCTTGGTCGTGGTGCGTGCGGGCGTGCTCGCAGCAGTGGTGCTGGGTGCCGGCGCCCTCTCCCACGTGCTCGGCGACGGACTGCTCCCGCCGCCCGGGACCCTGCTCCTGCTGCTCGTGCTGACGGCCGTCGGCTGCACGTTCTTCCTGCAGCGACCGGCCGGTGCGGTCCGACTGCTGGTGCTGGTGGTCGGTGGACAGACGCTGGTGCACCTTGCCCTGAGTGTCACCGCGGGCCATGCCGGGCAGCGTCCGAGAGCAACGGTGACACCGACCGTCGTGCCCAGCGACGGCCAGAGCCTGCACGAGGCCTACCTCGCCCAACAGGACGCGATCTGGGCAGCCGGCCGCGCTGCGCCTGACCCCCTGCTCCACCTGGTCCAGCACGCGCTGGACGCCGGGCCCCTGATGATCGTCACCCACACCGGCGCGGCTGTGGTTGTCGCGCTCTGGCTCGCAGTCGGCGAACAGGCACTTGCCACCCTGCTCGCCCTCACCGTGCACAACGTGCGGGCCGCCGTCCGAGCGCTGTGGACTTCTTCCACCGGCCCTGTTCCGCACCGTCGCCCCGTCGTACCCCCAGCGGACGCCTGGCACGTCCCGACCAGCACCGGCGCAGTCGTACGCCGGGCAATCACCCGTCGCGGTCCCCCGCTGCTCCTCGGCAGCTGAGACGACCCTTCACCCATTCGTGGCGAGCGCCCTGCCGGCGCCGCACGAGCCTGCCTGTTCCGAGGAAGACACAACCGATGAAACTGAACACGACGATCCTCCGCGCCGTCGGCGCCTCCCTGCTGACCGGCGCACTGGCCCTTGGCCTGACCGCCTGCGGGGACGACGACGCCGGCGCCACCGACAACACCAGTGACCGCCCCGCACGCACCGCCTCCAGCATCAGCATCAGTGAGCCGTGGGCACGGGGCACGGTCGGCAGCAACGATGCGTCCATGAGCGCGGTCTTCATGCTGATCGACAACAACGGCGACGACGCCGTGCAGCTCGAGTCCGCCTCCGCGGCAGTGGCCGGACGCACCGAACTGCACGAGATGGCCATGAAGGACGGCGACATGGTGATGCAGCAGGTCCAGGGCGGCATCACCATCGAGCCCGGCAAGGACATGCTGCTCCAACCGGGCGGCTACCACGTGATGCTGATGGACCTCACCGAAGAACTCGTCCCCGGCACGGAGATCGAGGTGGCGTTGACCTTCTCCGACGGGTCGACCCAGACCCTGACCGTGCCGGTCAAGGAGTTCACCGAGGAGGAGGGACACTACCACGAGCCCGGCACTCCGGAGCACACCCACGGTGGTGACGACAAGGTCGTGAGTCCCGACGCGCACGACGACGGGGACCACGAGCACTGATGACCGGCCCGACCCTGGGACGCCGTCGGCTGCTCGGGTACGTCGGGAGTGCGGTGGCGGGGGCGGGAGTACCCGCCCCCCCCAACCCGGCCCCGGTTCGCGCACCCCCACCCACCCC
>JBEBTI010000099.1:0-11125 GCA_040393845.1 Nocardioides daejeonensis
CCAGGTGCGTGCGGGGGCGGCGGCCAGCCGACATCTGCCCTATCCGCGGGATCTCCCAGATTCCGCGGGATAGGGGCTGTCGAACTGGGCGTCGTTCCAGTGCGTGCCTGGGTGCTGCCGACGAGGGAGACGTGGCGGAGCCACGGCGACTGAGGAGAAGGCGGCCAGGTGCGTGCGGGGGCGGCGGCCAGCCGACATCTGCCCTATCCGCGGGATCTCATAGGGAGGTGCCCCGGTCTGTTGCCTAGGACACAGGAAGGGCAGAATGCCGAGGTGGGAGCCAGTTGCCCGCTCGGGGCGGCCGGCAGACGTCGCCGAGAGCATGAGGAGCGTGTCCATGACCGAGGTTCACCACGGCCTTGAAGGTGTCATCGCATTCGAGTCCGAGATCGCGGAACCCGACAAGGAGGGATCGGCTCTCCGCTATCGCGGTGTCGACATCGAGGACATCGTCGGCCGGGTGCCGTTCGAGAATGTCTGGGGCCTGCTGATCGACGGCTCCTACACCCCCGGTCTGCCTCCCGCCGAACCGTTCAACCTGCCCGTGCACACCGGCGACGTCCGCGTCGACATCCAGGCCGCGATCGCCATGCTGGCGCCGGCCTTCGGTTTCGGGCAGACCTACGACATCACCGACGAGCAGGCACGTGATGATCTCGCCCGCGTCGCCGTCATGGTGTTGTCGTACGCCGCCCAGTCCGCCCGCGGCCTGCACAAGCCGGTCGTGTCCCAGACCGTCGTCGACGAGGGCAAGACCCTGGCCGAGAAGTTCCTCATCCGCTGGAAGGGCGAAGCAGACCCCTCGCACGTCAAGGCGATCGACGCCTACTGGAGCTCTGCTGCTGAGCACGGGATGAACGCCTCCACCTTCACCGCACGCGTGATCACCTCCACGGGCGCCGACGTCGCGGCAGCTTTCTCCGGTGCCATCGGCGCCATGTCCGGCCCGCTGCACGGCGGCGCGCCGTCCCGCGTGCTCGGCATGATCAAGGACGTCGAGGAGCGCGGCGACGCTGGGGCCTACGTCAAGGACCTCCTCGACTCCGGTGAGCGACTGATGGGCTTCGGTCACCGCGTCTACCGTGCAGAGGACCCCCGCGCCCGGGTGCTGCGTCGCACTGCCAAGGAGCTCGACGCACCTCGCTACGAGGTCGCCGAGGCCCTCGAGAAGGCCGCGCTCGCCGAGCTGCGTGAGCGTCGCCCCGACCGCGTGCTCGAGACCAACGTGGAGTTCTGGGCCGCCATCGTCCTCGACTTCGCCGAGGTTCCGCCCAACATGTTCACCTCGATGTTCACCTGCGCTCGCACCGGCGGCTGGTCGGCGCACATCTTGGAGCAGAAGAAGACCGGGCGCCTGATCCGTCCGTCCGCGATCTACACCGGCCCCTCCTCGCGCAACGCCGACGAGGTCGCCGGCTGGAACGCTGCTTGGGGCAACTGACGTTCACAGCGTCCTGCGTCGCGGCTGCCCGAGCAGCCAGCCCGCAGGACGCTGTGCTCGAAGGACGCCCGGGAAGCACTCCGTCTCCCTCTGCGGCACCGGTCAGCTCGAGCTGGTGAGAGCGGTGCCGCAGGCGTCGCAGAACTGGGCGCCTTGGTCGTTGCGCACGCCGCACTTCGAGCAGAACGGTCCGGTCACCGTGGATCCGTCGTCTTTGAGGTGCGCCAGGGTGTCCTTGATCGTCGGTGCCGCCTCACCGGCGGCGTACCGGAGCGCCACGCCGCCGTACCCCGCGGTCAGCAGACTGCGTCCGATCACCAGCAGGACGCCACCACCGAAGAGCGCGACCAGACCGAACACCGGGCGCGGGATGCCCTCGTCCTCGAACGGGTCGTAGTCGTTGCTGAACGCCTGGACGAAAACCACCAATCCAGCGATGACCACCGCTGCCCCGAGGACAGTGACGATGATCCCGAAGATCCGGGCATTGCGGCGGATGGCTCCCTGACGGGGCAGACCGGGTTCGGTTGACATGGGCATGGACTCCCTCGATGAGTGTGCGTTGTCGGGTGCCACAATAGACGCGGCTGACCCGTCAGCCGCCCCATCCAGCACACCGAAAGGTTGGCGTCGTGACCGACGTACAGATCCCCGACAGCCTCAAGCCCGCAGACGGCCGCTTCGGCGCAGGCCCGTCCAAGATCCAGACGTCCCACTTGGACGCGTTGGCCGCGACCGGCGACCAGCTGCTCGGCACCTCCCACCGCCAGGCACCGGTGAAGAACACCGTCGGTCGGGTCCGTGACGGCCTCGCCACGCTGTTCAACCTGCCCGAGGGCTACGAGATCGTGCTCGGCAACGGTGGCGCGACCGCGTTCTGGGACATCGCCGCATTCGGCCTGGTCCGCAGCAAGAGCCAGCACCTGACCTTCGGTGAGTTCTCCTCCAAGTTCGCCACCTCGGTGAAGAAGGCACCGTGGTTGGCCGACCCGAGCGTCGTCTCCTCCGACCCGGGCTCGCGTCCCGACCCGGTGGCAGAGGACGGTGTCGATGCCTACGCGTGGGCCCACAACGAGACCTCGACCGCCGTGATGGCGCCGGTGCTCCGTCCGGCGGGCATCGCCGACGACGCGCTGGTCCTGGTCGACGCCACCTCCGGCGCCGGTGGCCTCCCCGTCGACCTCAACGAGGTCGACGCCTACTACTTCGCCCCGCAGAAGTGCTTCGCCTCCGACGGCGGTCTGTGGATCGCCGCCATGTCGCCGCGGGCGCTGGCCCGGGTCGACGAGATCGCCGGCACCGACCGTTACATCCCGCCGTTCTTCGACCTGCCGACCGCGATCGACAACTCGAAGAAGAACCAGACCTACAACACCCCCGGCGTGGCAACGCTGTTCCTGATGGCCGAGCAGCTCGACTGGATGAACGCCAACGGTGGCCTCGACGGCATGGTGGGGCGCACCACCGCGTCCTCCGACGCGCTCTACGGATGGGCCGAGAAGACGTCCTACACCACGCCGTACGTCACCGACCCGAGCCACCGCTCGCTGGTGATCGGCACGATCGATTTCGCCGACGCGATCGACGCCGCCCAGGTTGCCAAGGTGCTGCGCGCCAACGGCATCGTCGACACCGAGCCCTACCGCAAGCTCGGCCGCAACCAGCTGCGCATCGCGATGTACCCCGCGATCGATCCCGCCGACGTCGAAGCCCTCACCGCCTGCATCGACCACGTGGTCTCCGAGCTCTCCTGATCTGTCCCTGAGCCGCTCCGCTCGCCCTGAGCCGCGAGCGGAGCGAGCCACGAGGGGCTGGGTCGATCGCCTCGCACCTCAGGGACCATCCGCGCTGCGCTGGCCTGACAGGGCCGGGACCACTGCCCAGAGGCCGACGATCACCACCAGGGCGACGACACCGACGACGGCGCCCGCAATCACGCCGAAGACCACGTCGAAGACCAGCACCAGCACGCTGATCACGGTCAGGGCGAGCGTGACCAGGCCGGAGGCGGCGCACCGGTTGCCCGCCTTCACCAGCCAAGGTCGGGCATTCTCACGGAACAGCATCCGGTGGAACGCCACCGGAGCGACCATCAGCGCGGTGGTCAACACCGACCCGGTGAGCGCGACCGCATAGACAGCCTGCTCCCGGCCGTCCAACTTGTCGAAGCGAGCCGAGAACGGCACCGTGAGCAGGAAGCCGGTGAGGATCTGCACCCCGGCCTGGCTGACTCGTAGTTCCTGGAGCAGGTCGTCCCAGTTCTTGCGCAACCGCTCCGGATCGTCGACTTCAGACATTCCAGAATGCTAGTCGGTTCGACAACCGGAGGCCTCCAGGAACCATCCTTCGAGGCTGGGGCGCGGCCGCTTCCTCGACACCTCGGCCGGGGCGGGCGAAGCGAACTCGATGGGCCCGCACCTCAGGAACCGGGGCGGCGTCGGACCAGGACAACGAGGGCGAGTACGCCGACCAGTCCGCCGAGCACCCACGGCCACCAGTCGTCCCGGCCGGCCGGGTCAGCCCGGTCGGTGGAGGCATCGTCATCTCGAGGGGCGTCACGATCGCGGTCGGTCGGCTCCGCGCGCGACGTCGGGGACGGCTCCTGCGCCTCGCCCCCCAATGCCACGCGGGCCGCGTCGGGCAGATCGATGCGGAGCAGTTCCGACTCGACGCCCTCCGAACTCAGGAGCACCTCGCCGGCCGGGGAGACCGCGATCCCCTCGCCCTGCTGCTGCGGCGGCAACCGGAACATCGCCACCTGACGCCATGACGGCAGCTCGTGCACATAGGCGACGCCGTAGTTGCGCAGGATCGCGTGCCGCCCGTCGGGGAAGAAGGCGCCGTCGGTGATCAGCCCGGCCGCCTCGGCGACCGGCTTCAGACGGTTGGGGGCGCCGGGGTCGAGGTCGCGCGGGACGGCGTACACCTGACCGCCGAAGGTGTCCTTGCTGACCACGAACAGTTGACCGTCGACCGGTGAGGCCAACAGCGCTTCGGCGTCGCGGGCACCGTCGGGCCAGATCAGTTCGTAGCTCTCGGCGACGACGTTCTGGTCACCAGGACCGAACGGCACGCGGGCCACCACCACCGAGTCACGGGCCGCGAGGTTGTCACCGATGTCGCCGACCCAGACGTGTCGGTTGTCCGCAGGGGCCAACGCCTCGATGTCGCGCGCCGCACCGTCCCATTCGGTCACGCCGACCGTCTCACCGGTGCTCAGGTCCACCGTGAAGATCCGCGCCGAGTCCCCGGAGTCGTTGACGGTCACGGCCAGATCGCTGGTGACCACGAGCCCGCTGGACTCCACGATCTCCGGGTCACGGAAGACCAGCACCGTCTCGCCTTCGACAGGTGCCGGAGCCGCGGCTGCCGCCCCGACCAACGGCAGCACGAGCGCTGCCGCGGCGAGCGCCTGCACGTCAGTCCTCATGGAGCAGCTCGGCCAACTTCGGCCGGACCGCCCACGACTGCACCAGCTCGACGTACTCCTTGCGCACACTGCCGCCACTGACCCGACCGCCGGTGCGCACCGCCCGCAGCAGGGTGTTGCGCGGCGTGTGCTGGCTCTCGACGAACTCCATCACCTCGACGCGATAGCCCTGCAAACGCAGCAACGATGCCCGCAACGCGTCAGTGAGGGTGTCGGCGAACCGTTCCCGCAGGATCCCGTGGCGGGTGAGCATCGAGTACGGCGACGGCGTGGGCGACTTGCGCAGCTGGGCGGAGATGTCGTGGTGGCAGCAGGGTGCCGCCAGCACCAGTGGCGCCTCCCACTCGACGGCGCGGGCGAGCGCCTCGTCGGTGGCGGTGTCACACGCGTGCAGTGCGAGGACGACGTCGGGCCGCTCCGCGAGTTGCGCTGCGGCAATGGTGCCGACCACGAAGTCGGTGCTGGCGGCGATGCCCAGTTCGCGGGCCACCTCGGAGTTGTGGTCGGCCGACTGCTGCTTGACGTCGACGCCGGTGACGTGGACGGGCAGCTCGCGTACGCCGGCCAGGTAACGGTGGGCGGCGAAGGTCAGGTAGGCGTTGCCGCACCCGAGATCGACGATCCGCAGCGGCTGCTCCGCGGTCGCCCGACGGAGGTACCCCTTGTCGGTCGCCTCGGTGATCGCGGCATCGAGCAGGCGCAGGAACTCCTCGACCTGGCGGTACTTGGCCTGGCGGCTGGGCTTGACGCGGCCGTCGGCGTCGGAGATGCCCAACGCGACCAACACCGAGTCGTCCTCGGGCAGCAGACGGTCCTTGGGCTTGTCGTGGCCGCGGTCCGGCTCGATCTCGTCGGTCCGGGTCGAGGTGTGCACCAGCGCCTCGAGTTTCTTGGTCACGCGCACCTGGTGCTGCTCGGTGGTGGTCTCGACGTGCCAGTTGCCGAACGGCAGGTCGAGCAGGTCGTCGACCGCGTCGCGGGCCGCACTGCCGGCCGCATGGTTGGACGTGTGCGCCTGCGTCTCGTCGTACGCCACCACCTGGAGATACCGACCGGCCTTGAGGTCGACATAGCGCAACTCGACGCGCTTCCATCGCGGCGTCTCCCCGCGCTGGCGTCCGGAGGCGACGGCGCGCACCAAGGTGGCGTCGTCGAGCATGATCGTGCGCATCCGGGACAGTGCGCGCAGGAGCGGTTCGGCAGCCATCAGCGCACCGTCACTTCATCACGGCGGCAACGACGACGACGACCAGCAGCGCCGTCAGTGCCAACGGAATGATCAGACGGCGGTAGCGCGGATTCATGAGTCCGAGCCTACCGGCGGTACGGCACCACTCCCCCTTCGCGCCGGCGGGGCGGGGTGGACCGGAGCAGTTCGGTCCCCGCAACAGCTGGTGGTTGAGCAGGCCGAGGGACGAGGCCGTGTCGAAACCTCGGGCGCCGACTGAGGGACGTCGAGGCGCCGTCAGGCATCACCAGTGCTCGAGCGAGGCGGTGAAGATGCCGGCCAGCTCGGTCGCACCCACCTCGCGTGGGGCGGTGGCGAGCAGGCGTTGCTGCTGCAGGGCGCCCTCGACGAGCGCGTCGACGTCGCTCTCGTCGTACCCGACCTCGGCCAGGCCGTTGGGGATGCCGACGTCGCGCATCAGCTGGGCAAGTACGGCGGGCAGCAGGTCAGGACCGTCCACTGCGGTGGCGTCCGGGGCGAGCAGTCGTGCGGCGCGCAGGTGTCGCTCGGGGGCCGCATCGAAGGTGAAACGGAACGCCTCGGGAGCGGTCAGGGAGACCGCCATGCCGTGCGGCACCATCGCCTGGTCCTGGGGATAGTCGGGCGGCCGGTAGCCGCGGACCCGCCCGGCGATCGGGTAGGCGCAGGCGTGCGGGACGTGGACTCCGGCGTTGCCGAAACCCATCCCGGCGAAGGTGGCGGCCAACGCCATCTGCTCGCGGGCCTCGCGCGACGATCCGTCGCGGACGGCGGTGCGGAAGGACTCCGCCAGCAGCGTCATCGCCTTCTCGGCCCACATGTCGGCGATCGGGTTGGCCCCGCAGTAGGGCACGCGGTGCGCTGCCTGCTTGGCTGGGAAGTCGCCGTACCACCGCGCCGTGTAGGACTCCAGCGCGTGACACAGGATGTCCATGCCGCTGGCCGCGGTCACCATCGTCGGCTGGCTCATCGTGAGGTCGGGGTCGACCACGGCAAGAGTCGGACGCAGTCGCGGGTGACTGATGCCGGTCTTCACCTGCAGTGCCAGGACGTCGAGCACACAGATCGTGGTGCTCTCACTGCCGGTGCCGGTCGTGGTGGGTACGGCGACCAACGGCTTGAGCGGGTGCTTCGGGGCGCGGGCACGACCGACGGGCGCGTTGACGTAGTCCATCAGTTCGCCGTCGTTGGTGCCGAGCAGGTTGACCGCCTTGGCAGTGTCGATCGCCGACCCGCCGCCGACTGCGACATAGGCGTCCCACGGCCCGGTGTCTCGACCGAATGCCACCGCGTCGGCCAGGCTCGCGTCGGTCGGCTCGACGTGGGTCCGGTCGAAGACCAGCACCTCGATGCCGGCGTTGCGGATCTGCTCGGCGATCCGGTCCGGATGACCGGTCGCGGCCACTCCGGGGTCGGTGACCAGCAGCACCCGCTCGGCGTCGTACTGCGCGAGGTCGTGGCCGATCTCGGCCGATGCGCCCGGGCCGAACTTCAGCCCCGGGGCGCCGTAGGTGAAGACCTGTTCGTTCATCGTCGACTGCTCCTCGCCAGGGCGTGCTGGACCACTTCGAGCACCGGGACCGTGCCCGACTCGATGTCGTCGAGAGACACCCACGCGACCTGGTCGGTGGTGCCGTCGGTCTCGGTGAGCCGCGGTTGCGCATCGGCGGCGATGGTGGCCTCGAAGATCAGGTGTACGCCGTGGAAGTCCTCGTGGCGTCCGCTGGGGGCGGTGCCGTGGAAGTGCACGTCGTGCACGTCGACGAGTTCACCGAGCTCGACGTCGACGCCGCACTCCTCGCGCACCTCGCGGCGGACCGCGGCAGCCGGTCGTTCGCCGTGTTCGACGCCACCGCCCGGCAGGGTCCAGGCACCCGAGTGGTGGCCGAGCCGGGAGATGCGCGTCAACAACACCCGGTCGTCACGCCTGATCAACGCATAGGCAGCGAGTCGCTGCAGCTTCTGGACCGGCATTTCCTCGAGCGCCTCGCTGACCAACGAGGTCACCGGCAGGGTGCCGTCGAGCACGTCGGCCAACGGCTGCCACGCCGCCTCCACCGTCGAGCCGTCCACCTCGACCACCTTCGGCGGCGGCGAATCGCGCGGCACCCAGCCCTCGTAGACGATCCGGAGCGCGTGGTAGTCGGAACGTCCGCCGCGTCCTGAAGGCGGCGGACCGGCCTTGGGGTTGTGCATCGAATAGACCCGGGCCCCGTCAGCGACGTGCGCCTCGAGACCGGTCTCCTCCCAGACCTCACGGAGCACTGCTGCCCGCGGGTCCTCGCCGTGGTCGAGACCGCCACCGGGCAGGGTCCACAGCGCCTTGCGGGAGATCTGCGGCGCCAGTCGGGAGAGCAGAATCTGGTCGTCCCGAACGATCACGGCGTACGCCGCCACCCGCTGTCGTTTCGGAACTCGTGCCACGTCGCCGATCCTATGCCCCGGCCCTCCACCGACCGCCGCACCGCCGGTCGCCGGGTGCCGAAAGGCCACGCCCGGTCGACGAGACGCCACTTCCGGGTCGGTTCACGACCGGTTTGCCCCGGTTCGTAGGCTCGGTGGAATGGCACGCGACCCGTGGCTCGACAACACCAAGTTCGTCCTGGTGGCGCTGGTGGTCGTCGGGCACTCACTGGGTCTGGTGCTCGTGGACGAGCGCAACGTGCAGGTCTACACCTTCATCTACCTGTGGCACATGCCGCTGTTCATCTTCATCTCTGGCTACCTCTCCCGCTCGTTCCGCTGGGACCGGCGCCACCTCATCGCACTGGCCACCACGCTGCTGCTGCCCTACGCCATCTTCGAGTTCGCTCTGCAGACCTACCGGTCCCGCGTGCTGGACCAGCAGGAAGCGGGACCGATGTGGCTCGACCCGCACTGGGGCATGTGGTACCTGCTGGTGCTGTTCTTCTGGCGGCTTGCCACTCCTCTCCTGGCCAAGCACTGGATCGTCATCCCGATCTCGATCGCCGTGAGCCTCGGTGCGGGGATGCTCAGCTGGGACCTGCTGGCAGCGCCGCGGGTGTTCGGCATGTTGCCGTTCTTCGTGCTCGGCCTGCACACGACGCCCGAGTTGCTCGCCAGACTGCGGAGCCGCTGGGTCGTCGTACCGGCGTTGATCGTGATGGTCGCCCTGTTCCTGCGCGCTGGTGACCCCGAACCGATCGGCCGCATTGCGCTGCTGTGGTGGGACCGGAGCTACGAGCTGCTCGGCTTCACCGACGCCGAGGGCATCCGCCACCGGAGCCGTCTCCTGGTCCTCAACCTGGCCGGTGTCGTCGCCGCGCTCGCCCTGATGCCCAGGCGGGCCAGCGCCCTCACCGCGTTGGGCCAGGCGTCACTGGTCGTCTACCTCTTCCACGGGTTCTTCGTGCGCACCGCAGACCGCCTGGGCTGGTTGCCGTGGGCTCCGGAGCACCCGGGTGCCGCGCTGGCGCTGACCATCTCCAGTGCGATCGCACTCTCCGTGGTCCTCGCCGTTCCACCCGTCGCGAAGCACCTGACCTGGACGGTCGACCCGGTCGGCTCGTGGCGCCGGGCCCGAGCGCGGCGGCCGCGGGTCGAGGCCTGAGCGGATCCGCCGATGGCATACCGTGGCCCGGTGCGGGACCCGTGGTTGGACAACATCAAATACGTCCTGATCACCGTCGTCGTGATCGGCCACACCCTTCCGCTGGTGCCGACCGGAACGGCTCTGGGCGCCCAGGTCTACGACTTCATCTACTACTGGCACATCCCGGCGTTCGTGCTCATCACCGGGCACCTCTCGCGCAGCTTCACCTGGTCACGGCGACACCTGACCGCGTTGGTCACCGGACTGCTGGTGCCCTACCTGGTGTTCGAGACCGCCATGCGTGCGCTGATCTCGCACTGGTCGGGCGTCGAACCGGCAGGACCCTATCTGCTCAACCCCGGTTGGCCGATGTGGTATCTCGTCGCGACCATCATCTGGCGCCTGGTCACCCCGATCCTGCGCCTGCACTGGATCGCGCTGCCCGTCAGCGTCGCACTGAGCCTGTGGTTCGGCACAGTCGATGCCGAGTGGACCGACTGGCTGGACCTGTCTCGCGTGATCGGATTCCTCCCGTTCTTCGCCTGCGGCTTGTGGCTCCGTCGCGAAGACCTTGACCAACTCCGCCGCCGATCCGCCGCGTGGGCCGGT
This sequence comes from Nocardioides daejeonensis, assembly GCA_040393845.1. Lineage (GTDB taxonomy): Bacteria > Actinomycetota > Actinomycetes > Propionibacteriales > Nocardioidaceae > Nocardioides > Nocardioides daejeonensis_A. Next base: position 10,241 of record JBEBTI010000099.1, read on the forward strand.
GCCGGGATCCTGGTGGGCGTCTTCGTCCTGGCCAGGTCCACCGACGACTGGATCGCCACCAAGTGGCTCTGGTACGCGTTTCCCTATTCGGTCCTACCTGCTGGCGGAACACACGTGGACGACCTGCAGGGTGTCGCTCTGCGCCTCGGCGTGATGGCGATCGGTCTGGTCGCGACCTTCGCGGTGATCTCTCTGGTCCCGCGCCAGCGGCACTGGTTCACCCCGCTCGGCGCAGCGACCCTCGTGGTCTACCTCTTCCACGGGTTCGTGGTGCGCACGGTCGATCACCTCGGCTACCCGGAGTGGGCCGCCGACCAGGAGGACTGGGTCATTCTCCTCTCCTGCGGCGGCGCGGTGGTCGTGGCAGCCGTCCTCGCCCATCCGGTCGTCTCCGACCGCCTCGCCTGGTTGGTCGACCCGATCTCCCGAGCACGCGCGCGTTGACCCGCCACGCGAACCGACAGAAAACCCGCGCGAACCCGCAACGAAGACCTGCTGAGCCGCCGTACGTCGTAGCTGACTGCCAGCGCGCGTGAATTGGTTGAGGGCTCGAGCTTCGCATGAATGGGACCGGGCCCCGGCCTGCCACCTGCTGGTGGAGGACGGGGCCCGGGCGGGGCGTGACGCGACTCAGTTCTGGTAGGAACCGAAGTCGAAGTCGTCGAGCGCGACGGCCTGGCCGCCGGTGCCGCCGAATCCGTAGTCGTAGTTGTCGTAGCCGGTGACCGAGTAGGCAGCAGCGCGTGCTTCCTCGGTGGGCTCGACCCGGATGTTGCGGTAGCGCTCCAGACCGGTACCGGCCGGGATCAGCTTTCCGATGATGACGTTCTCCTTGAGGCCGAGCAACGAGTCGCTGCGGCCGTGGATCGCGGCATCGGTGAGCAC
>JBEBTI010000100.1:0-11053 GCA_040393845.1 Nocardioides daejeonensis
CAGCCTTCGCGTTGCGAACGGCGTCCTCGATGCGGTGCTTGCGCTCCTTGAGCTCCACCTCCGTGGCCGCGCCGACCTTGATGACGGCCACGCCGCCAGCCAGCTTGGCGAGGCGCTCCTGCAGCTTCTCGCGGTCGTAGTCGGAGTCCGACTTCTCGATCTCGGCACGGATCTGGTTGACCCGACCCTCGATCTGGGCCTGGTCGCCGGTGCCCTCCACGATCGTGGTCTCGTCCTTGGTGATGACGACCTTGCGGGCCTGACCGAGCAGTTCGAGACCGGCGGTCTCGAGCTTGAGGCCGACCTCTTCGGAGATGACCTGACCACCGGTGAGGATCGCGATGTCCTGCAGCATCGCCTTGCGGCGGTCACCGAAGCCCGGAGCCTTGACGGCAACGGACTTGAAGGTGCCCTTGATCTTGTTGACGACCAGGGTCGAGAGCGCTTCACCGTCGACGTCCTCGGCGATGATCACCAGCGGCTTGCCCGACTGCATGACCTTCTCGAGCAGCGGCAGCACGTCCTTGACGTTGGAGATCTTCGAGTTGGCGATCAGGATGTAGGGGTCCTCGATCACCGCCTCCATCCGCTCCAGGTCGGTGGCGAAGTAGGCCGAGATGTAGCCCTTGTCGAAGCGCATGCCCTCGGTGAGCTCGAGGTCGAGACCGAAGGTGTTCGACTCCTCGACGGTGATGACACCTTCCTTGCCGACCTTGTCCATCGCCTCGGCGATGATCTCGCCCACGGTGGAGTCAGCAGCGGAGATGCTCGCGGTCGAGGCGATCTGCTCCTTGGTCTCGATGTCCTTGGCCATCCCGAGCAGCTGCTCGGACACGGCGGTGACAGCGGCTTCGATGCCACGCTTGAGGCCCATCGGGTTCGCACCCGCGGCCACGTTGCGCAGACCTTCGCGGACCATCGCCTGGGCGAGCACGGTCGCGGTCGTCGTACCGTCACCGGCGACGTCGTCGGTCTTCTTGGCAACTTCCTTGACGAGCTCGGCGCCGATCTTCTCGTACGGGTCCTCGAGCTCGATCTCCTTGGCGATGGACACGCCGTCGTTGGTGATCGTGGGGGCACCCCACTTCTTCTCCAGCACGACGTTGCGACCCTTGGGGCCGAGAGTGACCTTGACCGCGTCGGCGAGCGTGTTCATACCCGCTTCGAGGCCGCGGCGGGCCTCCTCGTTGAAAGCAATCAGCTTTGCCATGACTCCTGCGATTCCTCACGCTTCAGAGTTCGTGTTGGACGGTCCGGATCGCTGCCCGCGACGGCCGGCCTGGCTGACCCGGCGGACCCTTCCCGCCGACGCTTCAGACCTCAACTCCCCGGTCCGTGTCTGTCACTCTCATGCCGAGAGTGCCAATGTCATGTTTAGCACTCGTAGGGTGAGAGTGCAAGGCACCTGGCGGGTCTCAGCCGACCCGGTCCCACCCGCGCCGCGGGCGGTGCGAGCCGAGTTGCTCCTCGTCACGCGAGCGGTAGACGAGGTAGGGCCGGGTGAGGTAACCCAACGGCGCGCTGAACACGTGCACGAGCCGGGTGAACGGCCACAGCGCGAAAAGCAGCATCGCAGCCATCCCGTGCGCCTGGAAGCCGAGCGGTGCGTCGGCCATCAGGTCGGGATGCAGGTCGAACCGGAAGATCCCCCGGAACCACACCGAGACCCCCTCGCGGTAGTCGTAGTGGCCGTTGAGCTCCAGCACCGTCACCGTGATCGTGGTCCAGAAGCCGAGCATGATCACCAGGCCGAGGACGGCGTACATCACCTTGTCCATCACCGTGGTGGCGGAGAAGACCGGTCCGACCGTGCGCCGGCGATAGATCAGGATCACCAGACCGACCACGGCCGCGACGCCGGCCAACATGCCGCCCGAGACCGCGGCAAGGTGGTAGACCCGGTCGGAGATGCCGACCGCGTTGGTCCACGACTTCGGGATGCCCAGCCCCATCACGTGACCGAGGAAGACCCCGAGGATGCCGAAGTGGAACAGCGGACTGCCCAGCCGCAACAGTCGGTCCTCGTAGAGCTGCGAGGAGCGGGTCGTCCATCCGAACTTGTCGTAGCGGTAGCGCCACACGTGCCCGACCACGAAGACGGTCAGGCAGACGTAGGGCACGATCACCCACAGGAACTGGTCCATCTCAGGCTCCCTTGGTCTCGACGAGCGGGCGGGTCGTCGGCATCGGCAGGTCCACCGGTCCGGATGCCGCAGCCAGCCCGGGATCGAAGGCCGGGACGCCGTACGGCGTGAGTCCGACCTCCTCGGCCGGCGGGCCCTCGGCGGCCAGCCGTTGCACCGCCTCGGCCTCGTCGCCCCGCAGCTCCGGCAGGGTGGCCGACACGGCCTCCATCACCGGGGCCCACGGCGACTCGTGGTCGCGCAACGCGATCCGGAGCATCTCCAGACCGGCGCGGTGATCGTTGAGCAGGGCGCCGCCGATCTCCGCGTCGACCGTCGCGGCGAACTCCAGCACCACGCACAGGTGGTCGGGCAGTTCGCCGTCGTCGAGGGTCACCCCCGCCGACTGGTAGGCCTGCTTGAAGCGCAGCAGTGCCATCCCTCGCTTGCGGGTGTCGCCGTGCGCGAAGTAGGTGAGGAAGAGATTGCAGCGCCGTCGCGTGTCGAACGTGGCGGCGTACTCGGCCTGGCGGTCGAGCAGGTCCGTGCGCTCGCAGTGATCGAGGAAGCTCGCCAACGGCACCGCCACCCGGTCGGGCAGCCCGGCCAGCGCATCGCGGACCGCGCCCAACGGCTGGGTCGCACCGGGGTGGTCCATCAACAGTGACGCGCACTGCCACACCGTGGCCCGCTGCTGCGGCGTCAGCCCCGTCGTACGACGACTCGCCCGTCTGCCCCCGAACCTCATCGGGTCTCCGAGCGGTCGTCACTGTCGGGTGACGGTGGGAACAGCCCGTCGGGCACGCCCTTGCCGTCCCAGTTGAGCAGGTTGACCCGGCCGGTCTGCGGCGGTCCGGCCACCGTGTCTGCCTCCTGGCGGTCCTTGAGCATTGCGAAGTTCTCCACCGCGATCGGCAGCGCCTGGCGACCGGAGCCCTCCCCGAACGGTCCCGAACCTCCCATCCCCGGCCCTCCGTCGGTGTCGAGTGAACACTCGGTGCCGATCTCCTCCAACCGGTGTGCCTGCTCGACGTGGGCCTTGGGGATCACGTAGCGCTCGTCGTACTTCGCCAGCGCGAGCAGGCGGTACATGTCGTACATGTCCTCCTCGCTCATCCCGACCGCTGCCGGGATCGCGCCGTTGGGCTCGCGGCCCATGTTGATGTCGCGCATGTAGGAACGCATCGCCGCGAGCTTGCGCAACACCTTGTCGACCGGGGCCACATCGCCGGCGGTGAAGAGTTCGGCGAGGTACTCGATCGGGATCCGCAGGGCGTCGATCGCGCCGAACAGGTTGTCCGCGTCCTCCGCGTCGGCCCCGGTGTCCTTGACGACGTCGACCACCGGCGACAGCGGCGGGATGTACCAGACCATCGGCATCGTGCGGTACTCCGGGTGCAACGGCAGAGCCACCTTGAAGGTGTTGATCAATGCGTGGATCGGCGAGCGCTGGGCAGCCTGGATCCAGTCGTGCGGAATGCCGTCACGCTCGGCGGCCCGGACCACCTCCGGGTCGTTGGGGTCGAGCAGCACCGAACGCTGAGCCTCGTAGAGGTCCTTGTCGTCGGGGGTGGCTGCCGCCTCGAGGACCCGGTCGACGTCGTAGAGCACCAGGCCGAGGTAACGCAGCCGACCGACGCAGGTCTCGGAGCAGACGGTCGGCAGACCGACCTCGATCCGCGGGAAGCAGAACGTGCACTTCTCCGCCTTGCCGGTGCGGTGGTTGAAGTAGACCTTCTTGTAGGGGCACCCCGAGACGCACATCCGCCAACCACGGCAGCGGTCCTGGTCGACCAGCACGATGCCGTCCTCCTCCCGCTTGTAGATCGCACCGCTGGGGCACGACGCGGCACACGACGGGTTGAGGCAGTGCTCACAGATCCGGGGCAGGTAGAACATGAAGGCGTCCTCGAAGGACCGCGTCACCTGCTGCGACACCTTCGCCAGCACCGGGTCGTTCTCGTAGGTGGCCCTTGAGCCGCCGAGGCTGTCGTCCCAGTTGGCTGACCACTTGATCTGCATGTTCTTGCCGGTGATCAACGACTTCGGGCGTGCCACCGGAGTGTGCTGCTGGGCCGGAGCGTCGGTGAGGGTGGCGTAGTCGTAGGTCCACGGCTCGTAGTAGTCCTGGATCGACGGCATCTTGGGGTTGGAGAAGATCGTCGCCAACTTCTTCAGGCGTCCGCCGGCCCTGAGCTTCAGTCGGCCCCGCTTGTTGAGCTCCCAGCCGCCCTTCCACTCGTCCTGGTCCTCGTAGCGACGCGGATACCCCTGTCCGGGCCGGGTCTCGACGTTGTTGAACCAGACATATTCAGTGCCTGGCCGGTTGGTCCACGCCTGCTTGCAGGTGACCGAGCACGTGTGACAGCCGATGCACTTGTCGAGGTTCATCACCATCGCCATCTGTGCCATGACCTTCATCAGTACGTCACCTCCTGGTTGCGCTTGCGGATCACGGTGACCTCGTCACGTTGGTTGCCGGTCGGGCCGATGTAGTTGAACGCCCACGACAACTGGGCATAGCCGCCGATCAGGTGGCTGGGCTTGACCAGGATCCGGGTCAGCGAGTTGTGGATGCCGCCTCGGTTGCCGGAGGTCTCCGAGAGGGGTACGTCGATCAGTCGGTCCTGCGCGTGCGGCATGTAGACGGTGCCCTCCGGCATCTTGTGCGACACCACGGCTCGGGCCACCACCACGCCGTTGCGGTTGACCGCCTCGATCCAGTCGTTGTCCTCGACCCCGACCTTTGCGGCGTCCGCCTCCGACATCCAGATCGCCTGCCCGCCGCGTCCGAGCGAGAGCATGAACAGGTTGTCCTGGTATTCGGAGTGGATCGACCACTTGTTGTGCGGTGTCAGGTAGCGCACCGTGATCCCCTCGACCCGCGGGCCACTGGCGTTGAGGTCGCCGACCGGTGGCTCGTCGAAGAGCGCCGCCATGTTGAGTGGTGGTCGATAGACCGGCAGGCCCTCACCGAGCTCGTCCATCCAGTCGTGGTCGAGGTAGAAGTGCTGGCGACCGGTCAACGTGTGCCACGGCTTGAGCCGTTCCACGTTGACCGTGAACGGTGAATAGCGGCGGCCCCCGGACTCCGAGCCGGACCATTCCGGTGAGGTGATCACCGGCACCGGTGCGGCCTGGGTGTCGGCGAAGGTGACCTGCTTGCCCTCGTGCTCGGCGGCCAGGTCGTGCAACGTCTTGCCGACCCGCTTCTCCAACTGCTTGAACCCCTGGGTGGCCAGATGACCGTTGGTGGTGCCGGACATCGCGAGGATCGCCTCACACATGTGCACGTCGGTGACCAGCGCCGGACGTCCGTCGGCAGGGCCGCCCCGCACTGCGCCGTTCTTGTCGCGCAGGTAGGTGATCTCCTTGCCCAGTTCGAAGGTGACTCCCTTGGTGGTCGCACCCAGCTTGTCGGCCAGTGGCCCGAGCGCCGTCATCTTCGCCGCGACCGCGCCGTAGTCCCGCTCGACCTCGATCAGCTTGGGCATCGTCACGCCCGGCACCGGCTCGCACTCGGGCTCGTGGCCCGGCCGCGCCTTCCAGTCGCGCACGATGCCGTGCGGCGTGGCCATCGCATCGGGGGTGTCGTGCGACAGCGGCACCGCCACCAGGTCACGTCGTACGCCGAGCCGCGGACCGGCCAGTTCGCTGAAGGTCGCCGCGATCGTCTTCCATGCCTCCCAGTCGGTGCGGGACTGCCACGGCGGCGCGATCGCCGGGTTGAACGAGTGCACGTAGGGATGCATGTCGGTGCTGGACAGGTCGTGCTTCTCGTACCAGGTGGCGGCCGGCAGTACGACGTCGGAGAACAACGTGGTCGAGGTCTGGCGGAAGTCGAAGGTGAGCAGCAGGTCGAGCTTGCCGATCGGCGCCTCGTCGTGCCACTTCACGTCGACCGGCCGCACTCCTTCGGGGGACTCGGCCGCCCGCAGCGAGGCGTCGGTCCCCAGCAGGTGCTTGAGGAAGTACTCGTTGCCCTTGGCCGAGGAGCCCAACAGGTTGGAGCGCCAGATCGAGAGCACCCGCGGGAAGTTCTCGGGCGCGTCCGGGTCTTCGGCGGCAAAGGCCAGCTCCCCGCGCTTGAGCTGCTCCACCACGTGCTCGGCCACCGGGCGACCCGCCGCTGCCGCCTCGTCGGTGAGGTCGAGGGGGTTGCGGTCGAAGGTCGGGTACGACGGCGCCCAGCCCAGCCGCGCAGCCTGGGCGATCACATCGGCCGTCGAGAGCCCGGCAAGTCGGCCCTGGCCGGTGCGCGCCGACAGGGTGTCGGCGCCGAACTGGTCGTAGCGGAACTGGTCGGTGTGGAGGTACCAGTACGTCGTCTGGTTCATGTTGCGTGGCGGCCGGCTCCAGTCGAGCGCGTTGGCCACCTGGTTGTAGCCGGTCAGCGGACGCACCTTCTCCTGCCCGACGTAGTGCGCCCAACCGCCACCGTTGACGCCCTGGCATCCGGTCAGGGTGGTCAGCGCGAGGAAGGCCCGATAGATCGTGTCGGAGTGGAACCAGTGATTGGTGCCGGCTCCCATCAGGATCATGGAGCGCCCCCCGGACTCCTCGGCGTTGCGGGCGAACTCGCGACCGATCCGCGCCGCAGCCCGGGCGGGTACGCCGGTGATCGACTCCTGCCACTCCGGCGTGTAGTCGGCATACTGCGCCAACAGCAGTTCGAAGACGGTGGTGACCAGATGACCGCCGACCCGGCGGACCGGGATCTCTGCCGTGGTGTGGCCCGGTGCGCCGTCGATCTCGCCGAAGCGCGGCAGCTCCACCGTCACCGACTCCGATTCCGGCCCCAACCGCAACACCGGGTCGACCCCCTCGAGGTCAAGGTTCCACCTGCCCTCGCCACTCTCACCGAAGCGGTGTCCGAGCGAGCCGTTGGGCACCACCGGTTCGCCGGTCGCGGAGTCGAGCAGGACCGTGCGGAAGGCAGCGTTCTCCTCGTCGCGGTGCCCGTCGAGGTCCTCCGCGGTGAGGAACTTGCCGGGCCGACCCGTCGTACCGTCCTGGGTCTCGATCTTCACCAGATGGGGCAGGTCGGTGTAGGACTTCACGTAGTCGGTGAAGTAGGGCACCTGGCGGTCGACGAAGAACTCCTTGAGGATCACGTGGCCCATCGCCAACGCCAGCGCCCCGTCGGTGCCGGGGTTGATCGCCAGCCAGTCGTCGGCGAACTTCACGTTGTCGGCGTAGTCGGGCGAGACCACCACGACCTTCTGGCCGCGGTAGCGGGCTTCGGTCATCCAGTGTGCGTCAGGCGTGCGGGTGACCGGCACGTTGGAGCCCCACATCACCAGGTAGCCAGCGTCCCACCAGTCGCCGGACTCCGGCACGTCGGTCTGGTCGCCGAACACCTGAGGGGAGGCCACCGGCAGGTCGGCGTACCAGTCGTAGAAGCTCAGCATCGAGCCGCCGATCAGGTGCATGAAGCGCGACCCGGCAGCGTGCGAGACCATCGACATCGCGGGGATCGGGGAGAAACCGGCCACCCGGTCGGGGCCCCACCTGTCGATCGTGTGCACGTGGGCGGCCGCCACGATCTCGACCGCTTCGTCCCACGTTGCCCGGACCAGTCCGCCCTTGCCGCGGGCTGCCTTGTAGGCCTTGGCCCGTTGGGGACTGTCGACGATGTGTGCCCAGGCCTTGACCGGGTCGCCGCCGTGCTGCGACTTCGCCTCACGCCACATCTTCAGCAGGACACCGCGCACGTAGGGGTAGCGGACCCGCGTCGGTGAATAGGTGTACCAACTGAACGCCGCTCCGCGGGGACAGCCTCGGGGCTCGTACTCCGGACGGTCGGGACCGGTGCTCGGATAGTCGGTCTGCTGGGTCTCCCAGGTGATGATGCCGTCCTTGACATACACCTTCCACGAGCAGGACCCGGTGCAGTTCACGCCGTGGGTGGAGCGCACCACGAGGTCGTGACTCCACCGGTCGCGATAGAAGTCGTCGGCCTCGCGTCCGCCCTTGCGGTGCAGGCTGCGCAGGTCCGCGCTCACCTCCCCCCTGGTGAAGAACCTGCGAGTGCCGACGAGTGCGTCGGACAACGCTCCGTCCATGCCGGGGGGCTGGTTCACGCCGCTTCCTCCTGTGTGGGTTGGAGATCGAGCAGTTTTCTGACCCGTGTCAAGGTCAGCGCCAGCAGCAACAGCGCCGCAACGCACAACATCCACAGGCCGATGGCGTAGGACTCGGTGCGCCCGTAGATGTAGCCCATCAGCAGGGGCGGCGCGAAGCCGCCGAGTCCGCCGGCGGCGCCGACCAGGCCACTGACGCCGCCCACCTGCGCCGGGTCGGTGGCCTGCGCGATCAGGGCGAAGGTCGCACCGCTGCCGGCTCCCAGTGCGGCTGCCATCAGCAGGAAGGCCGTCGTGCCACGCAGGTCCATCGGTGGATCGGTCGCGGCAACACCCGCGCACAGCGCCGTCAGGGCGAAGCAGGCCGCCAGGACCCACACGGTGTCGAAACGGTCGCACAACCACCCGCCGAGCGGACGCAGCACCACCGCCACGGCGACGAATCCCGCCATCCGGTTGCTGGCATCGGCAACGCCCAGGTCGTGCGCGGTGATCAGGTAGGACGGCAGGTAGACCGAGAAGGCGACGTACCCGCCGAAGGCCACCGCGTACAGCGCACCGGCCTGCCAGGTCACCGGCAACTGCAGCACCGCCTTCATCCTGGTCAGGGTGCCGGTGGTGGGGACCTGGCGTCCCGGGGCGTCTCGCAGCACCAGCCACGCGACGACGGCGTAGACGGCGAGTGCAGCGGCCGCCAGCAGGAACGGCGCGCGATGACCCACGTTGTCCCAGATCTTCACGGTGGTCAGCGCGCTGATCGCGGTGCCCACCATGCCCGCACCGAAGATGCCGGTGGCGAAGCCGCGGCGGTGCGGCGGGAACCAGGCGCTCACGAACGGTACGCCGGCAGCGAAGATCGTGCCGCCGATGCCGAGGAATACTCCGCCCACAAGCAGCAGGGCATAGGAGTCGAGGGCGAAGAAGGCCAGGAACAACACCGGCACCATCGTCGCGGCCGAGACGAGCGGAAACATGACCCGGCCGCCGAACCGATCGGTCAGGGCGCCGACGACGATGCGCCCCAAGGAGCCCACCACGACCGGCACCGCAACCAGCAGGGCCACGTCGGACTCGCTGAGCACCCCGAGGTCACCGGACGTGCGGTACTTCGGACCGAGGGGGCTGAGCAGCGCCCACGCCCAGAAGTTGATGGCGAACCCGACGGTCGCCACCACCAGCATCAGCGTGGGCGAGCGGCCAGCCGGCCCGTCCCCGCTCACACCCGACAAACGCTCCGTAGCTGCGTCCATACGGTCCACCATGGCGCACAGGTACCCCGGATGTCGACGGTCACGCGCCAGCAGTGCCCGAAGGTCCCGGGTCAGCCGGCGGCGAGCTGAGCCGCCACCATCGCGGCGAAGTGCGCAGCGTTGGCTGGCACGACGTCGAGGTAGAGCCCGGGCTCGGTCGCCTCGAGTTCACTCACCGCAAGGGTCCCGTCGGCGAGCCGCAACTGGTCGACGCGGGCATAGGGCAGTCGGCGACCCAGCAGGTTGCCGGCAACAGCGACGGTGCGTTCGGCGACTGCGCCGTGGCCGGCCGTGACCTCGGCCGCGACCGTCGAGCCGCCGTACTCCTCGTGCACCCGGATGTCGCCCTCGGCCGGGACCTTGCGGGTGGCCGAGACCGCCCGGCCGCGCAGCACGTGCACCGACCACTCCCCCTCGGTGCGCACCGAGGCGACCAGCGGTTGGACCACCCACGGCCCCATCTCGAGGGCCGACTCGTCAAGGTCGGTCGGCCCACCGGCCTCGAGGTCGAAGACCACCACACCACGTCCGCCGGCCGCGGTGCGGGGCTTGACCACGGCCCGGCCGAACTCGGCGATCGCCGCGGGCAACTCCTCCTCACCGTCGACCACCAGGGTCGGCACGATCGGCACCCCCGCTGCGGCCAACTCGACCAGATATGCCTTGTCGGTGTTCCACGCGAAGGTCTCCGCACCGTTGAGGAGCTGCGCTCCCTCGGCCTCGATCCTGCGCGCCCACGTGAGGAACTCGTCGAGACGGGTGTCGTAGTCCCAGGTCGAGCGCACCGCCACCAGTGCGGCCCCCGCCCAGTCGACGTCGGGGTCGTCCCACACCACCCATCTGGCGGCGTACCCACGCTCGGCCAGGGCCTCCACGAGGAGGTGCCCGCCGGGTTCGCCGTCCGGCAGCGTGGAACAGGTGACCAGGAGGATCTCACTCACGAGTGAATCGTAGTGCCCACCTGACCGGGACACCTCTTCCCATGGCGCGGTGGTGACAGTGGGGCGGTCGGCCCAATTTCGGGACGGTCGCTGGACTGGAACGTGTTCCAGCGGGAGGCTTTGCCTGTGACTGATGCCACTGCCGCGCCCGCGGGCGCCACGACGTCCCCCCGACCACTGAACCTGGCCGATGTCCTCGAGGCGATGGCCGATGCGCTTCCCGACCGTCCCGCGATCATCACCCTCGACGGCGAGCACAGCTACGCGGAGATCGACGAGCGCGCCACCCGGTTCGCCAACCACCTCGTGTCCATCGGCGTCAAGCCCGGCGAGCACGTCGCGATCCACTCGCGCAACCGGATCGAGTGGGTCGACGCGTTCTACGGCTGCTTCAAGGCGCGCGCCGTGCCGATCAACATCAACTACAAGTATCTCCGCGACGAGCTGACCTACCTCTACGACAACGCCGACTGCGTTGCCGCGGTCGTGGCACCCGAGCACGTGGCCGCCGTACGGGAACTCGACCTGCCGGGACTGCGGCACGTGATCGAGATCGGCCCGGAGTACGACGCCGCGTTGGCCGCTGCCTCGCCGGAGCGTCAGATCACCGGCCGCACCGAGGACGACCTCTACGTGCTCTACACCGGCGGCACCAC
>JBEBTI010000101.1:0-11030 GCA_040393845.1 Nocardioides daejeonensis
TGACGGGCTTCTTGGCCGAGGTCTTCCAGCCGTTCTTCTTCCAGCCGTGGATCCATGACTTCATCCCGTTCATGACGTACGACGAGTCAACGTGGAGGGTGACCTCGCACGGTTTGTTGAGTGCCTTCAGGCCCTCGATGACGGCCAGGAGTTCCATCTGGTTGTTGGTGGTCAGGGGATCGCCGCCGAAGAGCTCACGTTCGTACTCACCGGCGCGCATCAACACCCCCCAGCCGCCAACTCCTGGGTTGCCCTTGCACGCCCCGTCGGTCCACATCTCGACGACAGGCAGGGATTCCCCGGGCGACTCACTCACGTGGGAACCCTATCGAGCGACTGCGGTGGGCCGGCCACCCGTCGCTCATCGAAGTGACACAGGCATCGCGCGGGCAGCGCGACGCAGGTCGTCACGCGCTGCCGCCGGCCCGAGCCGGTCGAGTGCCCAGCCGACCGGCCGCCACACGCCGTCGGCACGCAGAGTCATCCGCGCCCGGACCTCTGTGCCGGAGTGGTCAGGACGGAAGTCGAGCGCGAGGTCGACCAGCACACCGTGCCAGTGACCGCGTTCCGCCCAGCGGACGCCCGGATCGAACGCGGTGACCTCCAGCAGAGGGCACGGACCGGGCCAGGTCACGTCGACCCAACGGGTGCCGACGCCGTACGGCGGGGCTCCGGCGACTCGCACTGCGCGCAGGCTCGACTGCCACAGCGGTCGGTTGCGCAGGTCCGCCAGCCATGCGAAGACATCCGCGGGCTGCTGCGGGAAGGGAACGGCGAGGTCGAAGGTCACCAGCGAGTGCCGGTGAGCAGCTCGTAGACCTCGACGTACTTGGCGCGGGTCAGCGCCACCACCTCGTCGGGGAGCGGTGGCGGCGGCGTGCCGGCCGCCCGGTCCCAGCCGGCACCGGGAGAGGTGAGCCAGTTGCGCACGATCTGCTTGTCGTACGACGGTTGCGTGCGACCTGGTTCCCACTGCGCGGCCGGCCAGAACCGGGACGAGTCCGGCGTCAGCACCTCATCGGCGAGCACGATCGTGCCGTCGGCGCGTGCCCCGAACTCGAACTTGGTGTCGGCGACAATGATCCCCCGCTCACGAGCGATCTCCTCGGCGCGACCGTAGAGGTCAATCGTCTTGTCACGCAGAGAGTTGGCAGAGTCGGCGCCGATCTCGGTGACAACGGCGGCGAAGGAGACGTTCTCGTCGTGGTCGCCCACGGCGGCCTTGGTGGCCGGGGTGAAGATCGGCTCGGGCAACCGGTCACCGTCGACCAGACCCGCCGGCAGTGTCACGTCACAGACGGCGCCGGTCGCTCGATAGTCGCTCAACCCGGAGCCGGTGAGATAGCCACGCGCAACGCACTCGACGGGAAACATCTCCAACGACTCGCAGATCACCGCCCGGCCGGCGACCTCGGCCGGGACGTCGGTGGACAGCACGTGGTGCTCGACGCCCAGTTGCTCGAACCACCACAGCGACATCCGGGTGAGGATCTCACCCTTGTCGGGGATGGTCGTGTCGAGCACGAAGTCGTAGGCGCTGATCCGGTCGCTGGCCACCATGAGCAGCTGACCTGCGTGCGCCCCCTCGTCGATCCGGTAGAGGTCGCGCACCTTCCCTGAGTGCAGGTGCGTCGTGCCCGGGATGTCCGCTGCTGCGGGGATGTTCAGATCTGCGCTCACAGGGGCAGCCTAGAGGTTCACCGACCGGCAGACATTGCCCTGTCCGCGGACGCTCCTGGGCTCTGTGCGTGGGACCTCTCCGGTTCCACGGACAGGGATTGCCGAGACGGTCACGCCGTACGACGTGCCGAGGCCCGTCGTTCCGCGGCGGTTGCGAGCAGAGCGAGCGCTTCCACTGTCTGTGGCCAACCCATGCAGGCATCGGTGATGCTCTGACCGCGCACCAGGCTGGTCGTCAGCGCGGCATCGGCACCTTGCGCGGTCGGGTCGTGCTTCTGCGCCCCCGCCACCAGGAAGCTCTCCAGCATCACACCGCCCACGGCGTCGGCGGCGTCGTCGCCGAGCGCGAGTTGCTCGCTCAGTTCGCCCACGACCTCCGCCTGCCGCAGGTGCGACTTGCCGGAGTTGGCGTGACTGACGTCGACCACCAGCCGCGGCGTGACGCCCGCGTCGGTCAGCCGGACCGCCGCGTCCCGCACGTGCGCTGCTGAGTAGTTGGGACCGTCCGACCCCCCACGGAGGACGAGATGGGTGTCGGCATTGCCCATCGTGCTCACCAGCGCTGCACGCCCCTCGGCGTCGATGCCGAGGAACGCCTGCGGTGCGCTCGCGGCCGCGCAGGCATCGAGGGCGACCTGCAGGTCGCCGTTGGTGGCGTTCTTGAACCCGACCGGCATGGAGAGACCCGAGACCAACTGGCGGTGGACCTGGCTTTCGGTGGTGCGGGCGCCGATCGCGCCCCAACTGACGAGGTCGGCAACGTACTGCGGGCTGATCGGCTCGAGGAACTCGGTGGCCGCCGGCAGACCGAGGTCCGTGACGTCGGCCAGGAATCGGCGAGCGGTGCGCAGACCGGTGGCGATGTCGTGACTTCCGTCGAGGTGCGGATCATTGATCAGGCCCTTCCACCCCACCGTGGTGCGCGGCTTCTCGAAGTAGGTGCGCATCACGACCAGCAGTCGCTCCGCATGGATTCGAGCCTGCTCGGCAAGGCGTGCGGCGTACTCCAGCCCGGCGTCGGGGTCATGGATCGAGCACGGCCCGACCACCACGAGAAGCCGGTCGTCGAGACCGTCGAGGATCGCCCTGACCTCTCCTCGGGCGCGAGCGACGGTGGTTGCACGCGACTCGTCGAGCGGAGTCTCGGCCCGCAGCCGACTCGGGGCCGGCAGCGCGGAAAAGCTGCGCACCCGCAGGTCCTGGGTCGCTTTCCGTGCACTGCTGTGCGGGGTGGTGGTCATCGGGAGTTCCTCATCCGTCGCGGCGGGACTCCGGTCAGAGCCCGCCTGAAATGGCGAACGGGCGGAGATCGCTCTCCGCCCGGCGGCTCTGAAGGGTGTCGGTGTGCGCTCAGTTGAGCGGCGGCCCCTCCAGAGCCGACGCAAAATAAGCAAACCAACGAGTCATGCGGCCACAGTAGCCGAAAGCTGGGCGGGCGTCCGCCGAACCGTCCGCAGCGCGAGACCCCCACCCTGCAACCGGTCTAGGGTGGACGGCATGCCAGTCGTGAAGATCAATGCCATCTCCGTCCCACCTCAGGCTCACGCTGAGCTCGAGCGCAGATTCGCCGCGCGAGCCGGCACCGTCGAGGACTCCGCGGGCTTCCTCGGCTTCCAGCTGTTGCGGCCGACCGCCGGAGAGGACCGCTACTTCGTGGTCACCGAGTGGGACGACGAGGAGTCGTACGCCGCATGGCGTGACGGTGACGCCCGGGCCGCCCACGCCGGCGAGCACGGCAAGCCGGTGGCCAGCGGCGCCAGCCTGATGGAGTTCGACGTGGTGCTCGACGTCAGACCCACCGCCTGACCGATCAGTGGGCCGCAGCGCGGCCAGGACGACGATGGCCCCCGCTCGCGGAGCGGGGGCCATCGTGGTTTGTCAGCGCGTGATCGTCACGAGCACAGGATCGGCAACGGAAGCACGTCGCAGATCGGGAGCTCCGGGAGACCGGGGAGCCCCGGAAGCTCGGGCAGACCGCCGCCACCGGGCAGACCGCCGAGGAGGCCGCCGAGCAGGTCGGTGACCAGCACGACCAGGTTCTCCACGAGATCGGTCAGGATCGCCGGGGAGAGCTCGGGAACCTCGAAGTTGCCGCCGGTGAAGCTGCCGAACTGTGCGAGCAGGGTCGCGAAGGCTGAGCCGAGGACGTCGTCGCCGGCCGCGCCGCTGAGGAGACTGGTCAGCTGGTCGGGCGAGAACATGCCACCGAAGAGTGCCATCACCATCTGCGGGTCGCTCGGGAGGTTGTTGAATCCGGCCAGCATGTCCGCGAGTCCGGCGCCCGAGAACTCAGCGGGCAACGCACCGTCGAACAGCCCGGTCAGGAGGCCGAGGAACTGCGCCGGGTCGAGGTCGGTGGCGCCGTCGAAGCCGCCGGCCATCGCCAGCAGGCCGAACAGTTCACCGAGCTGTCCCGGGTCAAGTTGTCCGGTCAACGCACCCAGGCCGGTCTGGAACAGGTCCAGGAACGCTGCCGGGTCGGTCGGGAACGGCAGGTCTGCGCCGCCGGTCAATGCGCCCAGGCCGGTGGCGAACAGGTCCATGAACATGGCCGGGTCGAAACCGCCGGCGAGCATGCCGGCCAGGTCGGCGGGGTCGAAGCCACCCGGAAGGTCGGCAAGCAGACCCGTCAGCATCGACGGGTCGAAGCTGTTCGGGTCAAAGGAACCGAAGCCCGCGAGGATGTCGGTCAGCATCGACGGGTCGAGCGGCAGGTCACCGCTGCCGGAGAGCATCGAGAGCAGGCCGGTCAACTGGGCCGGATCGAGCGGGAGTCCGTCGGTGCCGCCCGGGAGTTCGGGCAGGCCTGCGTCGGTGCCACCGGCCTGCGCCAGCAGGGCCAGCAGGCTTCCGAAGTCGAAGGCCGTCGGGTTGGTGGCCGGCGCGTCGGCGCACACGGTCGCCTTGTGGTTGACGGCAGCCTTGCGGGCCTGCTTCTTGCGCTTGAGCTTGGCCGACTTGTTCTTGAACTTGGTCTTGGCCTTCTTCACCTTGGCCTTGGCCTTCTTGACCTGGACCTTCGCCTTGGCCTTGGCGACGGCCTTCTTTGCCTTCTTGAGCTTGGTCTTCGCCTTCTTCTTCGCCTTCTTGGCCTTGCTCACCGCATTCGATGCGGTGACCACGTCGGCGCTCGCCGACGCGCAGGCAGCCGGGTTGGCCGGCGCAGCGGTGGCGGTGGTGAGGCTCGGCATCGACGCCAACCCCACGGTGAGGGCCATCATGGTGATGGCCACTAGGGCACGCTTGACAGCGTTCATAACAGGTCTCCCTCCCATGTCACACGAACGTGATCATGGTGCGCCTTCGCCCGGTCAATGTGACCCAAATCGCCGAATTGGGCCCGTTCGCCCCAGTCTCCTCACCCGTTCGGGCCATCCCGAAATCACCGATCGGACACCACCCACGTCGTACGGCGCGCGGTGGTGCCCGATCAGGGAGCAACCGTCAGAGCGTCGATCCGTCGGGTCTGTCGGGGGCGACGCCGTCACCCGCGGAGTCAGCCGAATCGACCGGCTCGGTCTGGGTCACCGCGATGGCGAAGTCGTCCCCGTACTCGGTGACGCCGGTGATCACGGCATCGTTCACTGCCTCGCGCATGTAGGTGCGGCGCACCATCAGCGGATCTCGGGACAGGTCGCGCACCAGGCTCACACACAGGCCGACCATCACGAAGACGAACGGCACCGCAGCGACGATGGTGATCTTCTTCAGACCGTCGAGACCCGTCGTGCCGCCGACCAGCAGCATCACCGCCGCCACGCCACCGGTGGCCACGCCCCAGAAGATGACCGGGAGTCGCCGCGGCTCGAGCGCACCGCCCTGGCTCAGTGAACCCATCACCACCGAGGCCGCGTCGGCGCCGGAGACGAAGAAGATCGCGACCAACAACATCACGAGGACACTGACGGCCGTGGTGAGCGGGAACTGTTCGAGCAGGTTGAACAGCTGCGCCTCAGGGCTGCCGTCGCCGTAGATGTCGGTGCCGTCGAGCTGGAACTTGATCGCGCTGCCGCCGAAGATGGCGAACCAGACCAGGCTGACCAGCGACGGCACCAGGAGCACGCCCGTGACGAACTGGCGAATGGTGCGTCCTCGCGAGATGCGAGCGATGAACATGCCGACGAACGGCGTCCACGAGATCCACCAAGCCCAGTAGAAGACCGTGTAGTAGGACAACCATGTGGCGGTGTAGTCACCGTGCGCCTCGGTGCGGCCGGCCATCTCGGGCAGTTGGCTGACGTATTCGGTCATCGTCGACGGCACGATGTTGAGGATGAACATTGTCGGGCCGACGACGAAGACGAAGACCGCCAGCAGCAGCGCCAACACCATGTTGACGTTGGAGAGGAACTGGATGCCCTTCGCGACGCCGGTGACCGCGGAGATCACGAAGCAGATCGTGAGGACCGTGATGATCGCGACCAGCGCTGCATTGCCCAGCTCGCCGAAGTCTCCGACGATCTGCACACCCTTGCTGATCTGCAGTGCGCCCAGACCCAGCGAGGCGGCCGACCCGAACAACGTCGCAAAGATCGCGAGGATGTCGATCACCTTGCCGGCCGGGCCGTTCGCGTGGCGACCGAGCAGCGGCTCGAACGCTGCACTGATCAGCTGCAGGCGGCCCTTGCGGTAGACGCCGTAGGCGATCGTCAGCCCGACCACTGCGTAGATCGCCCACGGGTGGAACGTCCAGTGGAACAGGGTCTGGGCCATTGCCTGCTCGGCCAGGTCCATCGCCTGAGGATTGGTGAGTTCGGTCTGCCCCTGGGTGCCGGGAATGGCCAGTCCGCCAGCACCGCGGTCGGCGAAGAAGGTGAGCGGTTCGTTGACGCCGTAGAACATCAGGCCGATGCCCATGCCGGCGGAGAACATCATCGCGATCCACGACGACGTGCGGAACTCAGGACCGTCGTCGTCGCGCCCCAACGGGATGGTGCCGTACTTGCCGAGCGCCAGCCACAGCGCGAAGATCACGAATCCCGAGGCGGTGAGCACGAAGAACCAGCCCAGGTACTGCATCGTCCAACCGAGCGCATCGCCCGAGGCGTTGCTCAGGGAGTCGGCTCCGACGAATCCCCAGACCAAGAAGATGATCGCGATGGTCGCGGTGACCCCGAAGACGACCTTGTCGATGGGTCTCTCGCGGTTCTCCGTCTCGGTGGCGAGGGCAGGGAAGTCGAGGGCAGGGTGGGTCTCGTCCTCGTCGATGATCGAGGTCTTGAGTGGTGCGAGGTGGTCGTCGGTCGGGTCGTCTGTTTGGTCCGGCTCGTTGTCTTGATTCACGATTGGTAGGCGCTTCCGCGCCCCTCCTCACGAGTTCGGGTCACGGTAACCAAGTCACCATATCCACCAATCCGCCCAAAACGCTCCGGTCTTCGCCTCAGAAGTTCGACGCGTTCTTCCGAGACGGTCCAGTCACCGTGGGGGCGTCAGAGGATGTCTCCGGGGGCGTATGCCGCGGCGTCAGGATGCTGCGCGACGAGTGCCTCCACTGCAGCCACCACGGCCCGGGTCTGGTCGACCGCTGCGCCGGTGAACTCGATCGGATCCGCAACCAGGGCCTCGATCTGGGCGCGGCTCAGACCGAGACGCGCATCGGCAGCGAGCCGGTCGAAGAGGTCGTTCACCGCAAGGCCCTTGCGCATCTCCAGAGCGACACCGACCGCGTGCTCCTTGATCGCCTCGTGCGCCTCCTCGCGACCGACGCCGTTGCGCACCGCGTTCATCAGCACCTTGGTGGTGGCGAGGAACGGCAGGTAGCGGTCGAGTTCGCGCTGGATCACTGCGGGGAAGGCGCCGAACTCGTCGAGCACCGTGAGGAAGGTCTGGAAGAGCCCGTCGGCGGCGAAGAACGCGTCCGGCAGGGCCACCCGCCGTACCACCGAGCACGACACGTCGCCCTCGTTCCACTGGTCACCGGCGAGCTCCCCGACCATCGACAGGTGTCCGCGGAGGATCACCGCAAGACCGTTTACCCGCTCACACGAGCGGGTGTTCATCTTGTGCGGCATCGCCGACGAGCCGACCTGCCCCTCCTTGAACCCCTCCGTCACCAGCTCGAGGCCGGCCATCAACCGGATCGTGGTGGCGAGATTGGAGGGCCCGGCCACCAGCTGCACGAGCGCCGAAACCGCTTCGAAGTCGAGGGAACGCGGGTAGACCTGGCCGACGCTGGTCAGCACCTGCTCGAACCCGAGATGTGCAGCCACGCGGGTCTCGAGGCCGGCAAGCTTTGCCGCGTCACCGTCAAGCAGGTCGAGCATGTCCTGCGCGGTGCCCATCGGTCCCTTGATGCCCCGCAACGGGTAGCGCGCAAGCAGTTCGTCGATGCGCGTGACCGCCACCAACATCTCGTCGGCGATCGTGGCGAACCGCTTGCCGAGCGTGGTCGCCTGCGCTGCGACGTTGTGCGAACGTCCCGCCATCACGGTGGTCTCGTGCTCGCCGGCAAGGCGCGCCAACCGGGCCAGCGTTGCCACCGCGCGGTCGCGAATCATCAACAGTGACTGGCGAATCTGCAGTTGCTCGACGTTTTCGGTCAGATCCCGCGATGTCATGCCCTTGTGGATGTGTTCGTGGCCCGCAAGCGCACAGAACTCCTCGATGCGCGCCTTCACGTCGTGGCGAGTGATCCGCTCACGCGCCGCGATCGAGTCGAGATCGACCGGGTCGACGGCCGCCTCGTAGGCACCGACCACGCCTTCCGGCACGTCGATGCCAAGGTCCTGCTGAGCCTTCAGCACCGCGATCCAGAGCTGCCGCTCGAGGACGATCTTGTGCTCGGGGGACCAGATCGCGGCGAGGTCGGCGGCGGCATAGCGGGTGGCGAGGACATTCGGGACGGTCACGACGTCGATTCTCCCACGCCGCTGAGCGGTCCGGCCCACCACCGCTCAGGAGCGGACGCGACCAGGCAGCCACTGCCGGTGCCTCACTCCGTGAGCGAAGCGCCTTCCACCACGCCGAGCGGCTCGGCAGCGATGTCGCTGCGACGCTGCATGCCGTCGAAGGTGATCAGATCGGCAGCTGCGTAGGCGCGGGCACGGGCATCAGCCACGTCGTACCCGATCGCGCGCACTGCCAGCACCCGCCCGCCGGCCGTCACCAGCGAGTCGCCCGCCAACGCCGTACCGGCATGGATCACGTCCACGTCATTGACGCCGTTCGCCGCGCCGACCCCGGTGATCACGTCGCCCTTGGACGACGACTCGGGATAGCCGGCCGAGGCGAGGACCACCGTGACCGAGGCCCCGTCGCGAAACTGTGGCTCGGGAGCTTCGGCGAGGCGTCCCTGCGCAGCAGCCCGCAGCAGTTCCCCCAGCCCGGAGTCGAGCAGGGCGAGCACCGGCTGGATGTCGGGGTCGCCGAAACGGCAGTTGAACTCGATCACCTTGGGGCCGTCCTCGGTGAGCGAGAGCCCGACGTAGAGGCACCCGACGTACGGTGTGCCGCGCCTGCGCATTTCGGCCAGCGTCGGCTCCACCACTTGGGCGACCACCAGAGCGCCGAGATCGGCGGGCGCCCACGGGAGCGGCGAATAGGAACCCATGCCGCCGGTGTTGGGGCCGCGACCGCCGTCG
Source organism: Nocardioides daejeonensis (assembly GCA_040393845.1). GTDB lineage: Bacteria > Actinomycetota > Actinomycetes > Propionibacteriales > Nocardioidaceae > Nocardioides > Nocardioides daejeonensis_A. Next base: position 9,261 of record JBEBTI010000101.1, read on the forward strand.
AAGATCCGCTTGAAGTCCTGAGCCGGCTGCAGCGGGCGCCCGACATCGCCGTCGCAGACCACGAAGACCGAGCACTCCGGGCCGTCGAGGAACTCCTCGATCACCACGCGGCCGCAGGCCTCGGCGTGGGCCAACGCCTCGGCACGGTCGAGGGTGACCACGACGCCCTTGCCGGCTGCGAGCGCGTCATCCTTCACGACGTACGGCGCGCCAAAAGCGTCGAGCGCGGCCTCGTAGTCGGCTGTGGTGGTGCAGGTGCGCGACCCGGCAGTGGGTACGCCGGCAGCCGCCATCACCTCCTTGGAGAAGGCCTTCGAACCCTCGAGCCGGGCCGCTGCGGCGGACGGACCGAAGACCGCAGTGCCGGCCGCGCGCAGCACGTCGGCCAGCCCCGCCACCAGCGGTGCCTCCGGTCCGACGACGGCGAGGTCGATGCCGAGCTCGGTGACCAGCGCGGCCACCGCAGCGCCGTCGCCCGGATCGACGTCGTGCAGGGTCGCGAAGGCGCCGATCCCCGGATTGCCCGGTGCCGCGTGGACCTCCGTCACCGAGTCGTCGCGGGAGAGGGCGAGCGCGAGCGCGTGCTCACGGCCGCCAGTGCCGATCACGAGAGTCTTCACGTGCCGAGATCCTACGGCCACCCGCGATGTGCGCGAACGGTCACTCAAATCGACCGAGCCGTCAATGAAGTCAGGATCGGTTGCCGACTCGCGCGATTTGAGTGACTGTTCGCGCGATTTTATTGCCTGTTCGCGGGGCTCAGTCGGGGTGTACGACGAGGGTCTGCTCGCGGCCGGGGCCGACGCCGACACCCCAGAACTTGGCGCCGCTCATCTCTTCCAGCGCACGCACGTAGGCCTGCGCGTTGGCCGGGAGCTCCTCGAAGGTCCGACAGCCGGAGATGTCGGTCTTCCAGCCCTCGAAGTACTCGTAGATCGGCGTCGCGCGGGCGAACTCGGTCTGGGTCATCGGCATCTCGTCGTGACGTACGCCGTCGATCTCGTAGGCGACGCAGACCGGGATCCGCTCCCAGTGGTCGAGGATGTCCAACTTGGTCAGGAAGAACTCGGTGAGCCCGTTGACCCGGCTGGAGTAGCGCGCGATCACGGCGTCGTACCAGCCGCACCGGCGGGTGCGACCGGTGGACACACCGATCTCGCCCCCGATCCGCTGCAGGGCCTCGCCGTCGGCGTCGAACAGTTCCGACGGGAACGGGCCCGAACCGACGCGGGTGGTGTAGGCCTTGATGACGCCGATGACGCGATCGATCCGGGTCGGTCCGACACCCGCACCGGTGCACACGCCGCCGGCGATCGGGCTGGACGACGTGACGAACGGGTAGGTGCCGTGGTCGACGTCGAGCATGGTGGCCTGAGCGCCTTCGAAGAGCACCGTCTTGCCCTCATCGAGCGCCCGGTTGAGCAGCAGCGAGGTGTCGGCAACCATCGGACGCAGACGATCGGCGTACTGCATCAGCTCCTCGACGACAGCGTCGACCTCGATGCCGCGGCGGTTGTAGACCTTGGTCAGCACGTGGTTGCGGATGTCGAGGGCAGCCTCGACCTTCGTGCGCAACTCCTCCTCGTCGAAGAGGTCGGCGATCCGCACGCCGATCCGGTTGACCTTGTCGGCGTACGCCGGGCCGATGCCGCGCCCGGTGGTGCCGATCTGGTTCTTGCCCAGGAAGCGTTCGGACACCTTGTCGATCGTCGAATGGTAGGACCCGATCACGTGAGCGTTGGCGGAGACGACCAGGTCGGCCACCTCGAC
>JBEBTI010000102.1:0-10947 GCA_040393845.1 Nocardioides daejeonensis
GTCGGTGCTCATGGTCGCGCAGACCTTGTCGGCGATCTGATCCACGACCGGGAACAGCCGGTAGGGTGAGTGACGAGCGGACGTTTCAGTTGCAGACGGTTGGCCGGTTCGACGTACTCCGGAGTGCCGATGGGTTCAGGGCCCACGACGACGTCCACGGTGACCGTGTCGATCTGCGCGCCGGTGTCGGCATCGAGGCAGGTATAGATGAAACGGCGTGTGGCCAGGCCGGGTTGGTTCTCGCCCGCGCCGGTCGGCAGCGACCTCGTCAGACGGAACGTCAGGTGATCACCCAGATCGACAGCGACCAGTGCGGACAGCTGCCGCTCAGCCTCCTCAAGGTCAGCCGCTCCGCGGGCTGCGAGGTCGACGTCCTTGGTGGTCCGCGATCGCGGCACCCGGGCCAGCATGCTCATGCCGCCTTTGAGCATCCACTCGGTCGCCTCGCCCTCGGCGAAGACGCGAGACAGGAATCGGTCGTAGCGAGCTTGGCGGATCTGCGCATCCACGGTGGCTGCACTGACGCCGGCACCGGCTTCGCGGCCGGCCTTCTTCGCGGCGTCCTTGATCGCGAGCTCCACAGCGCGCCAGTCGCCGTACCCCTGCGCATCACCCATGGAGAGCCGCATCTGGGTTGGGGCCAAGGACTTCGTTCAGCGAGTCGAGCAGAACGCCTGCATCGTCCCTGAGTCGGGCAGGGGCTGCTGCCAGGTCGGCCCTCAGCCGCCGCGGATCGGTGATCTTGCCGAAACGAGCGGCCTCCCGCAGCGCGTCGTCGATGAGTGAGGTGTCGGTGCCGAGATCGAGCAGGTCGGTGATGGTGCGTTCCACCGTGAGAGTGGGCAGCCCGTTCACGGAAGTGACGTCAACTGGAGTGAGTGGACGGATGCGCAGGCGTACGTCGGGCAGTCGGGTGGTCTTACGGGAGCCGACGATGAAGTCGATGCCGTCGAGGAAGAAGTCGCCGGTGTCATGCACCACGGCAGCCGTGACCCCAGCCGCCACCAGGGCAGGTGCGCCAGCCTCGGTCGGACGAGAGGTTGCGCCGCCCAGCGCCAGCCAAGTTGCGTAGACGCTCTCGTGATGCTGCGGGGGAGAGCCGGCCATCCGATAGACGCCCTGGGTCAGGCGTTCGAGCACCCCGCCCGCTGTCATCCGCACCAGTTGCTTGCGCGAGACCCCAGTTGCCTCGGCCTGGGTGGTGGTGAACATGCCCCAGCGTCGTTCGGCCAGGCTGCCGAGCCGAGACACCGTTGAGTCGCTCACGACATCGATTGTACCCACTCTGGGGAACAAATGCTGTAGTGAAACCCGGGAATGCCGCGAGTGCGTCACGGCTCACTGGCCGTGCTCGTCAGGCGAGGACGGTGGTCGCGGCCAGTTCATCGCGGGCAGCCTCGGTATGAAGGCCGGAGTCGCCGCTGTCGAGGTCGTCGCTCACGCAGATGATGGCGACGCTGGCGCCGGGCTAGTTGTGATGCCCAGCCAGGTTGTCCAACCTGGTGATGGTGGGACCTTCCCGATCGCTGAGTGGGGTCGGTGATGGTTGTACTCGTGGAGCCATGATGGCAGAGCCGCAAGCCGCGCGGACTCGGAGTTGTAGAACTTCTTGAATGCCCAGCCCTCGGCAAGGGTGCGATGGAAGCGCTCGATTTTCCCGTTGGTCTGCGGCCGGTAGGGCCGGGTCTTCTTCGGCGTGATGCCCAGGTCGGCGCAGGTATCGCGCCACAGGTGGGACTTGTAGCACGCGCGAGGCCGAGCTTGCGATAGCCAGATCCCATCGCGAGGATCATGGCACGGGCGGTGTGCTCGGTGCCATCGGCGAGACGAACGACCTTGACGTCACCGGTCAGCTCAACCTCGGTGACGTCATCGGCCACGAGCTCAGCACCGAAACGCTCCGCCTGGCCGCGCAAGTTGTCCATGAGCGCCGGGCCCATGATTCCTTCGGGGAATCCGGGGAAGTTCTCCACATCGGTCGTGTTCATCAGGGCACCGCCTGCCGTCACGGAACCTTCGAAGACGAGGGGTTGCAGATTGGCCCGGGCCGCGTAGATCGCGGCGGTGTAGCCCGCGGGTCCGGACCCGATGATGATGACGTTACGTACGTTGCTCATGGCCGCAGTCCCTTACTGGCCGGCGGGGACGAGGGAGTTGATGAGTTCCTCGATGCGCGTCTTGATCTCGTCGCGGACCTGACGGACGGTCTCGATGCCTTGTCCGGCGGGGTCGGTGAGGACCCAGTCTTCGTAGCGTTTGCCGGGGAAGTAGGGGCACTCGTCGCCGCAGCCCATCGTGATGACGACGTCGGAGGCGGCGACGGCGTCGTCGGTGAGCTTCTTGGGTTGCTCGCCTGCGATGTCGATGCCGACCTCCGCCATCGCTTCGACGGCGACGGGGTTGATCTGGTTGCCGGGCATGGAGCCGGCTGAGCGGACGTCAATCCGGTCGCCGGCGAGGTGGGTGAGGAATCCGGCGGCCATCTGGGAGCGGCCTGCGTTGTGGACGCAGACGAAGAGGACGCTGGGGCGGATGGTTGCGGTCATGTGGGTGCCCTTCGTGGTCAGAGGTCGAGAGTGCGCAGGAGGCTGGTGATGCGGCCTTGGAGGTCGTCGCGGATGTCGCGGACCTCGTTGAGAGTGGCTCCGTCGGGGTCGGCGACATCCCAGTCGAGGTACTGCTTGCCGGGGAAGATCGGGCAGGTGTCGCCGCAGCCCATCGTGACGATGATGTCGGCCGCGTGTAGGACCGTGTCGGTCAGCGGCTTGGGGTAGGCGGTGGTCAGGTCGATGCCGCGTTCGGCGAGGACCGCGACGGCCTGGGAGTTGATCTGGCCGGTCGGAGCCGATCCAGCCGAGCGGACGTGAACACGACCGGGAGCGAGGTGTTCGGCGATGGCGGCGGCCATCTGGGAACGCCCAGCGTTGTGGACGCAGACGAACAAGATCTCCGGGACAGCCTTGAGGTGGATGCCGTCAGCCTGGGCTTGCGCGCTCAGCAGTTCGGTGGCGTAGCGGCGTACCAAGATCGGCAGGTAGGTGCGGATGGCCGCATTCGGTTCGAGCGCTTCGCGAGCACTCGTCACTGCTTGTTCGATGTGCGCGCGGTCGAAAGTTCCCTCGAAGGCATAGGCCAGGTCGTCGATGATTGCCTCGTGCGCAGTGGGGGCGACGCCGTCCTGGTGAAGGGTGTTCATGTGCGGTCCCTCTCTGGAGTGAAGAAGCGGCGCGACCACAGGGCCACGTAGATGAGTCCCACGAGGACGGGAACCTCGATGAGGGGGCCGACGACGCCCGCGAGGGCTTGGCCGGAGGTGGCGCCGAACGTGCCGATGGCCACGGCGATGGCGAGTTCGAAGTTGTTGCCGGCCGCCGTGAAGGCGAGCGTTGCAGTCTTGGCGTAGCCGAGGCGCAGGGCGTGGCCGACGAACATGCCGACGACGAAGGTGATCGAGAAGTACAGCAGGAGCGGCAGCGCGATGCGTACGACGTCGAACGGGTTGCTGGTGATCGCGTCGCCCTGCAGTGCGAACAGCAGAACGATCGTGAACAGCAGACCGTAGAGGGCCCACGGGCTGATCCGCGGGATGAACTTCTCCTCGTACCACTCACGCCCCTTGGTCCGTTCGCCCACCACGCGGGTCAGGAACCCCGCGAGCAGTGGGATCCCGAGGAAGACAAGCACGCTCGCGGTGATCGCTCCGATGGAGAACTCAGCACTCGTGGTCGACAAGCCCAGCCAGCCGGGGAGGGTCTGGAGGTAGAACCAGCCGAGTGCCGCGAAGGCGAAGACTTGGAAGACTGAGTTGATCGCGACCAGCACGGCAGCGGCCTCGCGGTCGCCACAGGCCAGGTCATTCCAGATCATGACCATGGCGATACATCGCGCAAGGCCCACGATGATCAGCCCGGTGCGGTACTCGGGCAGGTCAGGAAGCAACAGCCAGGCCAGGGTGAACATCAAGGCAGGGCCGACCACCCAGTTCAGCGCCAGTGACGCACCGAGCAGGCGCCGATCGCCCGTCACTCGACTGGTCTCGTCGTAGCGGACCTTGGCCAGGACCGGGTACATCATCACGAGCAGGCCGATCGCGATCGGCACGGAGATTGATCCGATGGTGAATGACTCCAGGGCGTCGACGAGTCCATGCCAGGTTCGTCCGAGGATGAGGCCGGCCGCCATGGCGATGGCGATCCAAACGGCCAGGAACCTGTCGAGGGTCGACATCTTCTGGGCGACGGCGGTGTGGTTGCTCGGCGTCTGTGTCTGTTGAGTCACGGTGGTCCTTTGGCGGCTGGCGTTCGCGGGGTTGTTCACCCTGCGTTCATATCCATCGATGAACGTCTATCTAGATAAACAGTAGCGGTCCATCGACGATTGTCAATGTATGGGTCATACTGGAGCCATGGCCACTGAAATGATCGAGACCGTTGACCTGTGTTGCGCGCCGATTGTCGGCGAGGCGATGAGCGTCGACAGCGCGGTGATGCTCGCGGCCAGGTTCAAGGCACTCGGCGACCCCACGCGCTTGCGGCTGCTGTCGATCGTTGCCGCCCAGGAAGATCGTGAGGCCTGCGTGTGTGACCTGACTGAGCCGGTCGCTTTGTCGCAGCCGACCGTGTCGCATCACCTCAAGATCCTGGTTGATGCGGGATTGCTCACGCGAAGCAAGCGGGGAACCTGGTCGTTCTATGCCTTGGTGCCCGGAGCGCTCGATCAGCTCGCGGATCGTCTCCGAACGCCTGCGACGGTCTGAACGACCCCGGGGCGCACCCAAGGTGTGCGGGGGCGTTACTCGTGCAACTGCTCTAGTACGACGCGGGTTGTGTTGCGAGCCGTCCGACCAGCTCCAATCAGCGTTGCTGACGCTGGGCCAGCCCAGTCGCCGTACCCGATCAGGTGCAGTCGCGGTTCGTCCAGCGACTGAGTGCCCGCTGGCCCGCCGAGGCGATAGTGCCCGCCCGCGGTTCCGAGACGCAGACCTCTGAGATGCCGTAGTGCGGGCCGGAACCCGGTGCACCAGATGATGGCGTCGACGTCTTGGTGTGTGCCGTCTGGCCATGCTAGGCCGGTCGGCGTCAGTCGGCTGAACATCGGGAGTGCATGGAGTGCGCCGCGTTCCCGAGCAGCACGAACGCTGGGAATCATCACGATGTCGCCCAGGCCCCCGACGCCCGGGTGATTGGCGCCGTCGCGCAAAGCCTGAACTCGCTGAGTCGCGGCAGTGAAGAGGGCGCGGCCGTCGACCTCGTCGGGCAAGAATTGTGGTGGCCGGTTGGTCACCCACACGGTGTCGGCGACCGCTGAGACTTCGGCCAGGATCTGCGCTCCGGAGTTGCCGCCACCCACGACGGCGACCCTCTGTCCCGTGAAGTCCTGGGGGCAGCGGTACTGCACGGTGTGCAACTGCTGCCCGGCGAACACGTCCGCGCCGGGGTAGCGCGGCCAGAAGGGGCGGGTCCACGTGCCCGTAGCCGAGACGACCACACGCGCAGAAACATCACCCTGCGTGGTGCGGACGAGAAGTGGATCGGCCGGGTTGGCGTCGGCTGGCCGATCCACTGAGGTGACCTGGCAGGGTCGCTGAACTTGCAACTCGTAGCGCTCTTCGTAGCGCCTCAGATAGTCCACGACGTGGTTGCGGGTGGGGAACCCCCGGGTGGCGTCGTCCCAGGGCGGCATCATCCACCCGGGAAGTGAGGAGTATGTGGCGGGGGAGAAGAGGCGCAGCCCTTCCCACATGTGAGGCCAGGCGCCGCCGGGTTGTTCGGCTGTGTCAAGGATGACGAAGTCCTCGCTCGGCGTCAGGCCGGCTCTATGCAGGTAGTAGCCGGTGGCTAGTCCTGCTTGTCCGCCACCGATGACGGCGACAGCCACTTCGTCGGGGAGCGGTGGTGTCGTCATCGAACGGATCAGTTGATGTCGCTGCGACGTTCGAGCATGACGGTGTCGCGCCAGACGCCGTCGAGTTGTGCGAAGCGAGCCCGTACGGCCAAGGTGCGGTACCCGGCGGAGCGGTGCAGCGCGAGGCTGGCTCGGTTCTCCGGGAAGATCGACGTCTGTAGTGTCCACAGTCCGGCTTGGTCGGCTTCGGTGACCTGGGTGAACAGCAGTGCCTTCCCGACGCCACGACCGCGCGCCGTCTCGGTCACATAGACGGAGGTCTCGCCCACTCCGGCGTAACACGCACGATCCGAGGCGGGCTGGATCGCCGTCCAACCTACGATCTGGCCATCGAGCTCGGCGACCCACGCCATCTCCGAGAGCCATTTGGTGCGCAACTGTTCTGCGGTGGGGACCGCGGTCTCGAAGGTCGCGTTGCGCGTGGCGAGCCCTTCGGCATAGATGGCGAGCACTGCGGCCATGTCCTCCTCGAGCACCGGCCGTGTGACCACATCGACAGGCAGATCCGAGGGGCAACACGGCGGTGCCGACAGCGTGCCCATGACGACGTCGGCCGCATGCGGCAACCCGGTGCAACACGCAGGATTGACCGAAACCATGCTGGAGGTCCCGACCTTGTCGACCACGACGAAGCCGACCTTCCTCAGTACCTGGCAATGATGAGAGCAGGTGGACTGACTGATGCCGAGCGCTTCGGCCAGGTCGCCGATCCGCATCGCACCTGAGGGTGCGGTCGACAGGGTGTGGAGCAGTTGCACCCGGGTGGGGTCGGCGAGCAGCGCGAACCACTCAGCGAAATGCTCCGCGTTCGCTCGGTCGAGGCTGAGCGCTGCAGGGCCAGATCTTTCCTCCAACAACGGCAGGTCTCGGCGACCATCAACAGTCGCGGAGGCAGCGGCGTCGAGGGCTTCCGGGGTCGACGAAGTGGTCATGACAGAAGAATACCTTGCATCTATCGATCTCAGTCGATACTGTTCCTCTATCGACGCCCGTCGATGCAAGACGACTGAGGAGTTCGAGATGCAGCTACCCGTGATCATCATCGGCGCCGGACCCATCGGGTTGGCCGCGGCGGCGAACGCCGCCGAACGCGACATAGACTTCGTCGTCGTGGAGGCCGGCGCTGATGCTGGAACTGCCGTGGGGGAGTGGGGTCACGTAAGGCTCTTCTCCTCCTGGCTCGAACTGATCGACCCTGCTGCTCGTCGGCTTCTCGAAGCCAGTGGTGGTTGGAGCGCTCCGGACGACGGCGCCTACCCCACCGGCGCCGAGTGGCGCGAGGCCTACCTCCAGCCGCTGGCCAACCTCCTGGACTCCTCTGCAAACGGGAGCGTGCGCTACAACACGCAGGTCACCGGTGTGAGCCGCGCCGGACGCGACCTGTTGGTCGATTCCGGACGAGAGAACGACCCCTTCGCGGTACATCTGCGCGGGCCCGAGGGCCACGAGCGACTTCTGGGTAGCGCGGTCGTGGACGCGTCTGGCACTTGGAACAGCCCCAACCCACTGGGCGCCGACGGTTACGCCGCACGCGGAGAACGCGAGCACGCGGACCGCATCACCTACGGGATTCCTGATTTCACCGACGCCGCAGTCGCCGCGCGGTACGCTGGCAAGCACGTCGCGGTGGCGGGCAAGGGCGCCTCGGCCCAAGGCGTGCTGATCGGGCTGGCCCAGCTCGCCGAGCTGAACTCCGCCACCCGTGTCTCGTGGCTGTTGCGACGCCCGAGCGTCGGAGATGCCTTCGGCGGAGGCGACAACGACCAGCTCGAACAGCGCGGCAAGCTCGGACAGGACGCGAAAGCAGCTGCCACCAGTGGACTGGTCACCAACGTGACTCAGTTCCGCACCGAATCCGTCGAGGCCCAGCATGACGGACGGCTCACTCTCGGCTCCATCGACGGTCAACAGGTCTCAGGCGTTGACGAGATCATCGTCGTCACCGGCTTCCGTCCCGACTTCAGTTTCCTCTCCGAGGTGCGTCTCGATCTCGATCCCGCCCTCGGATCAGCACGGTTCCTGGCCGAACTGGTGCACCCCGACCACCACAGCTGCGGCGACGTCCCCGGACACGGATACCAAGAACTGGCCCAGCCCGAGCATGGCTTCTACGTGGTCGGCATGAAGTCCTACGGCCGCGCCCCCTCGTTCCTCGCCATGACCGGATTCGAGCAGGTCCGCTCCGTCATCGCCGCGCTCGCCGGCGACCTCGAAGCAGCCGGCCGGGTGGAATTGGTTCTCCCCGATACCGGCGTCTGCCACGGCGCCGGTGCGTTCGATGCCCCCGATGCAGTCGCGACGGACGGCGGCTGCTGCGGAGCCCCCGCTGCCCAGCCGGAACTGATCAGCCTGGGCCGCTCCGCCCAGTGAGGCCCACCACGGTCACCGGGTGCGAAAGCACCACGGGATGACCGAAGCCAGGACCGACGCCCAGTCGGTCGATCCACAGCCCGGCGCACTCGACAGCGCCGGGCTGCGGCGCGTGGTCGCGGTCCTCAGCACCGTCCAGATCGTCTCCTGGGGTGTGCTGTACTACGCCTTCGCGGCATTGCAAGGTGCCATCACCGCCGACACCGGATGGTCCGGTGCGGCAATCACCGGCGCCTTCTCGCTCTCGCAGTTCGTCTCTGGCGGTGTCGGCATCTGGGTCGGACGACACCTCGACGCCTTTGGCCCCCGCAAAGTCATGACTGCGGCATCCTTTATTGCCATCCCGGGCGTGGCCACGATCGCACTCGCGCCCAATCTGCCAGTGTTCTACATCGGCTGGGCTCTGACCGGGGTCGCCATGGCCGGCACCTTGTACCCGCCGGCGTTCGCAGCCCTCACCCACTGGGGTGGAGCAAGGCGAGTCCGCGCCCTGACAACCCTGACCCTGGTGGCCGGCTTGGCCAGCACGGTGTTCGCGCCACTTGCCTCCGGGTTGGAGGACTGGCTGGGGTGGCGCCAGGCGTACCTGGTGCTGCTCGCGGGCCTGGTTCTGATCACCTTCCCCTTGCACTGGTGGGGGCTGGACCACCCGTGGCGAACTACTCAAGTCCCGTCACCGTCCGGCGCACGCGAACGGATCTACTTGGAGACGCAGGCCTCGGATGTGGCTCGCAGCGTGCCGTTCGTGCTCCTCGCGATCGCCAACGCGCTGACCGCGCTGACCGTCTTCGCCGTGGTCATCAACATGGTGCCCATGCTTGTTGAGCAGGGCATGAGCCGGAATCTCGCAGCCATCGCACTTGGGCTGGGAGGAGTCGGACAGGTGGCGGGGCGGTTGGGGTACGCGCGGTTCGCCGCGGCCACGTCAGTGACAGCCCGCGGGGTCATCGTGCTGGCTGCAGTGGCTCTCGGTACCGCTGCACTTGCGGTAGCGCCGTACTCCGTTGGATTGCTGATCGTCCTCGGCATGGTCCTCGGCCTGGCCAGGGGCATCTACACGCTGGTTCAAGCCACCGCCGTAACGGACAGATGGGGGCCGGCTGCCTACGGAAGACTCAACGGCGTCCTCACCGCACCCGCCCTGGCTGCGTCTGCTCTTGCACCATTCGCGGGCGCCGCGCTGGCGCACCTACTGGGCTCGTATGCCGACGCGTTCCTGGTGCTCGCCGGGCTGGCTGCGGTTGCAGCGGTCCTGATGTTGGGGGCGATGCCGAGACGGCAGGCGCCCTAGCCGGAGTAGTGAGCGTTCGTCGCCTTCTCTGCAGATTGAACCCCTGTCCATCAACTGTCCAGATTGGGTCCGTTCTACTCGGCAGTCAACGGGTATCCTGAGGTTGGAAGCGAGGGCGAATCCCTCACCACACCGAGTGAATCGGTAGCTTTCGGCCCGAAACCGTCGTAGCCGCGATGCCCTGATGGCGTCCAGAGGGTTCCGGTTCAAATCTACGACCATGAGCCTCGCGCAGGCGATAAGCGTAAGGCCCTTCAAGCTTGGCCGATCGCCACGTCGGCGTCGGGGACCAGGTCGAGCTGGGTGACTGGCTCAGCGAGAGGACGGCGACTCGGCACGAGACGCGCGAATGTACGCTCCAAAAGACTTGCGGGCGGCCGGCGACGGGACGAGACGTCCATGTTGAGATCTCACATCCCCATTGCGGGTCGAGTTGTACCGCGTTCAGCTGTCGGCTGATGCGCGATGAGAGCCTCTGCGGCCCGCTGAGTTGGGTCGGCCTTGGCTGCTTCCCATTCGCGGGGGTGCATACCGGTCTGGATGGCAGCGGCCACGAGGTTCGCGAGGGCGTACGGCTTGTTCCTGGGGACTTGGTCGAGGGCACACCAGGCCATGGCGCCGTTCCCGTTCTGCCAGGCGGCGAATCCCAGCAGGGAGGCAGGGGCGGCGCGTACGTCGTCGGGTGCACGGCTGGTCAGGTCGGTCCACAGCGCGACGTGCGAGGCCGCGTTGTCGCGGCCGATGTCGTTCCACAGGGCGTCGCGGATGGGGATGGACTCGATGGCCACGAGGAGACGTGCCGCGTCGGTGTCGGTGAGTTGGACGCCATCCGCGTGGAACTGTTGGAGTCGCCCGCGTGCCCACGACCGTTCGTGCTGCGGCGTGCTCTGAGAGGACTCGTCCAGCGTCTCGGGAAGGAGTTGTGCGACCGGGGCACGATCACCGGCAAGCGACGAAGCGAGCACGTCACGGTTGCTGACCGGTTGTGCTCGCCCGGCGAGGACGGTGGTGGCGGCCAGCTCATCGCGGGCGCCGTCTGTTTGGGGGCCGAAGTCGCCGCTGTCGAGGTCGTACCAGTGGGTATCGTCGGCCGACAGTGTCAGGGGCCCGTTGATGCCGATGCTGGCGAGTCGGACGGCGAACTCGCGTCCGACGAGTTCAGCGGCCCGCTGGTCGTGGGTCATGCAGACGATGGCGACGCTGGCGCCGGGTTGGGCGTAGCGGCTGAAGGCGCCACGGATGGCGTCCCAGACCTCGTCGCGTTGGCTGGCGGTGGTGGGAAGGTCGACGCGGGCGAGAGTCAGGTCGGGGCGTAGCGGGACGAACACGATCGACTCCTCGGCGTTGAATCCGAGCAGGTGGGGGACGGCGGCGATCAGCTC
>JBEBTI010000103.1:0-10865 GCA_040393845.1 Nocardioides daejeonensis
CTCGACCGACCGTTTGCCCGCACTCGAGCGGCAAGACGCGCGCACTCGACCGACCAGACGCGCGTACTCGACGGGGGTCAGGCGGAGGGCTCGACCTCGGGGAGCATCAGGCGGGTGACCTCGCTCCGCAGGTCGGGCCCGAGCGTGCCCCAGCCGGGGCGGTAGCCGTAGACCTCGCCGAGGGAGGCATAGCTGCGGGTGCCGGTGACCAGGTCGATGTCGTCGACGGTGAGCAGGCCGGGATGGTGCACGCCGACCGCCTCGGAGACCTTCAGCAGGTCACGACGCAGGGAACGGACGTAGTTGGCACAGCGCTCGGCCTTGAGGGTCGGGTCGAGGCCGCGCTCGAGCCACTTGTTCTGGGTGGCCACCCCGGTCGGGCAGTGGTCGGTGTGGCACCGCTGGGCCTGGATGCAGCCGATCGCCATCATCGCCTCCCGCCCGACGTTGACCATGTCGCAGCCGAGCGCGAAGGCGACCAGCGCGTTGGCGGGCAAACCTAGTTTTCCGGCTCCGATGAAGGTGATGTCGTCGGTGAGACCGACCTCGGCGAAACGTCGGTAGGCCTCGGTGAACCCGACCCGGAACGGGAAGGCCACGTGGTCGCTGAAGACCATCGGGGCGGCACCGGTTCCACCCTCGCCACCGTCGATGTTGACGAAGTCGACACCGCGGGCGCCGCCGACCATCGCGTCGGCCAGGTCGCCCCAGAATCCGGTCTCCCCGACCGCCGACTTCACCCCGACCGGCAGACCGGTCTCGGCGGCGAGCAGTTCGACGAAGTCGAGCATCGAGTCGACGTCGCGAAAGGCGCTGTGCCGCGACGGACTGGCGCAGTCCTTGCCGACCGGGATGCCGCGGATCTCGGCGATCTCCGACGTCACCTTGGCGCCCGGGAGCATCCCACCGAGCCCTGGCTTGGCCCCTTGCGACAACTTGATCTCGATCGCCCGCACCGGCGCCGAGGCGACCAGATCCTTGAGGCGGGCGAGGTCGAAGCGACCCTGTTCGTCGCGGCAACCGAAGTAGGCCGTGCCGACCTGGAAGATCAACTCACCACCACGGCGGTGGTACGGCGAGATCGCACCCTCCCCGGTGTTCTGCAGACATCCTGCCTGCGCCGCACCCTCATTGAGGGCAACGACCGCATTGCCCGACAGCGACCCGAAACTCATCCCGGAGATGTTGACCACCGAGGACGGTCGGAACGCGTGCCGGCGCCCACGTGCCTCGCCGAGCACCTTGGCGCTCGGGATCTGCGCACCCTCCTCGTGTCCGTGGGGATGCGTCGTCGGTTGCACCTCGGCAAACGTGCGGTGCCGGACGATCGCATAACCGACCTCGTTCTCGACGTCGTTGTCGGTGCCGAAGCCGGTGTAGTTGTTCTCGAGCTTCGAACTCGCATAGATCCAGGTCCGCTGGTCGCGGCTGAACGGCCGCTCCTCGTCGTTGGAGGTGACGATGTACTGCCGCAGCTCGGGGCCGAAGGTCTCCAACAGATAGCGGAAGTGTCCCACGATGGGGAAGTTCCGCAAGATCGCGTGGCGACGCTGCAACACGTCGTACGCCGCAACGGAACCGACACCGGCAAGACCGGCGCTGACGAGGGTGCGCAGCTTCATGTCTCCAGTACTAGCCCATCCGTGTTCATCGGGCCACACAGGCACGGCATCCGGATGTGACCAACGCACCTGTCACCACCAGCTCGCTGAGGTACTTTCCTTGCATGGATCTCCTCCCCAAGCCTGATCAGGTGGTGGCTGCCGCCGGGAACGTGGCACAGAAGCTGCTCTACGGGGGAGTCGCCGACCTGCGCAAGATGCCACGCACCCTCATCGACGAGGGCGTGTTGCGGCAGGTCTACCACTACCGCCCGGCCGGGACCGCAGTCGAAGAGGGCGACCCGGTGCTGCTCGTCACGCCGCTCGCCGCGCCGTCGAGTTGCTTCGACCTGCGCCGCGGCTGCTCGTTGGTGGAGACTCTGGTCACCGAGGGGCACCGCACCTATCTGGTCGAGTACGGCGAGGTGTCCTTCCGCGACCGCGCGCTCGGCATGGAGCACTGGATCGAGGAGGTCGTGCCGGAGGCGATCCGGCAGGTCTCCGCGCACGCCGGCGGTCGCCCCGTGCACGTGGTCGGCTGGTCGCTCGGCGGCATCTTCATGACCCTGGCCGCGGCCAACGACGCGGACCTGCCGATCGCCTCGATGACCGTCATCGGGTCACCGTTCGACACTTCCAAGGTGCCGATGATCGCGCCGCTGCGTCCCCTGCTCAACTTCACCGACGGCACCTGGGGCGGCATGAAGTCCGGCGACGGACCCGTCACCCGGGTCTACCGGGCCCTCGGCGGCGCACCGAAGCCGCTGGTGCGGTGGGCCTTCCAGCTCACTGCTGCCCAGAAGTTGCTCACCAAGCCGATCGTCAAGCTGCAACAACTCGACGACACCGACTTCCTCGCCCAGATCGAGGCGGTCGACGCCTTCACCGCCGACATGATCGCCTACCCCGGACGCACCTTCGGCCAGCTCTACCACCGCTTCGTCAAGCGCAACGAGCTGGTCAGAGGCCACTTCACGATGGGCGATCGACGCATCGAGTTGAGCAACCTGCGCCACCCGGTGCTGGTCTTCGCCGGCGCGACCGACGGCATCGCCCCGATCGAGGCGGTCCGGGCCGTGGTGCCGTTGCTCAGCAGTGCCGAAGTGGTTTTCGAGGTGGTTCCGGGCGGCCACCTGGGCATGCTCACCGGCCGGGCCGCCCGACACACCACCTGGCCCCGTCTCGGCGCCTGGATCAAGCAGTGGTCGAGCGCCCCTGACGCCCCGACCCTGGTGGCTGAGGAGCGAGGCACGAGCGTCTCGAGACCACCGGCTCCCGACGCACCCGACGCCGCCCAGTCGATCGGTTCCAGCCGGCAGCGCCGCTACGGCTCGGGCTCCTCGCGCTCACTGGCGCCCTGACGTCGTACGCCGCCACGCCGGGATCACGTAGCGGCGCCTGTTCGATGTGCGCCCAGGGCTGGAGATCTTCGCGATCACGACCCCGAGCGCACATCGAAGGCGTGCCTCACGGCGTGTCGCGCCTCAGAGAGCGCGGGCCATCTCGGCGCACGCCTTGAGCCACGCCGTCCGGGTGTCCTCGGAGAGCTGGGAGTACTGCACCACCGAACCGGCCACCAGCGCCGGGTCGTAGGGGATCCGGAAGACGGCCCGCGTGCGTTGTGAGTAGACGTCGACCAGGTCGGCCGCCAACTGGGCGTCGACGGAGGGTGAGGGGTCGGCGAGGATCGTGACCGTGCGCGACTTCAGGTCGGCATGTCCCGCGTCGGCGAGTGCGTCGAGCATCCACAGACCGCTGTAGCCGGTGTCTTCACGCACGGTGCAGGTGACCACGATCAGGTCGGCGGCCTCGGCGGAGGCGAGCCAGTTCTCGGCGCGCAGATTGTTGCCGGTGTCGACCAGGATCAGGTGGTAGAACCGCTCCAGGAGTCGATGCACCGCACCGAAGTCGGAGGCCTTGATCTGTCCAGTGACGTCGGCCCGCTCGTCGGAGGCGAGCACGTCGAAGTGCGCGTCACCCTGCGAGCGCACGAACGCGCCGAGGTCGCCGATCCGCGACTCATAGACGTCGCTGAACCGTTCGAGGTCGTCGAGCAGTTCGCGGGTGGTGTTCTGATGGTTGGCGCGCTCGCCGCGGATGCCGAGCGTGCCTCGGGTCTCGTTGTTGTCCCACGCAACCACACCGCCGCCGCGGATGGTGCCGAAGGTGAAGCCGGCCGCCAGCACGCTCGTGGTCTTGGCCGCACCGCCCTTGGGGTTGGCGAAGACGATCGTCCGTGGCCCTGAGAAGGACCGTTGCACGGACGCCCGCGCCTCACGGTGCTCGCGCTCCTTGACCCCCATCTTCGGCTTGATCAGACCGAACGACCAGCGCCGGATCCACCCGCGCCAGCCCCAGTTCGCGGGCCCGATGTCGATCGCCTGGTGCCGTCCCTGCAAGAAGTCCTGGGCGGTGGGCACGCGCGCCGGCACCATCTCGGGGGCCTGCATCGCCACCTGCTGACCGCCGTACGGCGCACCGGAAAGCTGCTGCTCGGCGTACGGCGTCGAGGCGGACGGCGCACCGGGAAACTGCTGCTCGGCGTACGGCGCCGGGGGCTGCTGGTGCTGTCCCGGCCACTGCTGTCCGGCCTGCTCCGGGGACGTCATCTGCATCAGCTGGTCGGCGTACGGCCCAGCGGGGCCGGGCGCGGCCGTCGCCGGAGCCTCGTTCCACATCGGCGGGCCCTCCCCCGGTGCCTGGGCCCGGGCGGCGTACTGCTGCGCCTGCCCGGCCGCGGCGTCCCACTGAGGCGTCGCCTGGGCGAGACCCTGGGACGCCTGCTGCCCGTTCCACGTCGCCTGCGGCTGAGCCTGTTCCGGCGCAACCGTTTCGGCCTGTTGGCCCGGGTGACCCGCCCACTGCGGAGCTGGCTCGGAGGCCTGCGCCTGCTCGGCGTCTGCGGTGGGCGCCGTCGGAACGACCGGGATCTGCTGGGTGTCACCGATCTGCGGAGGCGTCTCCGGCTCACCGCCTGCACGCCCGCCGGTGACCGGACCGGGGCGCACCTCCCACATCGGTCGACCGCCGTGAAGGGTGTGGCCACTGACGGACTGGTCGTCGGACATGTGCGCTCCTCAGCTCGTGTGCACCCCCGAATGGGCACACGCACGACTCGGCCCCTTCCCACTCCTCCACCCCGGCAAACCCCCGCCCGACCCTCATTTCCCCCGAACTGCAAGTTGCGTACGTCGAACTCGGGGTCGCGTACGTCGGGACCACTCCTCCTCCCCGAAACCGCCCCGGACACCGGCGCGACGCCGTAGCCTGCGCCCCATGGCCTCGGCTCCCGGCACCCTCACCCGTGGGACACGCTTCGGCTATGCGACCGGGTCGGTGGCCACCGGCGCCTTCGGCACCGTGCCCGGGCTGATGCTGCTGCCCTTCCTCACCGACCAACTCGGCGTCGCAGCGCTCTGGGCCGGACTGATCGTCTTCCTCCCCAAGGCGTGGGACGTCGTACTCAACCCGATCGCCGGCCGAATCAGTGACCGCACGGTCGACCCGCGCGGCCCTCGCCGTCCGTGGCTGCTCCGGGGCGGTCTCGCCCTCGCGGCAGCGTTCGCGGTGCTCTTCGCCGGCCCCGCGACCGGCTCGGTGGCTCTCGACGCGACCTGGGTGCTGGTCGCGTTCGTGGCCTGCGCAACGGCGTACGCGTTCTTCCAGGTTCCCTACGTGACGATGCCGGCCGAGCTGACCAGTTCGTACGACGAGCGCACCCGGATGATGTCGTCCCGCGTGGCGGTGCTGGCCCTCACCATCTTGGTTGCCGGGGCGTCGGCGCCGGCCGTGCGCGACGCGATCGGTGGCCGCGAAGGCTACCGCGCGATGGGCGTCCTGATGGCGCTGCTGATCCTCGTCGGCATCGTCGGGGCGTACGTCGGCACGCGTGGCCCGACCTACCACGCGGTCGCGGCGGGCACCGGCACGCTGCGTGACCAACTCCGGATCGTCGCCGGCGTCCGCGACTTTCGGCTGCTGCTGACCGCGTTCGTCCTGCAGGCACTGGCGGTCGGCTGCATGCTCGCCGGTGTCGACTACCTGGCCGGCGAGGTGTTGGACAGCGCCGGTGCGGCCTCGGTGTTGTTCGTCTGTTTCGTCGGGCCGGCGCTCGTGCTGACGCCGGCATGGGCACGCTGGGGCACCAAGGTCGGCAAGCGCCGCGGTTACCTCACCGCAACGGTGATTCTCGGCAGTGGTGCAGCGCTGGTCGTGGTCGCACCGGACGCCCCGAACTGGCTGATCTTCGTGGCCGTCGCCATCGTCGGCGTCGGCTACACCGGCGCACAGGTGTTCCCGATGGCGATGTTGCCCGATGTCGCGGCCGCCGACGCCACCCGCACCGGCAGCAACCGGGCCGGGGTGTTCACCGGCATCTGGACCGCCGGTGAGACCTTGGGCATGGCGCTCGGCCCCGGGGTCTTCGCCATTGCCCTCGCGCTCGGCGACTACCAGTCGTCGACGACCGGCAGCGCGGAGCAACCCGACTCCGCGTTGACGGCGATCGTGCTCGGGATGTCCGCTCTGCCCGCGGTGTTGGTGTTTGCTTCGCTGTGGTGGCTCTTCCGCTATCGGCTCTCTGAGGAGGACCTGTGAAACCCGACGACGTCCTGACACTGTTGCGCGACCAGCAGGCCGACGACCTACCCGTCCTGGGCGGGCGCACGCTGGCCTATGTCTACGACTCCGGTCTCGCGCACGTCGACGAGGTCGGACGAGCTGCCGTCGCGGCGTACGCCGGGTCGAACGGGCTCGATCCCACCGCATTCCCGTCGTTGCTGCGCATGGAGAACGACTTGGTCGCGTTCGCCGCGCCGCTGCTCGACGCGCCTGACACCGTGGTCGGCTCGGTGACGTCGGGCGGCACCGAGTCGGTGCTCCTGGCCGTGCAGGCAGCCCGCGACTCTCGACCCGAGGTCGCCCGACCACGGATGGTGCTGCCGGCCACCGCGCACGCCGCGTTCCACAAGGCCGCGCACTACTTCAGGGTCGAGCCGGTGATCGTGCCGACCGGCCCGGACTTCCGTGCCGATGCGGAGGCGATGACTGCCGCGATCGACGACGACACGGTGCTGGTCGTCGCCAGCGCGCCGTCGTACGCCCATGGAGTCGTCGACCCGGTGCCGGCGATCGCCGCGGCCGCGGCTGACCGCGGAATTCGTTGCCACGTCGACGCGTGCATCGGTGGTTGGGTGCTGCCGTACGCCGCCCGGCTGGGTCGCGACGTACCGCCGTGGACCTTTGCTGTCGACGGTGTCACCAGCATCTCGGTGGACCTGCACAAGTACGGCTACGCCCCCAAGGGCACCTCGTTGCTCCTGCACCGGGACTCGACGCTGCGCCGGCCGCAGTACTTCGCGAGCGCTGCCTGGCCGGGCTACACGATGCTCAACTCCACCATGCAGTCGACGAAGTCCGGCGGCCCCCTTGCCGGGGCGTGGTCGGTGGTGCGCACGCTGGGCGAGGAGGGCTATCTCCGACTGACCGGCGAAGTGTTCGAGGCCGTCGACCGGATTGTCGCCGGCATCGCCGAGATTCCCGAACTCGCCGTCGTCGCCGCACCCGATTCGACGCTGATCGCCTTGTCCTGCAGCGATTCGTGCGATCCATTCACCGTCTGCGACGAACTCGCCGAGTCCGGCTGGTATGCCCAACCGCAGATGTCGTACGCCGGCGCTCCCCCGACCTTGCACCTCTCGGTGAGCGCAGCGATCCTGCCGTCGGTCGACGAGTTCCTTGCCGCTCTCACCTCTGCGGTGGAGCGTGCGGTGGCCGCCGGGCCGGTGAGCGTGGATCCTGACGTGGTGGGCTTCATCGAGGCACTCGATCCGGCAACGCTCTCGGACGCCGACTTCGACGGTCTGCTCGCCGCGTCCGGCCTGGTCGGCGCATCACCGAGAGGCGAATTGGCGCTGCCTACCCGAATGGCGGAGGTGAATGCGCTCCTCGACGTCGCTGCACCAGCGATGCGCGAAGCGCTTCTGGTCGCCTTCCTCGATCGTCTCCAGCGCCCCGCTGCCACCTGATGCGGTCCGGTTGGCGGCGCCTCGGATCTACCCGAGACGCCAGTCGATCGGCTGTCCGCCCTGGTCGATGAGCAACTGGTTGACCCGCGAGAACGGCCGGGACCCGAAGAATCCACGCGACGCCGACAACGGCGAGGGGTGGGCCGACTCGACGTACGGCACCGGGCCGAGCAACGGCTTGAGCGACTGTGCGTCACGCCCCCAGAGGATCGCCGCCAACGGCCCGCCGCGGTTCGCCAGCGTCGTGATCGCCTGCCCCGTCACGGCTTCCCATCCCCTGCCCCGGTGGGAGGCGGGCTCTCCGGGCCGCACGGTCAGCGACCGGTTCAACAACATCACGCCCCGATCTGCCCAGTCCGACAGGTCGCCGTGCGCCGGCGTCTCGACGCCGATGTCGGTGCGCAACTCCTGGTAGATGTTGGTGAGGCTGCGCGGGACCGGGCGTACGTCGGGCGCCACCGCAAAGCTCAACCCGATCGGATGCCCGGGCGTCGGGTAGGGGTCCTGTCCGACCACGAGCACCCGAACCTCGGCGAGCGGCCGCTGGAAGGCGCGCAGGATGTGGTCGCCGGCAGGCAGGTAGGCACGCCCGGCAGCCACCTCTTCTCGCAGGAAAGCACCCATCCGGGTGATTTGCTCGTCCACAGGCGCCAGCGCTTCCGCCCAGTCCGGAGCCACCAGACCCTTCTCCACCAGTGCTCCCAGCGCGCTCATGGCCGCCACCCTAACCCCGGCCGAGGTGACACCTCCCGCCTGCCGAGATTGCACTTCTGGTCGGTCGAGATTGCACTTCTGGTCGGCCGAGACGGCAATTGCAGTCGACGGTTGACCATTCACTTGATTCTTCAACTTATGCGATCTATGCTGAACCCATGAACAAGATGCCCGCCCTCTACATCGGCCACGGCGCACCACCGCTGCTCGATGACCAGCTGTGGTCGAGTGAGCTCGCGGCCTGGGCACACGACCTCCCTCGCCCCAAAGCAATCCTGATCGTCTCGGCACACTGGGAGTCGGCACCGGTCAGCCTGACCGCCTCGCAGGCACCGCTGGTCTATGACTTCGGTGGATTCGACGAGAAGTACTACCGGATGACCTACGCAACGCCCGACTCCACCGCCCTGGCGACCCGGATCGCCGGCTTGATGCCGGACACCGAGCCCGTGCACCAACACACCAGCCGCGGCCTCGACCACGGCGCGTGGGTGCCTCTGAAAATCATGTACCCCGGAGCCGACATCCCCGTCGTACAGATGTCGTTGCCGACCCAGGACCCCTATCGCCTGCTCGGGCTCGGGATGCGTCTGCGCGAGCTGCGCGACGAAGGCGTGCTGGTGATCGGCTCCGGCTTCCTCACGCACGGCCTGCCGTTCCTCCGCGACTGGCGCATCGATGCCACCGCGCCGGGATGGTCGAAGGACTTCGACGTGTGGGCCTCCGAGGCTCTTGCCAGGGGTGACATCGACGAGCTCGCCCGCTTCAAGGAGCGCGCTCCGGGCATGCCCTACGCCCACCCCACCGTCGAGCACTACACGCCACTCTTCGTCTCCCTCGGCGCAGCCACCAAGTCGGACGATCCCGGTGAGCAGCGGATCGACGGCTACTGGATGGGGCTGGCCAAGCGCAGTCTCGAGTTCGCCTGAACCTCCGAAAACGCGAGATCCCCCACGACTTCGTGGGGGATCTCGTCACTTCGTTACTGAAGTTTCAGTATCGAAGTGCTCGTTTCCCCGCCTGTGCGGAACGAACAGGAGCCGGGCGTCAGCGAATCCCGAGCTTGCGCATGATGCCCAGGCCCTTGATCTGCTGCTCGACGTTCTTCTCGAAGGGGACGCCGTCGGGGGCGCCCATGACCTGCTTCTTGAGGATGCCGACGTTCTGGCAGTCGGTGTACTTCAGCAGACCCTGGTCGCCGTGGCGGGCACCGACGCCGGACTGCTTGACGCCACCGGAGGGGGTGCCCTTGGAGGCGTACGCCGTGGCGAGGATGTCGTTGATGTTGACGTTGCCGGACTCGATGCGCCGGCCGACCCGGACGGCGTTGTCGAGGTCCCCGCCCCAGACGCTGGCGTTGAGGCCGTAGTCGGTGGCATTGGCGAGCTCGATCGCCTCATCCTCGGTGGAATAGCGGTAGAGCCCGACCACCGGACCGAAGGTCTCGGTGCGCCCCGCCAACATCTCCGGGGTGACGCCTTCGAGGATGGTCGGCTCGAAGAACGCCGGGCCGAGGTCAGGGCGCTCGTTGCCGCCGGTGACGACGGTCGCGCCCTTCTCGAGCGCATCGGCGACGTGCGAAGCGACCCGGTCCTTGTGCTCGACGCTGATCAGCGAACCCACATTGGGCCCGAAGTCGTACGCCGCACCCACGACCAGCTTCTCCGTCTCCTGCTTGAACCGCGCCTTGAACGCCTCATAGATCGTGTCGTGCACATACATCCGCTCGATGTGCATGCAGATCTGCCCGGTGTTGCCGAAGGCACCGAACAACGCGCCCTTCACCACGTCGTCGAGGTTGGCGTCGGGCAGCACGATCATCGGGTTCTTGCCGCCGAGCTCGAGGCAGGCACCGATCAGGTTGCGTCCGGCCCGCTCGCCGATCACCCGACCGGTGTTGGTCGAGCCGGTGAACATCACGTAGTTGGCGTTGTCGATCAGCGTCGGCCCCACGTCGGGCCCCTCGCCGCACACGACCTGGAACAGACCCTTCGGCAGGCCCGCCTCTTCGAGCAGTTGTACGCCGTACAGCGGGGAGAGCGCGGTCTTGTTGTCGGGCTTGACCACCACGCCGTTGCCGGCGATCAGCGCCGGGATGGCGTCGGAGATGCCGGTGGCGAACGGGAAGTTCCACGGCGCGATGATGCCGATGACGCCCTTGGGCACCCGCACCTCGAGCGACGAGGAGACCACCGGCACCGGGCCGGCGTGCTTCTTCGTGGCCAGCACCTTGGCGGCCCGCTTGAGGTAGTAACCGGTGACCATCGGGACGTCCAGCGTCTCCTCGAACGCCATCCGACGGGCCTTGCCCGACTCGACCTGGATCAGGTCGACGATGGTGGAGTTGCGCTCCAGCACCAGCGAGTGGAACTTCTTGAACACCTTGAGACGCTGCTTGAGCGGCGTTGCAGCCCAGGCCTGCTGCGCCCGCCGAGCCGCGACGAACGCATCCTCTATGTCCTGCGGCGACGACTGCGGCTGCTCGACGAGCACGTCGCCGGTGTAGACCTCGGTGAGCTTCCAG
>JBEBTI010000104.1:0-10841 GCA_040393845.1 Nocardioides daejeonensis
GCCCACGGCACCAGGAACATGATCTCGACGTCGAAGATGATGAACGTCATCGCCACGGTGTAGTACTTCACCGGGAAGCGACCACCCCCGACTGCCTTCGGCGTCGGCTCGATGCCGCACTCATAGGCATCCAGCCGGGCCCGGTTGTAGCGCGCCGGCCCCACGGCCATGCTCATCGCGATCGAGCCGACCGCGAAGAGGGCCGCGATCGCGACCAGGGCCAGGACGGGGGTGTAGAGCTCCATCTAGATTCTCTCCATCCGATCAGGCATCGGGCACCGCCTTGGCGAGGGCATTGATGATCCGGTCGTGGGCGTCGCCGCCACGGGGATCGGTCAGGTTCGCCATCAGCTTCAGCGTGAAGCGCATCAGGTTCTTGCGGGGCAGGCCGTACTTCGTGGCGGCCTC
The DNA here is from genome assembly GCA_040393845.1 of Nocardioides daejeonensis. GTDB lineage: Bacteria > Actinomycetota > Actinomycetes > Propionibacteriales > Nocardioidaceae > Nocardioides > Nocardioides daejeonensis_A. The sequence goes on from JBEBTI010000104.1 coordinate 409, forward strand.
CATGAACGCGGGGCTGCCCACCAACTTGGCGAACCAGCGTCCGAGAGTGAAGTAGCCGCCGTACATCTGGTCGAGCAGTTCGGGGTAGTTGTGCAGCACCCGCTCACGCTGGACGCCTTCGGGGCGACCGAGCGCCTGGACGATCACCTCGGCGGCGACGTGCGCTGCCTCGAGCGCGTAGTCGATGCCCTCGCCGTTGAACGGGTTGACCATGCCGCCGGCGTCACCGACCAGCAGCAGACCACGCGTGTAGTGCGGCTTGCGGTTGAAGCCCATCGGCAATGCTGCCGAACGGATCGGCGCGACCAGGTTGTCGTCGTGGAAGCCGAGCGCGGGGTCGAGCTGCGCCAGCCAGCGCCGCATCGAGTCCTTGTAGTCCATGTTCTGGAAGGCCGAACTGGAGTTGAGGATGCCGAGTCCGACGTTGGCGGTGCCGTCGCCGAGCGGGAAGATCCAGCCGTAGCCGGGCAGCTTGTTGCTCTCCCCCGGCTTGCCGTCCCACAGCTCCAGCCACGACTCCATCCACGGGTCGTCGTGCATCGGGGTGCGGTAGTAGGCACGGCAGGCGACGGCCATCGGCCGGTCCTCGCGCCGTTCGAGTCCGAGGGACATCGCCATCCGGGCGCTGACGCCGTCGCAGGCGACCACGATCGGGGCGCGATAGGTGAGTTCGTCGCCGACCTTGCGACCCCGCTCATCGACGGCGCGCGCGGTGACGCCGACCACCCGTCCGGTGCGCTCGTCGATGACGGGTCCGGTCACCGACGTCTGCTCCTGCAGTCGCGCCCCGCCCTTCTGGGCGTGCCGAGCGAGCAACTCGTCGAAGTCCATCCGCGCTCGGGCCATCCCGTAGGACGGGAAGCTGGACAGCTCCGGCCAGGGAAGCTCGATCCGGTGCCCGGCACCGACGATGCGCAGGCCCTTGTTCTTCTGCCACCCGGGCTGGTCGAGGTCGAAGCCCATCGCGATCAACTGCTTCACCGCGCGCGGCGTCAGACCGTCACCGCAGATCTTGTCGCGCGGGAAGCGACCCTTCTCCAACAGGAGTACGTCGATCCCCGCGGCGGCAAGGTGATGCGCGACGGCGGATCCGGCGGGTCCGGCACCCACCACGATGACCTGCGCATCCTGCCCCTGCACGGGGGCCTGTGCGGCGGTCTCCATCGCGATCCCTTCGCCTTCGGTCGGGCAACTTTGTGGGTTTGTGAATGATTTCACGAGTGGTGCACCTCACAGTGTATGAGTCCCCGATCACAACCGTGAAGCGGGTCTCCGAATGGGTTGGCAAAACGTGGGTTCGCCCGCTCGCCCCGCGGCTTTGGCGCCTGCCGGCGTACCGTAGATCGCCGCGCGAAATGTGCCATTGGGCATTGGTCGTTTCCCGGCACAGGTGGGGAATTCGTGACTTCGCTACTGAAGCTTCCCCCTCCAAGTGTCGAATTCCCCACCTGTGCGGGGAATTCGTCGGGGGCGCGTCAGCCTCAGGCGGTGGCGCGATGGAGCGCGACGATGCCGCCGGAGAGGTTGCGGATCTCGCAGCCGGTCCAGCCGGCGCGGTGGATCCAGGTGGCGAGGCCCTGCTGGTCGGGCCAAGCACGGATCGACTCGGCGAGGTAGACGTAGGCGTCGGGGCTGGAGGAGACCGCTCGGGCAACGGCGGGCAGCGCCTTCATCAGGTACTCGATGTAGACGGTGCGGAAGGCCCGGTTGGTGGGGTGGCTGAACTCGCAGACCACGAGCCGACCGCCGGGCTTGGTGACCCGGCGCAGCTCGGTCAGGCCGGCGACCGGGTCGACGATGTTGCGCAACCCGAAGGAGATCGTGACCGCGTCGAAGGTGGCGTCGGCAAAGGGCAGCTTCGTGCCGTCACCGGCGGTGAAGGGCAGGTGCGGCTTGGCCCTCTTGCCCACCTGGAGCATGCCGAGGGAGAAGTCGCACGGTACGACGGTGGCTCCGCGGTCGGCGAACGGCTGGCTCGACGTACCCGTGCCGGCGGCGAGGTCGAGGACGAGCTCGCCGGGCTGGGGGTCGACGGCATCGATGACGTCCTTGCGCCACCGGCGATCCTGCCCGAGCGAGAGGACGTCGTTGGTGATGTCGTAGCGCCGCGCGACGGCGTCGAACATGCGTCGGACGTCGCGCGGGTCCTTGTCCAGGTCGGCTCGGGTCACGCAGCAGACCCTACGTCGCTGAGCCGGGCCGGCACCGATCGGGGCCGGGCACACACCGACCAATTCGGTGGCATCGCGACGCAACCTGATTGCCCGCCCGTGCGTCTGGAAGATGACGGGCCACCACGGCCCGCAGACGCAGAGCGGAGAAGCGGCAATGAGGGTGTGGACCAGGCTGATGATCGCGTTGCTGGTCGCTGCAGTCGGCGCGACCCTGGCGTACGGCGCGGGGTACGCACTCGAACACGAGCGTCACGCCGTGACCAGTTCGCCCCATCCCACGGCACCTGCCGAGCCGACCCCACCCGGGAACGACGGCCCGGCCACGCCGCGGGCAACCCCGGACCGGCCGGCGACTCCGGAGACCGCGGCGCCGGACGCCCCGGACGTGGAGCCCAGCCCCCGCCCCGGTCCGCGCCTTCTCGGTCCGGGCGACGACGGCGCGGAGGTGCGCGACCTGCAGGCCCGGCTCAAGCAGATCGCCTGGCTCAGCGGGCCGGTCACCGCCGGGTACGACGCCACCACCGAGGCCGCCGTACGTGGTTTCCAGGCCAAGCGGGAGATCCCGGTGACCGGCGAGGTCGACCGACGCACGCTCGAGCGGCTGCACGCGATGACCCGCACGCCCACCCACGAAGAGCTGCACAACATCGTGACCAGCAGCGGCCACACCGACGCGCCCCTCGACCCGCGCTGCACCACCGGTCGGGCGATCTGCGTCGACAAGACCAGCCGGACCGTCCGGTGGGTGGTCGACGGCGTCGTCAAGGCCACCTTCGACGCCCGCTTCGGTGCCGCCGCGACGCCGACCCGCGAAGGCGCGTTCACCATCCGGAGCAAGTCACGCGACCACGTGTCGAGCCTCTACGGCTCGCCGATGCCGTTCGCGATGTTCTTCTCGGGGGGGCAGGCCGTGCACTACTCCTCCGACTTCGCGTCGGTGGGCTACAACGGCGCCTCCCACGGCTGTGTCAACATCCGCGACCGCGAGGGCGTGGCGTGGCTCTTCGACCAGGCGCAGGTCGGCGACAAGGTGATCGTGCACCGGAGCTGACCGGCGATCGGCCACACCGGCCGGATCCACCGGGCGGCTACGGTGCTGGGCATGGACCCGGCCGTCGTACTCATGTGGCGCCGCAGGCTGGCTGCCGCCGGCACGGTGATGGTGCTGGTCGCGGTGGCGGCAACCGGTCTGGCGATCGGGTACGACGAACTCTCCCCGACGCCGGTCTTCCTCTGGATCGGCGCCGGGTGCGTGTGGACGGCGCGCCGTCTGGTGCCGCGCGCCAGTTCGGCGGCCTGGGCGGCGGCCGGGATCGTCTGCTTCTTCGCAGGGCCACTCGCGTTCTCCTGACGAGGTTTGACCGGACCCGGACCCGGACAAGACCCGAAGCATGAACTTCCGAGTCGAAACGGCTGGCCTGCGGGCCGCCAAGCGGCGCCTGGTGACGCTCGGCGACGACGTGAGCCCCGCCCGGGCCTATGCCACCCAGCACCTGAACGTCTCCGGCGACGACAACGGCCTCCTGTTCGTGCACGTCGACAACGTCTGCGACGACGTACGCACCAAGGTGTACGACGTGCTCGACCGCCTGCACCGACTGCTCGACAACTCCGGTGCGGAACTCAAGGCGGCAGCGGACTGGTACGACCGCACCGACGACGCCGCCCTGGGACGCCTCGACGCACAGGTCCCGCGGGAGACCCTGCCCGCCGACGAGCGCTACCAGAAGGGGCCGGTCGACGACACCGTTCCGGAGGACCCGGGCGACTGGACCCCACCCAGCGAGGACGACCCGTTCGAGCTGGACGACGACGAGGTGCTGATGGCGCCCGGCCCGTTCGGCCCCGACCAGGGTGGTGTCGCAGAGCCGGTGGTCACATGACACTTCCCTCCGACGCCCTCGACACGCCGTACCCGAAGGCCCAGATCCCCGACTCGGTCAATCTGCTGCTCGGGCTCTCCGACTACATCTCTCCGTCGTACTACCTGCGCAAGGGGATCGAGGTGGTGATCGGCTACGACCCGGCGACCTGGCTCTCCGAGGAGTTCGCCGGCGACTGGCAGGCCGTCGCGGCGAGCGCCTCCGCCTGCGAGCAACTGGGCGAATACATGGACATGTTGGGCGCCGAGGTGTTCGCCGCCCGGGCTCGGCTCGACACCCACTGGGACGGCAACGCCGGGCACAACGCCGGGCTGTACTTCGACGCGCTCGCCGCCGACATCGCCGCGCTCAAGGCACCCCTGGTCGACATCGGCGACGCGTTCAACACCACGGCGACCGGCATCAAGGCCACCGGCGAGTCGATCACCAGCCTGCTCGGCCTGCTCCTCGACTACCTGATCGAGCTCGGCATCGCTGCACTGGCCACCAGCGCGGTCTCGTGGACCGGCGTCGGGCTGCTGATCGGCGGTTCCGGCACCGCCTATCTGGCCTACAAGGCGACCAGCACCTGGATGAAGGTGGTCGAGGCACACGGCAACGCCTCGACCATCGCCAAGGGCGTCACCGGTCTGACGGCAGGTTCACTGGCGCTGCTCCACGTCGACGAGAAGCTCGAGCTGCCCGCCGCCTACGACCACCCGAGCGTCGACCGATGATGGGCGAGGACTGGGACCCGATCAGAGCGTTCACCAAGGGTGACCAGCTCCGGGCCGCGGCGCTGCGCGACAACCTCGCCCGCATCGCGGAGCAGACCGAGGACGCCGCCGTACGCCGTCTCGTGCGGGAGGTGCTCGACGGTCGCCGCACGGTGCGGGAGCTGGTCCGCGAGCCCGAGTTCGTCGCCGCGCTCGACGCAGGGATGGACACGTTCGCCCAGCAGTGGGACCAACTCACCCCGCAGCAGCGGGCCGACCTGGTCAACCAGGGCCGGGCGGAGGAGGCGGCCCGCCGCGAGGCTGCGGGCCTACCTCCGCTGGTCACCCCCGAGGCGCGCCCCGGGGACAGCCACCTGCTGCGCGAGTGACCGGCTGCTGACCGGTCCCGATAAGGTGGCGGGGATGGACCCTCAGGCGCTCAGTGACGGCCCGGTCGTCGTCACCACGGTGCCGGTCGACCTCCCCGACGTACCCCTGCTCGACCTGCTGCCGGCCGATGCGCCGGTGAGTTGGATCCACCACGGCGACGGTCTGGTCGGATGGGGTGTCGCCGCAACCGTCCGCACCCGCGGCACCACCCGCTTCTCCGACGCCTCGAAGTGGTGGAGCGAGTTGATCGCTCGCACGGAGGTGCGCGACGAGGTGCAGGAGACCGGCACTGGCCCGATCTGCTTCGGCAGCTTTGCCTTTGCCGACGATCCGGGCGACTCGGTGCTGGTGCTCCCGCGCGTGGTGATCGGCAGGCACGGCGACCGCAGCTGGCTGACGACGGTGGGCGACATCGCTCCGACCATCGCTCCGCAGGCGACACCGACCGCGCCCGTGGTCACCTTCGCCGACGGCTCCCGCAACGGCGAGGAGTGGATGAGCGTGGTGGCCGAGGCGGTCGCCCGGATCAACCGCGGCGAGTTGGAAAAGGTCGTGATGGCCCGTGACCTGGTCGCCACCTCCGACGCCGATGTCGACGTGCGCTGGCCACTGCACCGACTGGCCGAGGACTACCCGACCTGCTGGACGTTCCACGTCGACGGCATGTTCGGCGCCACCCCCGAGATGCTCGTCCGCCGTGAGCGTGGCCTGGTCACCTCCCGCGTGCTGGCCGGCACGATCCGCCGCACCGGCGACGACGAGCGCGACCTGGCGCTGGCCGCGACGCTCGCCCGGTCGTCGAAGGACCTCGAGGAGCACGAGTACGCCGTCCGCTCGGTCGCCGAGGCACTGGAGCCACACTGCACCGGGATGAACGTGCCCGAGGCTCCGTTCGTGCTGCACCTGCCCAACGTGATGCACCTGGCCACCGACGTCACGGGCGTGGCCCAGGACGCGGTGCGCACCGGTGAGCCCACCTCGTCGCTGCGTCTTGCCGAGGCCCTGCACCCGTCGGCTGCGGTCGGCGGGACCCCCACGGCGGACGCGGTGGCGCTGATCGCCGAGATCGAGGGGATGCCCCGCGAGCGGTACGCCGGTCCGGTGGGGTGGATGGATGCCGGCGGGGACGGCGAGTGGGGCATCGCCCTGCGGTCCGGCACGGTGGAGGGTCGCACGGTGCGCCTGTTCGCCGGCTGCGGCATCGTCGGTGACTCCGATCCGGAGTCCGAGCTGGCGGAGTCGCAGGCGAAGTTCGTGCCGGTCCGCGACTCGCTCAACTGAGCTCGACCGCTCCGCGGACGTCCTGGGAACCGGTCGTCCGCGCAACCACGACGCAGGACGTCGCAGGGTTCAACCGAGGGACAGGTCGGACCCGTCGGTCAGGCGGACGTAGCGCTGGCCGTTGCCCGGCAGGAACGCCTCCATCTGCTTCTCCAGCACGCCGTGCGCGAGGTCGGTGTAGATCCGGTCGTGGATGCCGAGGTTGACCGGAGCACCGACCGCGCGCGCATACTCCACCGCCTCACTGGCCCGCATCCACGGAGCGCCGGCCGGCACGAGGAGTACGTCGATTGGGCCTTCAGGCATCTCGAAGGCGTCACCGGGGTGGTGCACCTTCGTGCCACCGAGATCGACGGTGAAGCCGCTGTTGAAGATCCGCGGGAAGTCGGGGTGGATTACGGCGTGCTGCTCACCGACCACGGTGACCGGGACGCCAGCGTCGAACGACTCGCCGGGCGACACCACGGTGATCCGCTCGCCGAGCTCCGGCGACGCCGCGTTGATCTGGTCGGCAACGGCGGCAATGGTCCAGATCGGCGCATCGCTCATCGCCAGCATCTCCGGAGTCCAGTGGTCGGCATGCTCGTGGGTGATCAGGATGCCGGTCAGGCTGTCCATCGCCTCGGGCTGCGTGAACATGCCGGGGTCGATGAGCAGCGCAGCACCGTCGTGCTCCAACCGGACGCTGGCATGGCCGAACTTGGTGATCCGCATGCGCTCGATCATAGAGATCCACCTGCACGACGTCGCGACGACCGAGAGGCAGGAGTGCCCCAGGAACTCAGTCCAGGATTTCGCCCGTCAACGTCGCCCGCACGTGGTGGGACTCGTTGAACTCGTTGGTGGCGTAGGCCATCACCGTTGCCGGACCGGAGATGTCGGCACCCCGGATGATCAGGTAGCGCGTGGTCGGGTCGTCGACCCCGCGAGCGGCCCGCGCGAGCAGTCGCATGAGCACCTTCGGCTCGACATCGGCCAGGTCGACGCGTTCCTGCGTCGTCGTGGAGGCGCTGGAGGTCTGCCGCATCGTGCCGTTCCAGGACCAGGTCCGGTAGCGAGCGCTGGTCTCGTCCACGGGGACGTCGAGCGAGGCGTACTCGGGATGGATCACGATCGAGAACACGTCCGTGCGCTCGGTCTGGCTGCGCAGGGCAGAGACCAGACGCTGGTAGCCGGCCCGGGTGTGGTTGTCGACGATGTCCGGCACCGGCTCGATCACCTCCGCACTCGTGCCCGAGTCCTGGTCGCTCCCGGTCACGGCGACCAGGAAGACCGTCGCCACCATCGGCACCACCATCAGGACGGCGAAGCCGACCAGGCAACCGACCAGCAGCCCACGCCGCGGCGCCGCCTGCTGACGCCGTGGTACGACGGGTGGGAACCCGCCGCGGCTGCCGTAGCTGCCGCTTCCCCGCGGCGGCGTCATGCCCGGAGGCCGTGCCGTCCCCTGCGGCGGCGTCACCGGCGAGGCCGTCAGTCCGGACGCGACACCCGAGGTTGGCCCCGGAGCCGTCGGCGTGGTCCACACAGCCGGCCCGGCGACCGGGCCGGCCGCAGAGCCCGGGGCAGCCGGATGACGGAGGTCGCGCAGGTGCACCTCGATGTCGGCGTCCGACGCGGCGTGCTGCAACTCCATGATGCGGTGGTCACGGTCGAGCGCGGTGATCCGACCGGCTGCGGCCGCCTCGCGCACCAGCGCGATGGCTGCATCGCGGTCTGCCTGATTGCCCCGTCGGCCGAAGATCACGAGGTGACGCTACCGCGCAGTGCGCCGACGACCTGCTGGACGTTGGCCACGAGTCGGTCGACGTCGAAGCGGTCGGGGTCGTCGACCAACAGGCGGGCGAAGTGCTCGAGGATCGCGACCACGGCGTGCGACAGCACCTCCGGGTCGGCTCCGCGGAGCAGGTCGGCGATCAGAACGGCCACCTGCTTGCGGATCAGTTCGCGGTCGGCGGCGATCCGCTCGCGCACCTGGATCGGGGTCGCGTCGTCGGCGAAGAGGACCGGTCGCCAGGCTTCCGGATCGGCGACCACGGTCTGCACCAGGGTCCGCACCGACGCCTCCAACTCGCGCTGGGGATCGCCGGCCCAGTCATCGGGCAGTGCGTCGACGAGGCTGCCGAGCAACCGGGCCTGCTGGCGGTCGAGCAGGGCCAGCAGCAGCGGCCCGAGCCCGTCGTAGGCCCCGTAGACGACCGGCCTGGTGACACCGGCCTCGGTGGCGACCGCCTCGACCGACACCGCGGCGTACCCCTCTCGGGTGATCACGGCGAGCGCGGCGTCGAGGAGCTGCTCTCGGCGCTCGGGCAGCGGCACGCGTGCGGCATACGGACGACGACCCATGTGACGAATCCTAGGCCACCCCTTCCCAATTACTACACATATGTATTAAATGGTCCTCCCACGAAGACGGAGGCACTGATGACCCGAAGCGTCGAACCCGCTGAGGACTACGGACTCTTCGGTCCGGACTCGATCACCTGGCGGGTGTGGAGCTACCCGACCTCGCTCACGATCGGCTTCCAGCGCGCCGTGGTGATCGAGGAGCTCGACCCCCACCTGGTGGCCGCGGTCGACCGCACCGGCGGCATCTATGCGCGGCCCCGCACGCGTTACGACCGCACACTGCGCTACTTCGCGATGGTGGCGTTCGCCGACAGTGCCAGCATCAGCAAGGCTGCCGACGTCCTGGTCAAGGTGCACAGCCTCGCGATCGGCACCGACCCGATCACCGGCACGCGTTACGACGCCAACGATCCGGATTCCCAGTTGTGGATCCAACTGACCGGATGGCACTCGATCCTCAAGGCCTACGAGGTCTACGGCCCCGGCAAGCTCTCGCCCGAGGAGGAAGCGCAGTACTGGGCGGAGTGCCGGGTGGCCGCCGAGTTGCAGACCTGCGACCCCGACGACATCCCGGCCGATCGCGACGAGTTGCGCGCCTACTACGACCGGATCCGGCCGCAGCTGGTCGGTTCGCCCCTGGCCCACAAGGCGATGGACCATCTGCTCGACGCGTCGGTGATGCTGCCGCCCGTGCCGCTGCTGCTGCGCCCCGCAAGCTGGGTGGTCTCACGGGTGCTCCGCGCCGGCACCATTGCCACGATGCCTCGGTGGATGCGCGAGATGGGCGGAGTCCGGCAGGGTCGCCTCACCGACGCAGCCGTGCGCCCAGTGCTGCGCACCGCCTTCTGGCTGGTGCAACTGAACACGACCGTCGAGCTTGCCGTGCTCAAATTGTTGTCGCCGGCGACGGTGCCGGTCGTCGAACCCGTGCTCCGCAAGGTGCCGCCCCGCACGCCGGAAGTGGTCACGCCGGAGGCAGCCCGACGGCGTAACGGTCACGACCGGCCCCGCGACGCCCACCTGGACCTGCGGGCCCGCCAGGCGGAGAAGGTCTTCGGCCATTCCGAGCAGCCCAGCACCGAGGGCCTCGAGGAGTCCCAGGCCTTGCTCGGCTCGCTCGCTCCGGCACCAACCGCTTCGGCCACTGGCTAGGATGCCGCCAAGGAGCACTGGGGAGCGTCGCAGCAAGGGGCCGGGCCGATGGAGTTGTCACCGGATGATGCTTCTCCACCACAGGGTCACGAGCCGGTGGGCACCCGGCGCCGCTTCGCCGACGACGGCCATCTCAACCAGCTCCGGGCCCTTTCCATCGCCGATGAACGCTCGCGCAGCAGCCTCGGCCTGGTCCTCCAGGAGTTTGCCGACCTGATCGGTTTCCGCGTCGCCGCGCTCAACCGGGTCCGCGAGGACGGACACCTGCAGATGGTTGGACGGCAAGGTGCCCTCTCCCGGGCTCCTCGAGAGCCTCGACGGCATCGGCCGCCTCACGTCGTACAGCATCTTGGCGATCATCGAGCGGCCCTCTCCGTGGGGGTGTGAGCCGCTGGTCGACGCGAGCGGTGCGTCAGTGGGCCGCGCCAGGCGGTGGACGGAGCCGTGGCGGAGCCACGGCGACTGAGGAGAAGGTGCTCAGGTGCGTGCTGGGGCGGCGGCCGGCCGAC
>JBEBTI010000105.1:0-10778 GCA_040393845.1 Nocardioides daejeonensis
CCGCCGAGCTTGCTGCGCAAGGTGCCGAAGTCGATGTCGAGCTCGTCGTGGATCGCGATGATCCGCTCGGGCGCGACCTTGTAGAAGGTGGCCACCGCCTTGACCGGTCCGCCGACCTCGTTCATGTAGCTCCGCGGCCGGACCAGTACGACGCGGGGCCCGGGCACCCGCAGACGGCCTTCGACGACGTCTGCGCGCCCGGACTTGTGCGCGCGGAAGGAACCGCCCATGCGGGTCGCCAACTCGTCGTTGACGAGATGGCCGATGTTGTGTCGGTGCCCGGAATACGTAGGACCGGGATTCCCGAGCCCGACGACGAGCCACACGTCTTGTGGTTCGGTCACGGTTTCGGTCCTCCCGGTCCTCAGCAGTGCTCTCAGGCGAGCAGCGAACGTCACTCGGAGGCGGCGGCCTCGGCTGCGTCGTCGCCGCCTTCGGCGTCGGTCGACTCCTCGCCGGTGTCCGCGGCCTGCGCCTCGGTCACGTTGACGAGCAGCAGGTCACCCTCGGAGAGCAGCACCGAGCCGCTCGGCAGGACGAGGTCCCGGGCGTGGACCTGGAGGCCCGGCTCGGCGCCCGCGATCGAGAACTCGATCGACTCCGGGATGTTGGTGGCTTCGGCCTCGATCTGGACGGTGACGTTGTCGGTGACAACGAGGGTGTTGCGCACCGCCTCACCGAGGAGGACGACGGGAACGTCGACGACGACCTTCTCGCCGAGTACGACGGCGACGAAGTCGATGTGCTCAATGACCCGGCGAATCGGGTCGATCTGGATCTCCTTGGCCAGCGCGAGCTGCTGCTTGCCGTCGATGGTCAGGTCGAGCAGGGCGTTGGCGCCGCCGCGCTTGAGCGCCATCATCGTGTCGTGGTAGGGCAGCGCCACGTGCGAGGGGGTGTCGCCGTGTTCGTAGACGACGGCGGGAATCTTGTTCTCACGGCGCAGGCGACGCGCGGCGCCCTTGCCGAACTCGGTGCGGGTCTCTGCGGCGATCTTCTCAGCGGACATGCCGGGCTCCTCGTGCTGCGATGTGTGGGAAACGTGGGCTGCATCGGAGCGAGGAAAACAGTTGAGCCGCGCTCCCGTGATCGGACGCGCGGCTCCAGAGCCGGCCCTGTCGATCACGGAGTCCGCCGCTGTTCGCGACTGCTCCCTCGCCGAGGCAACCGGACAAGCCTACGGCGGGGGCGCCTCCACCACCAAACCGAGACGACCTCGCAGCTCGTTGGTGATCGAGCAGCCAGCCGAGCAGGCGTCTCGAATCGCGGCCGTCGCCCTCAGCGCCGGACCGTGGCGGTGAACTTGTGCCGCAGCCCGTCATGGCTCGGGTGGCCGTAGCAGGACCAGGCAAACGGCTGGGAGCCCGGGACGTAGGGATCGTCGACCTGACCCTGCCAGCACCTGCTCGACACGCTGCCGTTGCTGACCGTCACTTCGAGGAACTTCAGGTTCTTCCGCGAGAACGCAAACGTCCTGGTCGCCTTGCCCCGCTTGTTGAGCTTCACCCAGGTCGTCGACTTCACCTTGCCGTTCTTCTTGAATGCACGCACGGTGACGCCGGGGTTCGCCGCCTTCTTGGGCAGCTTGAAGGCGATCTTGACCTTGGTGCGCGCCTGGTAGGACTTGTGCGGCACCAGACGCACGGTGTAGCTGCTCAGATGCGGAATCCGGTCCCACGACTTCAGCGTCCTGACCTTCTTGGTCCTCTTGCGCAGGTTGGTGACGATCGGCTTGGCACTCGGATAGCTCCTGCCCTCCGAGTAGGACCTCTTGGTGCGCTGGTTGGCGACAGCGAAGCCGTTGTAGGTCCGCGCGAATCCGCCCTTGTAGACCCGCTTGTTCTTGTTGACCACGTGTGCGATCGCCTTGAGCGAGTGGTCGTCGGGGCCGTGGGCCGCGGCAGCCCGCTCGAAGATCTCGCGGGCCATCACCAGCGGCTTGCGCTGAGCCTTCTTCTTGGTCTTCTTCTGCCACTGCTCGGACAGGTACCGGAAGAAGACCCACGAGCCGTACCTGCTCATCAACGACTTGTGCTCCGAGCTGGCCAGGTGGTCGTCGAAGTAGTCCAACGGCAACCTGGTCACGGTCAGCTGGCTGCCCTTGAGGTACTGCAGATTGTCGTTGACGCCGTCATAGACCTCGTCCTCGGCCCAGGCCGCCATCCCCTCCATGAACCAGGCGTCCTCGAGCCAGTCGTACGCCGCCTGCACGGCGTGGAAGTACTCGTGGGCGACGGTGACCTTGCGTGCTGCGCCGGGCGACTGCCCGTAGTCGGCGAAGTCGTTGTCGAGCACGCAGTAGACCGGTGCGACGTAGGTGCCGGCCGGAAGGGTGCCCTCGTTGGCGCAGTAGCCGTACAGCCCGTAGGGCCGCAGGTTCATCAGATAGACGTCGATCCGGCTGTTCGGGTTGCCCGCCGCCGACCCGTTGCCGGTGTCGCGCAGGGGAGTCCGGAGGCGGGCTCCGGCGTACTTCTTGGTCACCTTGTCGAGCACCGCCTTGGTGGCCCTGACGTCACTGCCGGAGGCGCGGTCGTCACGGGTTCCCGGAGCGGGTGCCGTCGTGGTGTGGTGCACGCAGTAGGTCTTGCCGCTCGGGCACTCACTGGTCAGGACCCCGTTGATCGCGCCCCGGTCCACACCACTCGTCTGCCCAGCGACGGGCCGTGCCAGCAACCGCTCGGCGGTGGCACGGTCCTGCGAGGACAGCTGCCGGGCCGACACCGCCAGGTCACGCAGCGCCAGCGTGGCGTCGACATCCGAGCGGGGTGCTCGGGCCCGCGCCCGCGCGCCGCCGGGAGTCGGCACGAAGATCGCCTCGACTGCAGCCAGCGCGGCCACAGCTTCGTCGGTCGAGAACGACGGCGTGGCAGCACGGGTGGACGTGGGGGCGGCGGAGCCGTCGCGATCCTCGGCAGACGCCGGCACCACCGCGAGGGTGAGTGCCGTGACCAGGCCGAGCCCTGGGACAGCGAGTGAACGCAGTTTCATGGCGCCCAACCTAGGCGACCCGACCGACAATTGGGGAGTCGGACTCCCCGACCGGTGACCAGTTGAGCGGCAGCGTGGCGACCGGGTTCAGCGTCGCACCACGGCGGCGATGCCGCGGGCCGGTCTCAGCACGTGTCGGGAAGGTTGGTCGGAGCCCGACCTCCCCCACACATGCTCAGGCGTGGCCGTCGAACATCGAGGTGACGGAGCCGTCCTCGAAGACGGCGCGGATCGCCTGGGCGAGCAGCGGCGCGATCGACAGCGTGGTGAGCTTGTCGAACTGCTTCTCCTCCGGAACCGGCAGGGTGTCGGTGATGACGACTTCGAGTGCCGGGGAGTTCTTCAACCGGTCGACCGCCGGTTCGGAGAGGATGGCGTGAGTGGCCGCGAGCACCACACCGGCAGCGCCGTCGGCCATCAGCGCCTCGGCAGCCTTCACGATCGTGCCACCGGTGTCGATCATGTCGTCGGTGAGCACGCAGATGCGGCCCTTGACCTCACCGACGACGCGGTTGGCGACCACTTCGTTGGCCACGTCGGTGCGACGGGTCTTGTGGATGAAGGCCAACGGGGCGCCGCCGAGGCGGGCCGACCAACGCTCAGCGACCTTGATCCGACCGGCATCGGGAGAGACGACGGCCAGGGGCTGGTCGCCGTACTTCTCCTTGATGTAGTCGGTGAGCACCGGCAGCGCCATCAGGTGGTCGACCGGGCCGTCGAAGAAGCCCTGGAGCTGGTCGGCGTGCAGGTCGACGGTGATGATCCGGTCGGCACCGGCAGTCTTGAACAGGTCAGCCATCAGGCGGGCCGAGATCGGCTCGCGACCACGGTGCTTCTTGTCCTGGCGGCTGTAACCCCAGAACGGCATCACGACGGTGATCCGCTTGGCAGATGCCCGCTTGAGCGCGTCGACCATGATCAGGTGTTCCATCATCCACTCGTTGATCGGAGCGGTGTGGCTCTGGATCACGAAGGCGTCACAACCTCGGACCGACTCTTCGTAGCGCACGTAGATCTCGCCGTTGGCGAACTCATAGGCCGAGGTCGGGACCAGCCGCGTCTCGAGCTTCGACGCCACCTCTTCGGCAAGCGCCTCATGGGCCCGGCCGCTGAAGACCATCAAGTTCTTCTCGGGGGTGCGCTTCACTCCGGTCACGCTGTGGCTCCCTGTTGTTCGCGTGCGATCTGCCGACGCTTCTGATTCTGCCCCTCGACCCCAGCCGGCAGGAAACCCGGGGCCGCCGGTGAGACGACACTCACGCGTCGGTCGGGTCCCCGTCGCCGGCGACCGCCTTGCGGCGCTTCTGCCAGTCGGACAGATTGCGCTGCGGCCCGGCGGAGACGCCCAGCGCACCGTCGGGGATGTCGCGTCGCACCGTCGTACCCCCGCCGGTCATCGCATCGTCGCCGATCGTGACCGGAGCGACGAAGGTGTTGTTGGACCCGGTCTTGGTGCGGCTACCGATGGTGGTGCGGTGTTTCCGCTCCCCGTCGTAGTTGGCGAAGATGGTGCCGGCACCGATGTTGGAGTCGGTGCCGATCTCGGCGTCGCCGACGTAGGACAGGTGCGGCACCTTCGACCGGTCGCCGATCTGCGCGTTCTTGGTCTCGACGAACGCCCCGATCTTGCCGTCGATGCCGAGCGTGGTGCCCGGTCGGAGGTAGGAGAACGGGCCCACCGTGGCGCCGTCACCGACGACGGCCAGCTCGCCGTGCGTGCGTACGACGCGGACCCCGGTCCCGATCTCGCAGTCCTTGAGCGTCGTGTCCGGACCGACCACCGCGTCCTCGCCGACCACCGTGGCGCCCAGCAGTTGCGTGCCCGGGAGGATGGTGACGTCCTGGCCGAGCACCACGTCGGAGTCGATCCACGTGGTCGCCGGGTCCATCACGGTGACCCCGGCACGCATCCAGTGCTCGACGATGCGCCGGTTGAGTTCGCGTCCCAGCGTCGCCAACTGCACCCGGTCGTTGGCGCCCTCGGTCTGCATCATGTCGTCGAGCAGGTGCGCGCCGACGGTCAGACCGCCGCGCCGAGCGATGTCGACGGTGTCGGTGAGGTAGTACTCCCCGCCGGCATTGTCGTTGCTCAGGTCGCCGAGTGCGTCGTGGAGGAAGTCGGCGTCGAAGGCGAGAATGCCGGAGTTGATCTCGTCGATCTCCCGCTGATCGGGAGTCGCGTCCTTCTCCTCGACGATCGCCTCGACGTCACCCTCGTGGTTGCGGATGATGCGGCCGTAGCCCCGCGGGTCGGCGACCTGACCGGTCAACACGCTCACTGCCCGCTCGGCGGCGTCGTGCTCCTCGGCGAAGGCGCGCAGGCTGTCGCCGCGCAGCAACGGGGTGTCGCCCGTGACCACGACGACGGTGCCGGTGAGCCGTTTGCCGATCGCGGCCAGCGCCACCCGCACCGCGTCACCGGTGCCGTCGAGGGACTCCTGCACCGCGAGTACGGCGTCGGGCACCAGTGCGTGGATGTGTGGCCCGACCTGCTCACGCTGGGTGCCGACCACCGCGACCACGAGGTCCGGCTCCATCTCGCGCACGGCGGTCAGGACATGCCCGACCATGCTGCGTCCACCGATCTGGTGCAGCACCTTCATGGTCTTGCTCTTCATGCGGGTGCCGCCACCCGCTGCGAGCACCACGACGGTGAGGTTCTTGGGCATGCAACTGCCTCCGAGGTCGGAAGAACTGGGTCAGCGAAGTGTCAGACTAACGGGGCAATGTGACATCGCCGACGGGCTGGGCGGCGACAATGGGGGCCATGACGACTGCGAGCACCGCCGAACGCCTCCTCGACGCCCAGGTCACGTGGCTGCTCGAGCGCCTGACCGACGACCTTCCTGCGTTGGTCGCGGACGCGGTCGACGACCTGCTCACTCTGGGCCTGACGGTACGGGTGGGCAACGTGATCGACGCAGCCAGCGTCACGCGGCTGATCGGCCAGCTCCTGGAGACGGTGCCGGCGAGCGCCGCGGCCAGCACCTTCGTGGGAGTCGCCGCCGACGCGACGTACGACGGGCCCGCGCAGCGGGTCACTCTCGCCGACGTGGTCGAGCGTGACCACGTGGAGCTCCTGGTGACCGAACTGCTCAGGCTCGGCGCACCGGCCGAGGCATTCCTCGACGGGCTCGCGGACAGTCCGATGGCAGCCGCGGTGGCTTCGCGCTTCGTGGGTCGCATCGTCAACGAGGTGCTCGCCACCAACCGGGCGGTCGCCGAGAAGATCCCCGGCGTCGGCTCCTTGGTCTCGTTGGGATCCTCGATGGCCGGGAAGGTCGTCGGCGCCGCCGACAAGCAGTTCGAGGCGCTGCTGGGTGACACCGCCGGCAAGGGCGCCACCTTCGCGATGCGCCGGCTCAACAAGGTGCTCCTCGAGACCCTTCGCGACCCGGCCACGAAGGCAGCGGTCCTGCAGGTATTCGACCTGTACGCCGACACTCCTCTGGAAGGTACGTCGCGTCTCGGCGACCGCGAGGACGCCCACCGGATCGCGGGGCTGCTGCAGGACATCGTGATCGCCGGTGCTGCCTCCGATGCAGTGGAGGGACTCGTCGCGACGCTGGCGGAAGGCTTCCTCGAGGTCTACCGCGACGAGCCGGTGAGCACGCTCGTCGAAGACCTCGGCTTCTCCCGTGACGATCTGGTGACCCGCGCCCAGGCAGCCGCAGCCCCGGCGGTCACAGCGGCCGTCGCGTCGGGTGAGGTGGAGCAACTCCTCCGGGCCCGGCTGGAGCCGTTCTTCACGTCACCGCAGGTGGTCGCGATCCTCGACAGCTGACCTGCCCGAGGACGGCGTCACCCGGCCAGATGTCCGTGGTCGACGACCTGCACCGCGCCGTGCACGGCCGCCGCGTCCTCGGAGGCGAGGAAGGTGATCGCCGCTGCCACCTGGTCGGCAGCCATGAAGCCGCGGGTCGCCGAGACCCTCATGACCAGATCGAAGTCGACACCGTCGGGCACCTCGATGTCGTGGACCTGTGGGGTGTCCATGCCGCCGGGGCACACGCAGTTGACCCGCAGCGGTTGCCGCAGATGCTCGACGGCGAGCGCCTTGGTCAGACCCACGACGCCGTGCTTCGCAGCGGTGTACGCCGCAGAGTAGGCCTCGCCGACCAAGCCCGCCACCGAGGCGACGTTGACGATGTTGCCCGTCCCACCCGGCGCCTCCAACAGGTGCGGGATCGCCGCCCTGCTGCAGAAGAAGGTCCCGGACAGGTTCACCGCGATGTCGCGGGCCCACTGTTCGTCGGTCACCTCGCGGGTGAGCCGGAAGTCGTGACGTCCGGCGTTGTTGACCAACACGTCGAGCCGCCCGCCGAGGTCGACCGCCTCGGCGACCGCGGCCCGGCAGGAGTCCGGATCGGCGACGTCGAGGTGTCCGACGGTGACCCGGCCGGGCAGGTCGGCACACGAGGCGGCCACTTCGTCCAGTCGGGCCCGGTCTCGTGCCGCAGCATGCACGTGGGCGCCACCAGCAGTGAACCGTCGTACACAGGCCGCGCCCAGGCCCGAGGAGGCGCCGGTCACCAGCACCACCTTGTCGGCGAAGGTCAACGGCGGCGTGGTCTGCGACATGGTGCGCACGCTACCGGTCGGTTCAGCCTGTGGCCGCTGCCCCGCCGACCGCGTCCGGCACCGCGTCGACCAGGTCGTGCACCATGCCCTGCTCGGCCTTGAGACGGGCGAGTTCACGGTCCCGTTCGCGATAACCGGCGGCGGTCAGTCTCTCCCGACCGAGCACCGCATGCCTGACCTTGTCGAGGGTGAACAGACCCGGGCGGAGCACCCGGACGACATGCTTGGCGATGCCGTCGGGCACGTCCAACGCGTCGGACGCCGGATCGCCGAGGAAGACGCGGGACATGCCGTACATCAACTGTTCTGACGCCTTGCGCCGCAACGCCTCGGGGCCCGGGAGGAAGGTCGCCAGCTGGGGCGCGAGGTAGTCCTCGGTGAGGGCGCGGACGAACTCGCGGCAGTACTGGTCGGGGCCCGGCGAGGTGAGCTTGTAGAGCTCCTCGATGCGGATGTGGTCGTCCTCGGTGACGGGGTTGATCGCCGGATCGACGCCGATCAGGTGACCGACGTAGCGCCACAGGTGATAGATGTCGTCGAGCTCGTCGCACCGCAGCCTGACCCCGATCTTCTCCATCGCCGCGATCGAGATGTGACCGAACTCGGCAAGCGTGAAGGCCATGTAGGGCTGAGGAATCGGAGCACCCCAGGCTTCGAGGTCCCATTCGTCGCCTCGGTCGATGAACCGCCGTACGTGAGCGTGGATCATGCGCACCCGCACGGTGTGCTGGAAGCCGGGCGCGTCGATCGCCATGCCGCCGGGGCGCACCACCTGGGAGAGCCACTCGCCCACCTCGATGGAACGCACTGCCGGCTGATGTCCGTAGCGTCCGGTCAGCAACAAGGGCTTGGCCGCGATCCAGTTGTCGGCGCCGGCCAGCAACGACGCGGCACCCAGGACCAGGCCCCACTGGGCGGTGTAGCGCACGAGGACGTCGGCTGCGCGGTCGAGCGCCGCCCGGTCCAGCCAGTCCGGATCGGTGGTGAGGTGTTCGAGCAACGCCTCGACACTCGTGGGCACGTCGTCGAGCGCACCGATGCCCTGCGTCATCAACACCCGGACCGCACGGCCGGCCGCGGTGCCGGAAGGGTCGTTGACGACCGCGTCGGCAAGCGGATCGGCCTTCCACATCAGGTCGAGCCAGTTCTGACCGGCTGCGCCGTACTGCTGTACGGCGCGCTCGGCGTTGCGCAGCCCGGTGGGAATCGTCGGTTTCATGCGCGTCCCCCACCCTCGGCAGCAAAGCTGGTCAGCGCCGGCTTGGCGTACGCCGCGCGGAGCCGTTCGTAACGCTGGCGGTTGTGAGCCATCGGCTCGAGCAGCAGCCACGCCGGAAGTGCGCGGCGGGCGATCCGGATCATCTTGAGATACAAGCGAAACTCCACTTCACGACGTCTCGTCCAACGCACTCCGAGCAACTCGCGCATCCGTGGGTGCGCAGCCGCCTCACCACAGATTCGGGCCGGCCGCGTGAACAACGGTGCGGCCATCCGCCATGCCGGCGTGATCAGCAGGTGCAACCACCGTGGGCCGATCAGGGTCGGCACCGGAAGAGCGTCGAACTTCTCGTTGGCCCATTGCAGGAACTCGTTGTCAGCAAGGTGATTGGCGACCACCGACTCGTAGTAGGCCTCCATCTCGGCGACCGTGCCGGGCACGGCCGCCTGCGCGCTGTTGAGGTTGTGGTCACTCATGAAGAGCACAGTGCGGTAGACGACCTCGCGCTGCTCGTCGGTGAGGTCGGAGCCGTAGGTCGCCACGTACCCCCGGTAGAAGACCAACATGCTGCTGGTGCCGACCCACTTCCACACAGCCGGCTTGAGGGCGCTGTAGCGCTCCCCCTCGAAGTGGCCGCGGCCGCGACCGTTGACCGCTCCGTGCATCGCCTTGAGACGTTCGGCAGTCGCGCGCCGGTCTGCCTCGTCGCCGAAGAGCATCAGCGGTCCCCACAGATAGCTGCGGATCCCGCGGTTGGTGAAGTTGTCCTGGAACCGCCCGGTCGCGTCGACGGCAGCCGCCACCTCACGGTAGGCCACCTGGTCGAGCGCGAGGCGACCGAAGAGTCCGAAGGCCACCGGCATCCCGACCCACCACCGCACGTCGGCAGCGAGTTCGTGGTGGGGCTGGCTCGGGTGCCACGGCGGCACGACGTCCGGCGGGTCTGCGGACGCAGCGCTCGCCCCGGGCGCGACGTGGTGTTCGGCGAGCGACATGGCCACCTCAGGAGTCGGAGACATTCTGTCAACGAGTGTTGACAGAACTGAGAGTCACATCTGTCAACGCGTGTGTCAAGATGTTTCGGTGACAACTTCCTCCCGTCAGTACGGCGGCATCAGCGCCGAGGAACGGGCCGCCGACCGCCGGGCCCGCTTCCTCGATGCCGGCCTCGAACTGATGGGCAACCGCGGAGTCGCCGGCACCACCGTCCGCGGCGTCGCCGAAGAGACCGGCCTGGCCGCGCGCTACTTCTACGAAAGCTTCGCAACCATCGACGACCTCCAGGTGGCCGTCTTCGACGCAATCGCGCTCGAGGCGCTCGAGCGCTCCCTCGATGCGCTCGCCCGCACCTCCGACACCGACGACCCGGCCAGCCGCACCGAGCGGACCCGCGTCGTGCTGGCCGAGATGGTCGACCTGATGCTTTCCGACCCTCGCAAGGGTCGGATCGTGCTCCTCGAGTCGCTCGCCTCCCCCGCCATCGGACTCCGAGCCCTCGAGGAGAGCCGACGCTTCGCCGGCCTGTTGGCGGCCACCGCTTCCAGCGGCGATCCGACTGCAGTCGACGACGTACCCGTCGAACTGCGGATCACCGCGCAGTTCATGATCGGCGGCGTCAGTCAGGCGCTCGGCGCCGTGCTCCAAGGCGCCATCGACGTCGACCGCGCCACTCTGGTCGAGACGCTGGTGCAGTTGTTCGTCACGGTCGACAACGCCCGCCACTGACCGCGAACTGGCAGGAAACCCGCGCGAACCTGCAGAAACCCGACCGAGTCCACTCCAGGAAATGCCGCGTGCGGTGGCTGGTCCCCCATCTGCTGGGTGCCAGCCACCGCACGCTCGCTGCGCTCCCCGGGTAGGAGTCGAACCTACGTCGCTAATCCTGATTCAAAGTCAGGCGGGCCCTGCCGGCAGACCAACCGGGGATCGAGTTTTCAGTTGTTCCTCACCAGCCCGCCTGCGGGGCTGGGTGATCCCGGCCGGCAGA
>JBEBTI010000106.1:0-10697 GCA_040393845.1 Nocardioides daejeonensis
TCACCGCGTTGACACGCGAACCGTCAGGCAGACGGGCGTCGACCATCGGGCTCGATTCGTCGACGCGCCGACCGATCCGCGAGACGATCTTTTCGATCGTGCGGCGCAGATGCGTCTCGTCGGTGAACTTGGCGTCGGCCCAGACCAACCGGCCCCGCTTCTCCAGCCAGACCTGGTCATGGCCGTTGACCATGATCTCGGTGACCTCCGGGTCACGCAGGAACGGCTCGATCGGCCCGTAGCCGAGGATGTCGTCGGTGATCTCGAGGGTGACCTGGTTGCGGTCGGTGTTGCTCAGCGGCCGGTCCTGGGCACCCAGCACGTCCTTGAGGACCTGCTTGACCTTCTTCTCCAGCTCGCCCTGGTCCATGTTGAGGTCATAGAGCTGGGGCCCGAGCTGACGCAGCAACTCTGCGTGGATGGAGCCCTTCAGCTCCTCCAGCCGGTCCTGGTGTTGCGTGGCGGCATGCGCGAGACGCCGGCTGACCGACGAGTCGACCTCGCCGCTCGCGCCGGCCATCCGCTTGCCCGCCGCACGGTTCGGCTCGGCGCCGGTCGCCGTGGCGACCACCGACTCGGCAGCCTCGGCGTCGCGGGCGTCGCGGGCGTCGGGGGCATCCCCGACACCAGCCTTGGCCCTGGCCAGGCGATCTCCCAAGCTGCTCATTGCTGTCCCTCCCGAACCTGCTGAGTCACTTCTTGCGCCGCCAGAGCCCGCTCTTGGCCTGCTCGTTGCCGTCATCGGTGCTGGCTTGGCCCGAGAACTCCTCGCCGGTCAACTTCGCCGCAAGCTTGCGGAACTCGATGCTGGCCGAGTGCTGGGGGCTGCTGATCACGATCGGCTTGCCGGCGTTGGTGGCGGCGGCCACCTCGATCGCCGACGGGATCATCGTGGTGATCGGCATCCCGAGGATCGCCTCGACCTTCGCGGCGTCGAGTCCGACCGCGTCGTCGGCCCGGTTGAGCACCAGGTGACGGCTGCCCTGCGCGATGTTGAGCAGATCGAGGGTCTCGAGCGCCACCTTGACGTTCTTCAGGGTGGGTACGTCGAGGGTCGCCACGATCACGCACTCGTCGGTCTCGTCGAGCGCCTGCAGGGTCTGCTCGTCGAAGCTCGGGCAGGTGTCGACCACCACGTAGTCGAACTCGCGCTTCAAGGTGCGCATCATCCGCGCCACCAAGGTCGCGGTCACCCGGTCGCGGGCGTCGGGCAGGCTCGGTGCTGCGAGCACCATCAGCGACTGCTCGTGGCGGGTCAGCAGCGACTCGACCATCGCGAAGTCGATGGTGTCCTCGCCGCCGATCGCCTCTTCGATGGTGTGGTGCGGGAAGAGTTGCATCGTGATCGCGACGTCACCGAAGGCGAGGTCGAGGTCGACCAGGCACACCTTGCGCGCACCGTTGTCGGCCAGCGCCAGCGCAAGGTTGACCGACGTGGTGGTCTTGCCGACACCACCCTTGGGGGAGAAGACCGTGACGACGGTGCCGTCCTTGACCATCGCCGCCGTGGAGTTGCCGTGCAGCGCACGCCAGTACTGCTCGGCGCGCTCCAGCGACCGGCTGAGCGCCGTGGCGTCGTCGCCCTGTACGACGTCGCGTGCTCCGGCCTGCATGGCCTTGTAGAGCACCTCGGTGTCGACCTCGTCGCGCACCAGGATGACGCTGGTCGAGGGCCGGGTGTAGCGCATCGACTCGGCAATGTCGATCGCCTCGGCCAATGCCATGCTCGGGCCGCAGATGACGGCGTACTCGCTGGTGTGCCGGGACAACCACGAGTGCATCGTCTCGGCGCTGTCGACGCCGTGCGCGCCGGGTGGCAGCATCGCTGCCACCCGTTCGATGACGGCTGGGTCCTTGTCGACGATGACAGGCATCAGCCGTTGGCCCGCGGGAAGAAGTTCGGGTTCTTGACGATCGGACCGGCATTGACCTCGGAGTCCTCAGTCAGCAGACCGAACGAGAGCTCACCGAGGTGGCTGCCGAAGGTGATCCGTGTTGCCTCGGCCTGGCTGACCGCAAGGGTCATCAGGGTCCGGGGGAGCTGCTCGCTCACCGAATCACCGTCTTGGCTGGTGCTGGTCGTCGTGATCGTCGAGGTGGTACCCACGCCGAGCACGGTCACCCGCTGCAGCACGGTGCCGGTGTAGATCGGGTTGTCCTGGGGGTCGAGCGTCGTGACGAACAAGGTGACCTCGGAACCCGGGGTGACGAAGCCGGCCACGCGGGCCGGGTCGGTCAGGTTGACCGAGATCGCCATCTTCCCCTCAGGAATCGCGAGGCTCTCGTTCTGGATGCTGGTGTCGACGCCGCCGAACTTGTTGGAGGTGACCTGCTCGCCGGCATAGATTCGCGTGGTCGCGCGCAGACCGGAGAGTCCTTGCAGGCTGGTCTGCGCACCGTCCAGGACCTGGTCCTTGGGCACCTCCACCGGCTCGAACTTGCCGGCCGCCGCAGCGTCGTCGAACGTCTCGCCGGGCTCGATCGTCTCGACCGCGGTCAAGATCTCGACCGCCTCGATGTCCTCCTTCGCCCGGTCGTCGGCTCCCTGCACGTAGAGAAACACCAGGAGTGTCCCGAGGGCCGCGATCACGGCCGCGAGGACAAGCAGGATCTTCCGACGGTCCATGACCACCATCTTTCGTTGAGTCGTTGACGAGACGCCCAAGCCCTCCCTCGAGGGTTCTCGGTCGACGCGGTGACAAAGATGCCAAATTTGGGGCAGGTGTGACTGCATGTTCCATGCTTATGGCCCGAAATGACTAGACCAGTTCTGGCGGCCGAACGGGTCAGCGCGCGTAGAGCGCCTCCACCTCGGCGCGGAACTCGCGCAACACCACGTTGCGCTTGAGTTTGAGGCTCGGGGTGAGTTGGCCACCCTCCTCGGTCCAGTCCTCGGGGAGGATCGTGAACTTGCGGATCGATTCGGCCTGCGAAACGGCCGTGTTGGCGTCCTCCACGGCCCGCTGTACGGCGGCCCGCAGGTCGTCGTCGTCGACCAGCGAAGCGATGTTGCCCGACTTGTCGTGCTCGGCCGCCCAGTGCGGGAAGTACTCCGGATCGATGGTGACCAGAGCGGCGATGAACGGCTGCCCGTCACCGACGACCATGCACTGACTGATCAACGGGTGAGCACGCAGTCGGTCCTCCAACACGGCCGGCGCGACGTTCTTGCCTCCGGCGGTGACCAGGATCTCCTTCTTGCGCCCGGTGATCCGCACGAAGCCCTCGTCGTCGACCTCGCCGACGTCGCCGGTGTGGAACCATCCGTCGTTCAGCGACTCCGCGGTCGCCTCCTCGTTCTCCCAGTAGCCCGCGAAGACCTGGCCACCCTTGAAGAGCAGCTCGCCGTCCTCGGCGACCCGGACCGTGGTCCCGCCGATCGGACGCCCGACGGTGCCGATCTTGATCGCGTCGGGCAGGTTGACCGTCAGTGCCGCAGTGCTCTCGGTCAACCCATAACCCTCGAGCACGGTCAGGCCGATGCCCCGGTAGAAGTGGCCGAGTCGCTCGCCCAGCGGCGCGCCGCCGGAGACGGCGTACTCGCAGGCGCCGCCGAGCGTGGTGCGCAGCTTGGTGTAGACGAGCTTGTCGAAGATCGCGTGCTGGACCTTGACCGTCAACGGCACCTTGCCGGCCTCCACGCCACGGCTCCACGCGATCGCCACCTCGGCGGCGCGCTGGAAGATTCGGCCCTTGCCGTCGGCGGCGGCACGCTGCGAGGCAGTGTTGTAGACCTTCTCGAAGACCCGGGGTACGGCGAGGATGAAGGTGGGTTTGAAGTTGCCGAGGTCTTCGACGAGGTTCTTGATGTCAGCGGTGTGACCGACCCGCACCCGGGCCTTCACACAACCGACCTGGATGATCCGGGCGAAGACGTGCGCCAGCGGCAGGAACAGCAGGGTCGAGCCACTCTTGTCGCCGAAGAGCTTGTCGAGCTCGTGCACGGCCACGCCGAGTTCGAACATGAAGTTGCCGTGCGTGAGCATGCAGCCCTTCGGGCGGCCGGTGGTGCCCGAGGTGTAGATCAGCGTGGCCAGGTCGAGGGGAGTGGCCGCCGTACGCCGTTCCTCCAGGTCGTCGTCGGTGACACTCGCAGCGTGGGCGGTGATCTGGCCGATCGCGTCCTCGTCGATGGTCCAGACGTGGGCGAGGTCGGACAGGCCGTCGCGCAACGGAACCACCCGGTCGCGGTGGTCCACCGTCTCGGCGACGACCGCGGTGGCCCGGGAGTCCTCCAGGATCCATCGGACCTGATCGGTCGAGGAGGTCTCATAGATCGGCACGGTGACCGCGCCGGCAAACCAGATCGCGTAGTCGAGCAGCGTCCACTCATAGCGCGTCTTCGACAGCAGGGCGACCCGGTCGCCGGGCTTGATGCCGGCGCCGATCAGGCCCTTGGCGACCTGTTGCACCTCGGCGAGGAACGCGCCAGCGGTGACGTCGGTCCAGGTGCTGCCGTCATTGCGGCTGAAAACCACGGTGTCGGGGAAGTCGCGGCCGTTGGTGACGACGTCGTCGGTGAGGTTTCCCGTCGACGGGATGTCGACTGACAGCGGTGCCGCGAATTCGCGCACGAGGCCTCCTGCTACGAGATGTGGAAACGGACGTTACCGCTCGTCAGCGTACCGCCGCAGTCCGGTACGCTCGCAGCACGCAGTGTCCAGACCGCTTCAGGGGAACGCGAATGGCTGAGCAGACCACGTCGTCGATCGTCGTCGACGCCGCGCCCGCGGCGGTGATGGACGTGATCGCTGACTTCGCGTCGTACCCGGTGTGGGCCAAGGGGGTGCGCACGGCCGACGTGCTCGCCACCTTCGCCGACGGTCGCGCCGAGCAGGTCTACTTCGAGCTCGACGTGCCGCCGATCAAGGACGAGTACACGCTCACCTACGTCTGGGACGGCTCGCGCAAGGTGACCTGGACGCTCGCGCAGGGCAAGATGCTGCGGATGCTCAACGGCGCCTATGTGTTGCGTGACCTCGGCAGCGGGAGCACCGAGGTCACCTATCGCCTCACTCTCGACGTGACCATCCCCCTGATCGGGATGCTGAAGCGCAAGGGCGAGAAGATCCTCATCGACACGGCGCTGAAGGGGCTCAAGAAGCGCGTCGAGTCGCTGTAGTTCGGCACCCATGAGGATCCTGCTCTTCACCGGCAAGGGGGGCGTCGGCAAGTCGACGGTGGCCTCGGCCACGGCGGCTCAGGCCGCGGCGAACGGGCTGCGCACCTTGGTGCTGTCGACCGACGCCGCCCACTCGCTGGCCGACGCGTTCGGGGAGCAGATCGGCTCCGAACCGACGCCGATCGCGCCGTCGTTGTGGGTGCAGCAGGTCGACGCGCAGCGACGCTTCGAGGAGTCCTGGGCCGACATCCAGCGTTATCTGCTCTCGGTGCTCGACGTCGCCGGTGTCGACCCGGTCGCTGCCGAGGAGCTCACCGTCATCCCGGGTGCCGAGGAGGTGCTGGCGCTCCTGGAGCTCCGGCTGCACGCCCTCTCGGGGAAGTGGGACGTGATCGTCGTCGACTGCGCGCCGACCGCCGAGACCCTGCGCCTGTTGGCGTTGCCCGAAGCACTCGGCTGGTACATGGAGCGGGTCTTCCCCTTCGAACGCAAGGTGGTCAAGGCGCTCCGCCCGGTGCTGACCCGCGCAGCTGGCGTGCCGATGCCGCAGGACTCCGTCTTCGACGCGATCGAACGGTTGCACGCCGAGTTGGAGGAGGTCCGCCAACTCCTGTCGGGCCCCGAGGCCAGCGTGCGGATCGTGATGACCCCGGAGACGGTCGTGCTCGCCGAGGCGCGACGCTCCTTCACCACCCTGTCGCTCTTCGGCTACCGCGTCGACGGCGTGGTGGCCAACCGGATCTTCCCCGCCGGGGAAGGCGATGCGTGGCGTCAGGGTTGGGTCGACGCCCAGGCGCGCGTGCTCGCCGAGGTGGAGCAGTCGTTTGCCGGGATCGCGCTGTGGCGCTCGACGTACCGGCCCGGCGAACCGGTCGGGGTCGAGGCACTGCGCGCCTTCGCCGACGAGGTGTACGCCGGAACTCACCCCCTCGACCCACCGGCGGGCGACGGGCCCCTGCGGATCACCCGCTCGGCGACCGGGGCCGTCGTGGAGTTGGCGCTGCCCAACGTGGATCGTGGTGATGTCGATCTCGCCCGCCACGGGGATGACCTCGTGGTGACGGTGGGGGCATATCGTCGACTGCTCACCCTCCCACCGGGACTCTCGCGCCACACGGTGCGTGGCGCCCGGGTCGTGGACGGGGCACTGCAGGTCAAGTTCGAGGAGGTGGGCTGACGTGGACGAGGAATCGGTGGGCTCCGTCACCGAGGAGGCGATGAAGCTCCTCGGCGCATTGTCCGGATGGGCCAAGGACCAGGGCGCTGGCACAGGCCAGGGCTTCGCCGACATGGCCGCAAGCGCGGCGCAGGCGGCACAGCAGGTCAACGAACACCTCGCCACCGGCAGCGCCGACTGCACCTACTGCCCGGTCTGCCGCACGGTCCACGCCATCCGTGAGCTCAGCCCCGAGGTGAAGACCCACCTCGCGGTGGCCGGCGCCAACCTGTTGCAGGCCGCGTCCGCGCTGCTGGCGACCGCCGTGCCCGACGCCTCGACGCGTCCGTCGGCCCCTGCCGATGTGGAACACATCCCGGTCGACGAGGACTGGCCGGAGCAGTGAGTCGCACCATCGGCATCGACCTCGGCGGCACCAAGATCTATGCCGGCGTGGTGAACGCTGCCGGGGAGATCATCGAGTCGGCCCGTGAGGACACTCCGCCGACCAGCGCCGGCGAACGCGCTCTGGAGGCGGCGCTGGACGCGATCGTGAAGCGGTTGCTGTCGGCGGCCCCCGACGTGGTCGGGGTCGGCCTCGCGGCAGCGGGCTTCGTCGACGCCACCGGCTCCGTCGTGCGTTCGGCGCCGCACCTGGCCTGGCGCGATGCGCCGGTGCGGGAGCGGTTGTCGGCGCGGTGGGAGTTGCCCGTGGTGCTCGACAACGACGCCACTGCAGCCGCCCACGCCGAACTGCGCTTCGGTGCCGCGCGGGGAACGCGCGATGCCGTGATGGTGACTGTCGGCACCGGCATCGGCGGCGGAATCGTCGCCGGAGGCGAGGTCGTGCGAGGACGCAACGGAATGGCCGGCGAACTCGGCCACATGTGTCTGGAACCCGGCGGTGTCGAGTGCCCGTGCGGGTTGCGCGGCTGTTGGGAGCAGTACGCCTCGGGGCGCGCGCTCGAACGCTGTGCCCGGGTGCTGATGGAGGGTCGGCCGACCGTGATGGCGGAACTGTGTGGTGGCCAGCCCAGTGCCCTGACCGGGCACATGGTCTCCGAGGCCGCCTCGCAGGGCGACGTCGCGGCACTGATGGCCTTCGACCAGGTCGGCGACGCCCTCGGCCGCGGCCTGGCCAACGTGCTCGCCGCGCTCGACCCGGAGATCGTGGTCGTTGGTGGCGGTGTCGTTGCGGCCGGCGACCGGCTGCTGATCGCGGCCCGGCAGACCCTGGCCCGCTGCCTCGTCGCAGCCGAGCGACGCGAGCTGCCCCCCGTCGTACCAGCGGCGCTCGGTGGCGATGCCGGGCTGCTCGGCGCTGCCGACCTGGCCCGAGAACGGTCGGCTGACCGCTAAGTCAGCGGTTGCGCTGCTCGAGGTAGGCCACCATCCGCCACGACATCCGGGTGGTGGCGTCGGGGTCGGCATGCTCGGCGGGGGAGTTGAGGCTGCTGAGGATGTTGCGAAGGTCGTTGATCCCGGAGTCCAGCGCCACGTGGGCGCAGGTGCGGGCGGCGTCGCGGACGGCGGTCGGGTCGAGGGTCCAGATCGCCTCGAAGCGTCGTCGGGCGTCGGGGACGTCCTCCTGACCGGGCAGCTCCCAGGCTGACAACGCGGCCGGCTGGCCGATCCCGTCGCACACCACACTCCACTCGCGGCGCATCAGCGCGTCGTCGGCCAACGGCACGTGGATGATCGCCGAGTCGGGCAGTGGTGCGTCGTCCGCGACGCTGAAGGCGAAGGTGGCCCGCGCCGTGCGCGCCAGGTCGGTCCACCGTGCCCAGGACGCCCGCAGGTGTCGGCGCTGCTGGAACGCGCCGAAGAAGACCGCACGCCCCGCCTGGGCGACGCACTCGTCCTCGAGCGCCTGCGAGATCGCCACCAGGGAGGACTTCTGCAGGACCTGCGGCGCCAGGTGCGGGTTGGTGCGGCGCAGCTCGGCAAAGACCGACAGCGTCTGCGGGGTCGGCGGCGCGGTGGCGTCACTCACGACACCGGCGATGGCTGCGTCGAGTCGGACGCCGGCGCCCTGCCGGTCGAGGACGGCGCGGACGCGGGTGACCACCTCGGGGCGATAGCGGCGGTGGCCGCTCGGCAACCGGTCGGCGACCGGGAAGCCGTGTCGCGCCTCCCACATGCGCAAGGTCGCGGGGGCGAGGCCGGTCTGGGCGGCCAACTCGCCAATCGTCAGCAGGTGCTGCGTTGCGTAGGAGTCGGTGTGCACCCTAAGATCCTAAACCTAAACAACTCGTTTAGGAATATGTTGAACATTTGGGAGGTCCGATGCACCACTCGGTCGAGGATCTGCTCCTGCGGGCAGCGACGGGCGACGAGGCGGCCTTCGCCCAGTGGTACGACGCGACCTGCCTCCCGGCGTACCGGCTGGCCCGGTGCCTCGCGCCGGAGCACGCGGACGCCGTGCTCAGGGAGGCGTACGTCGAGGCCTGGCGTCGCGCTGCCCACTTCGCTCCCAGCGGCATGCGCGCGCTGCCGTGGCTGCTCGGCCTGGTGCGCGCCAGCGCCAAGCGTGTCGCTCCGGCGGACTCGGGACGTCCCGCCGCGGCCGTGGCCTGATGGCGGCGCCCGCGGTCGTCCTGTTCACCCGGGACCTCCGGGTCCACGACAATCCGACCCTCGCCGCAGCAGCTGAGCGGGGTGGCCCGGTGCTCCCGGTCTTCGTCATCGACGAGTCCCTCACCGCCGGCGGCGCCCTGACTCCCAACCGGGCGGCCTTCCTCGTGGACGCGTTGCGCGACCTCGACGCATCGCTGCAGCAACGCGGATCACGAGGCCTGGTGGTGCGGCGCGGAGATCCAGCCACCGAAGTCGCCGCACTCGCGGACCGGGTCGGCGCCGGATCGGTGCACCTCTCCACCGACTGGAGCCGTCACGCGCTGCGCCGCAGCCAAGCACTCGAGGAGGCGCTGGCACCGCGTGGCGTGGAGCTCGTCGAGCACGACGACACCATCGCGGTGGTCCCGCCCGGCGTCGCGGTGCCCGACGGCAAGGACCACTTCGCGCTGTTCACGCCGTTCCACCGTCGCTGGGAGGACCGGCCCCGGCGCGCCGTCGTCGAACCCCCACGCACCCTCCGCTCGCCCGACGTCGACCCGGGCACGATCCCTGCTGCCGGGGAGCTAGCTGCGGGCCAGCGAGCAACCCACCTGCCCCGTGGCGGTGAACGCGCCGGCCGGCGGCGCATGCACGCCTGGGTGCGGGCGTCGGTGACGGGGTACGACGACCACCACGACGACCTCGCCGGTGACCGCACCACACGCCTGTCGCCCTACCTGCACTTCGGGTGCATCTCGCCAGTCGAACTGATCGCCAAGGCCGGCCGCTCCCAAGGCGCTTTGGCGTTGGCACGACAACTGGCCTGGCGCGACTTCCACCTGCAGGTGGTCGCCGCGCGCCCGGAGGTCGCCAGCCACGAGTACCGCAGCCGCGGCGACCGGTGGCGCGACGACCCGGCAGCCCTGGCCGCCTGGCAGGACGGGCACACCGGCTACCCGATCGTCGACGCAGCCATGCGCCAACTGCTCAACGAGGGCTGGATGCACAACCGCGGACGGCTGATCGTCGGCAGCTTCCTCGCCAAGACGTTGCACATCGACTGGCGCGAGGGAGCCCGCCACTTCATGCAGCACCTGGTCGACGGCGACGTCGCCAACAACCAGCTCAACTGGCAGTGGGTGGCCGGGACCGGCACCGACAGCCGGCCCAACCGGGTGCTCAACCCGCTGCGTCAGGCCGAGCGGTTCGATCCCGAGGGTGACTACGTACGCCGCCACGTGCCCGAGCTGGCCGAGGTTGCCGGACCCGCGGTGCACACCCCGTGGAAGCTGCCGGCCGAGGTGCGCAAGGCGATCGACTACCCCGAGCCGATCGTCGACCTCGACGA
Organism: Nocardioides daejeonensis; assembly: GCA_040393845.1. Lineage (GTDB taxonomy): Bacteria > Actinomycetota > Actinomycetes > Propionibacteriales > Nocardioidaceae > Nocardioides > Nocardioides daejeonensis_A. The sequence goes on from JBEBTI010000106.1 coordinate 10,183, forward strand.
GGCGCGGCGCCGGTTCCTCGCTGCGCGCGAGTGACCCGCAGCGCTTGCCAGCGCGACGGCTCAGATGCGGGAGCCGTCGTCCCACGGGTCGTGGGGGCGTGGCGGCATCGTCCAGACCAGGTAGCCGAACCCGCCGACCATCCACGCCAGCAGCACCAGATCGACCAGACCGGGGAAGCCGACGCCGGCGACGATCGCCAGCAGATAGATCACGGGTACGCCGAAGAGGCCGAGCCAGGCGGCCAGACGGCGCGGCTCGGCGAGCGGGAACGGCGCGACCGGGGGCGGCACGAACGCTTCGGCCTCGGCCCAGAGCCGGCCGGGGTCGAACGGCTCCGGCTCAGGTTCCGGCTCGGGGGTGGGGATCGGACGCACTGCGGAGTCCAGATCAGTGGGCGGCCGGTCCTCGAGGTGGGCGACGGCGCCATCGGAATCGTCGTCGTCGACCCGCGGCCGGTCTCCGTAGTTCTCCACGATCTGCCGCCAGGCCTCGTCCTCGTCGCCCGGTTTCACAC
>JBEBTI010000107.1:0-10630 GCA_040393845.1 Nocardioides daejeonensis
GCTCGAGACCGGCGGCTTCAGACCCCAACTCCTACACCCCCGATTGGGATGAGCCGATAAAACCCGGAGCCGGTCAGTGTGGCGCGACGGGCAGCTGGCTCGGCGGCATCAGCGTGCCGTTCGCGGGAGCCTGAGGCGGGCACCCCGCGTGCTGCGGCGTGTCGCCCTGGGACAACCAGCCCGGCTCTCGGCGATTCGAGCGGCCACGGCCACACCCGGTCTGACTGCTGAACTGCCGCTGTCGGGCACGATCTCTGGTTGACCCAGGTCGATGGAACCTCAGGGTCGTACGGACTCGTCGTACGGGTGACGACACCACCGGTTGGAGAAACTTGATGGACCACGACGGGGACTTCTCCGCCTACGCGAGCGCCCGCTGGGGCTCCCTCGTTCGCTCGGGCGTGTTCCTGGGCTGCTCCCCCGAGGAGGCCCAGGACCTCGCCCAGACAACGCTGATGCGCTGTTACGCCCAGTGGGGCAAAGTCGCTCGGGCCGATGACCGCGACGCCTACGTGTTCCGCATCCTGATGAACTGCCACCGCGACGGCCGCCGGCGCCGCTGGTGGGGCGAACGCCCCACCGAGCACCTCCCAGAGAGACACACGACCGACGGCACCGACGCCGTCGTCGTCGCCGACGCGGTCAGGCGGGCACTCTGGAACCTGTCCAAGCCAAACCGGGACGTGGTGGTGCTGCGCTACTTCGTCCACCTCTCCGAGCAGCAGACCGCCCACGTGCTCGGCATCGCACCGGGCACCGTGAAGAGCCGCCTGTCCCGGGCGCTGACCCAGCTCTCCCTCGACCCGCACCTGGCCGACTTGCCGCAGGAAGTGACCCCATGACCCCGCACGACGCCAAGACCACCCTGGACCGGCTCTGGGACGACGTCCCTGTCGGCACCCCGCCGATCGGCGCCCTGGTCCGGGGCGGCAAGACGATGCGTCGCCGCGCCCGCCTCCGGGCCGCCGGCGGCGCCGCGGCTCTGATTCTGGCCGTGGTGGCCGGCAGCACGGTCGCCGCGAACACCGTCTTCGACAGCGCGAACCCGCGCCCAGACGGCGAGGTGCCGTCCGCCGTCGAGCCCCCGACCGCACCTGCGGATCAGACGAAGCTCTCGCGCGACGAGCTCGCCCGAGCCTCGGCGCTGGCCCGCCAGAAGGTGGAGTCCGAGGACGCCGCGGTCACCAGCGCCACCGTCACCGCGGAACAGGGCACGGAGGAGGACACGAACACCGGCTACGCCTGTTCGTCAGGGCGCCTCCTGCACATCAAGCTGATCGGGAGGTTCCCCCACATCGTCACGTCGGGCGGGCCCATCGACGCGACGAAGCCTGGACCTACACCCGACTTCACAGTTCGGGCTGTGGTGTTGACGGCCGATGCGGAGTCCGGGATGGCCTGCCAGGTGAGCGTGCAGACGGGCGAGGTGTCGCCGGAGCCGGGCGCCACGGTCCTGCGCCTCGATTGAGTTCCCGGCCCGAGTGCGCCCGGGCAGACGTCAGGGCTGGCCGGGATTCGGGAGGGCGAACCGTCGGCCGCGGACCCGTTTCGGGTTCTCGGGGTGGTGTCGGCGCACCGGGATGGGGTTGCCGTCCTCGTCCAGTTCGGTGGACAGGCGGGCCCGTAGCCGGGCGAGCCGGCCGGCGAGTTGGCCCCGTTTCGCCCGGAGCTCGGCCCACCCGTCGGAGGTGTTCCCGGACCAGCCGGCCAGGGCCTCGTCGCAGGTGGCGAGAGCACGGTCGAGGGCGTGTTCGCTGCCCGGGCCAGCAAGCAGGGTGGCGTAGGCGGCCACCAGCCGGGGTTGGCGTCCGCCGGCGACGTGGACGTAGCGGGCGAAGGTCTGGGCGGACGCTTGCTGCCCGGCGGCCCGGTGCTCCTCGAAGACCCGCCACGCGACCGCCTCGGCGAGCCGCACCCGCCCGGCCGCTGCCCAGGTGGTGAACACGCCTCGGCCGAGGTCTTCGCCGGTGACGTGGAGGAACGACTTCGTGCTCCCAGTCGTGACCGAGCCTCGGGCGGCGAGTGCGAGGTGTTCGTACCAGGAGTCCAGCGGGCACGGATGGTAGGCGCGGCAGTGCGGGCACGCCACCGCTCCGGCGGCGCGTGAGCAGCGGCCCAGCGGTTCCAGGTGGGGGCGCCACCGGTCGTGCCAGGCCAACGCCTTCGCACGTGTTTCGAGCCGTTCGAGGAACGGCAACAAGGTGCCCAGGAGGGTGGCGGCCGCGGCGGTGTCGTTGCGGTCGGCCGCGGCCCGCAGCAGCGGTTCGACGACGGCGCGCACCTGGTTGTCCGGGAGCTCAACCGCGGCGACCCGATCAGTGGCGTAGGGGCAGCGCAGCTGGGCGCACTCCTCGAGGCCCCGCTGCCAGGGACCCACCTGGTTCGGTGCTTCGCTGGCCAGCACGATGGTGTGGCCGGTGGTGTGTTCCTCGGGGAGGTCGACCTCTGCTTCGAGGACCTCCTCGGGGCGCTTCTTGCGGGGGATGAACCGGATCGTGGAGGTGCGTGACGCCTTCGCGGTGACCAGGAGCGCGTCCAGGTCGGTCAGGCCGCCGGCCGCGGCGCGTTCGAGCATGTTGATGACGGCGTCGGCGGTGGCCTCCGCGTCGCCGCGGGCGGTGTGCGGGGCCACGTTGACCACGCCCAGGGCCGCGATGACGTCTTCGAGCTTCCCGCTCGCGGCGCGGACCTTCAGCTCGCGGACCTTGGCGAGCCGGGCGGTGTCGAGGACGGGAAGGTCGGGCAGTTCGCGGCCGATGCGCGTGAACTCGTGCCGCAGGACCCCGACGTCGAAGTTGGCGCCGTGCGCGACCACGACCACCGTCTCGCCGTCCACCCCGCGCAGGCGACGCTCGATGCCGTCGGCGACGGTCTCGAACGGTCCCTCGTCGGCGAGGTCCTCGTCGGTGATCCCGTGGACGCGGAACGAGTGGTCGTCCACCGGGACGCCGGGGTTGACCCGGTGGTCCCAGGTGGAGGTGCGCCGCCCGCTGCGGCAGGTCACCATCCCGACCTCGATCGCGTGGGTGCCGTCGGAGGAGGTGACCGTTTCCAGGTCGATGACGACGAGCCGCAGCCGGCCCCACAGGGCGTCGATCGCGGCCGCCGGAGTCGCCGGCGGGTCCGCATCGCGTACGGGCGCCAGCCCGTCCCGCTCGCTCATCGCCCGGCCCTCACGCCAGGCCCCGGGACTCGACGAGCTCGGCGATGAGGAGGCTGTCGCGCAGCGAGGAGTAGAGCCCGTCCATCGGCCGCGGGTGGGCGATGTCGCGCAGCGGCACCGCCCAGCCACCTTGGGTGTTCGCGTCCGCGCGGAGCCCCTCACGCTCACGCTCCGAGGAACCAGCATACGGGGGTTTTACTCAGCGCATCACATCTTGCTGCCGAACTCACCGCAAGCGCGGGCCGTACGACGCGTTCAGCGGCGGCGCGGCACGTGTGCGGTGGCGACGACCACCGGGTGATCGGTGGTGCGAGCGACCCGGGGAGTGCGGTCGGCCAGGTAATCGGTGAAGACCACCTGCTCGGAGGCCAGGATCCAGTCGATCCGCGACGGTTCGGGCGGCAGGCACTCGCCGTCATTGCTGCCGCCGGACGCCGAGCGCAGTGCGGTGCGTGCAGTCATTGCGCAGAAGTAGGTCTCGCGCTCGTTCATGTCGCCGGTGAAGAAGACCGGATGGTCGGTGCGCGCCAGGCGGTTGGCCAGGCGGATTTCACGGCGTACGGCCTCCTGGCGCCACTTCGTCGCCGGGCCCAGATTGTCGGCCGGGTTGTGGAAGTTGGCGATCCAGAGCATCTGCCCGGTGCGGCGGTGTTCGAGCAGCACATAGGGCATGGGCCGGATCCGGCCGAAGAAGTAGGGGATGTCGATCAGGTGCTGCTCGTGCACCTCGAACACTGAGCTGCGCCAGGCGACCGAGTTCGGCATCCCGCGGCGATTGCTCGCGCCCGGGAACATCTCCCAGTCCTCGGCGGCGTCGAGCACTTCGAACTGGGGCGGCTGGAGTTCCTGCAGACCGACGAGGTCCACGCCGTGGTCGGCCAGGATCCGCAGCGCGGTGCGCATCCTGCGGGGGCCCGCGGCCAACTCCTCGGCGTGTCCGCCCGGTCTGGTGTGTGAGTCGCCGAGCAGGTTGAAGGAGGCGATCCGGATCTTCGTCGCGCGGCGCGGGACCGGGCGTTCGGCGGAGGGCGTGCTCGTCGCCTCCGGTGACCCGCCGCGCTCGGGCGCCTCGTCAGCCCACGGACGTACGACGACCAGCACCGCCACGATCAGACCGGTCACCGCGAGTGCGAGGGCGGCCCGAGCCAAGGACTTCATGGCGTCGGAGGCTACCTGCTCCGCCGCAGTGGCAGGCTGGACGCATGGCTGCGACTTTTGACGTCCTGGATCCGGTCGATGCAACCGTGATCGGCCAAGTGCCCGATCACGACACGCTCGGCGCCCTCGCTGCGCTCGACGAAGCGGTACGACGGCAAGCGGCGTGGTCAGCCACCCCGCCGCGTGAGCGGGGCGAGATCCTGCGCCGAGCCTTCGAGTTGGTCACCGACCGGGCTGACGAGTTCGCGCAGACGATCAGCCTCGAGATGGGCAAGACCGTGGCGGAGGCCAAGGGCGAGGTCACCTATGGGGCGGAGTTCCTGCGCTGGTTCGCCGAGGAGGCGGTGCGCGTGCGGGGCTCGTGGCTGACTGCCCCGGCCGGCGGATCCCGACTGCTGACCGTGAAGAAGCCGGTCGGGCCCTGCCTGTTCGTCACGCCGTGGAACTTCCCGCTCGCGATGGGTACCCGCAAGATCGGCCCGGCGATCGCCGCCGGTTGCACGATGCTGGTCAAGCCCGCGAGCGCCACTCCGCTGACGATGGTCAAGCTGGCTGAAGTGTTCGCCGAGGCGGGCCTGCCCGACGGCGTCCTGCAGGTCGTCACCACTTCGCGCAGCCGCGAGGTGACCGAAGCCCTGATGGCCGACGCACGCCTGCGCAAGGTCTCGTTCACCGGTTCCACCGCGGTCGGCAAGGGCCTGGTGCGTCAGTCTGCCGACAACCTCCAACGGGTCTCGATGGAGTTGGGCGGCAACGCACCCTTCCTGGTCTTCGACGACGCCGACCTCGATGCCGCGATCGAGGGCGCGATGGTCGCCAAGATGCGCAACATGGGGGAGGCCTGTACGTCGGCCAACCGCTTCCTCGTGCAGGCCGGGGTCGCCGAGGAGTTCGCCTCCCGGCTGGCCGACCGGATGGGTGCACTGCGGATGGGCCGCGGCCAGGACGCCGGGGTCGACGTGGGGCCGTTGATCGACGCGGATGCGGTGGCCGGGGTCGACGAGCTGGTGCGTGATGCAGTCGACTCCGGTGCCCGTCTACTCGTCGGCGGTGAGGCGGACGGCAACTTCTTCGCGCCCACGGTGTTGGTCGACGTACCCCATGACGCCCGCGTCGTCCGGGAGGAGATCTTCGGCCCGGTCGCGCCCGTGAGCGTCTTCGACACCGAGGAGCAGGCGATCAGCCGGGCCAACGACACCGAGTACGGCCTCGCCTCCTACGTCTTCACGCGCGACCTGGACCGGGCGCTACGGCTCGTCGAATCGCTCGACTTCGGCATGGTCGGGGTCAACACCGGTCTGGTCTCCAACCCGGCGGCACCGTTCGGTGGGGTGAAGGCCAGTGGGTTCGGCCGTGAAGGCGGCTTCGAGGGCATCGAGGAGTACCTCGACACGACGTACGTCGGGATCGCCGTCCCGTCGTCCTGACCACATTTGCGCACTCGACGGGCCAGACGCGCGCACTCGACGGGCCAGACGTGCGCACTCGACGGGCCAGACGTGCGCACTCGACGGGCCAGACGCGCGCACTCGACGGGGTGGGCGGGTGTGGTCGGCGTGGCAGGCTGGGGGTATGGCGAAGCAGAAGCAGGGGAATCCCGGGCCGCCGACGACCGTGGTGCTGTTCGGGGCCAGTGGCGATCTGGCCCGACGCAAACTGCTCCCGGGTCTGCTGCACCTGTGGCGGGCGGGGTTGCTCCCCGACGTTCGGGTGGTCGGCACTGCTCTGGAGGAGCGCACCACCGAGGAGTTCGTCGGTCTGGCGCGCGACGCTATCGCCGAGCACGGCGACGACCCGGACGACAAGGCCCAGTTCGAGGAGTTCGCCAAGCTGCTGCACTGGGCCGATCCCGGCACCGAGGCGCTGCTCGACACGATCGCCCGGGCCGAGGCGGAGTGCGAGCACGACCATGCCCGGCTGCACTACCTGTCGGTGCCGCCGAGCGCGGCACTGTCGGTGGTGAAGCAGCTCGACGAGGCGGGTCTGGTCGAGGGCAGTCGCATCGTGATGGAGAAGCCGTTCGGCACTGATCTCGCCTCCGCGGTGGAGCTGAACGCCAACATCCACGAGGTCTTCGACGAGTCCCAGATCTTCCGCATCGACCACTTCCTCGGCAAGGAGGCGGCGCTCAACATCCTGGCGTTCCGTTTTGCCAACGGCATCTTCGAGCCGATCTGGCACCGCAACAACATCGACCACGTGCAGATCGACGTACCCGAAACCCTTGGTGTGGAAGGGCGCAGCGCCTTCTACGAGGACACCGGTGCCTACCGCGACATGATGGTGACCCACCTGTTCCAGGTGTTGGCCTTCACCGCGATGGAGCCGCCGGTCGCCCTCGATCCGCAGTCGATCAGCGAGGAGAAGCACAAGGTCTTCCGCTCGATGCTGCCGATCAACCCGCAGGACGTGGTCCGCGGACAGTACGACGGCTACCGCGACGAGCCCGGTGTCTCACCGACGTCCACCACCGAGACGTTCGTCGCCCTCAAGTGCTACATCGACAACTGGCGTTGGGCCGACGTTCCGTTCTATCTGCGCACCGGCAAGCGGCTGGCGGCCGGACAACGGATCATCTCGATCGCGTTCAAGGAGCCGCCCAAGTCGATGTTCCCCGAGGGCTCCGGGATCGGTGCCGACGGACCGGACCACCTCACCTTCGATCTCGCGGACGCCTCCCGGATGTCGTTGTCGTTCTACGGCAAGCGTCCCGGCCCGGGCTTCGGCCTCAACAAGCTGTCGATGCAGTTCGCCATGGAGGACACCGGCTGGGCGGGGTCAGGGCTGGAGGCCTACGAGCGGCTGATCCTCGAGGCGGTCAAGGGCAACCGCACCCTCTTCACCACGTCTGAGGGCGTGGAACGGCTCTGGGAGATCTCCCAGCCGATGTTCGACGACCCGCCCCGGGTGCGCCGCTACCCCCAGGGGTCATGGGGTCCCAACCAGATCCACCAACTCATCGCCCCCTACGCCTGGCGTCTCCCCTTCGAGCGCGACTGGCGCCCCTGAACGTTCCTGAGCCGTGGAGGTGGCCACGCCCGAGCCTCGAAGGGCCGCCTTCAGGACTGCGGTGCGTCGCCGCGCTTCTCCGCGATGGTGACGTCACCGGACGCCCAATGGGTGGTGGGCACTTCGCGCACGACCACCCGCACGGTGTCGGTGGGCGCGTCGATCGAGTCGACCACGGCCGCCGTGAGGCGGCTGATCAGTTCACGCACCTGTTCGGGGGAGCGGCCCTCCACGAGGGTGACTTCGACGAGGGGCATCAGGACCGCCGCCCGCAGTCGAGCACGAGGTCACCGAGCGTCGAGAACCGACATTCCACCGTCGAGCCGGGAACAGCCGGTACGGCGTCCGACATCCCTCCGGTGAGCACGATCCAGCCCGGCTCGATCGTCAGGCCGCGTCGGGCCAGGTCGTTGGCGGCCAGGGCGAGGGCTTCGGCGGGATGTCCGAGCACGTCTGCGCCGGTGGCGGTCTGCACGACCTCGCCGTCGACGAGCACGTCCACCCGTTCGTTGACGAGGTCGATCTCGGTTCCGTGCGACGTCTCGCCCACGACGTAGGCAGCAGACGACGCATTGTCGGCGAGCACGTCGCCGACCGTGAAGCGGAAGTCGCGGTAGCGGCTGTCGATCACCTCGGCGCCCGCATGCACGGAGGCGACCGCCGCCAGCGCCTGCTCGGCGTTCACTGCACCCTCGAGGCGGGCACCCATCACGAAGACGATCTCCGGCTCGACCCGCGGATGGATCAGGCGCTCCTGCGGCACTGGCTGACCGATCTCGAGCACCATGGCGTCCGTCAGCCAGGCCACCAGCGGGGTGTCGACCCCCATCCGCTGCTGCTTCGCCCTGCTGGTCAGGCCGAGTTTGACGCCGGTGATCTGCTCTCCCCGGGTCAGACGCCGACGCAGGGTCTCGGTCTGGACCGCATAGCCGGTGGCGACGTCCAGTGCGGGCCAGTCGTCGGTGAACTTCACCCGGTCGCGCCGCTCCGCCTCGCAGGCGAGCAGTTCGGTGGCAACGGTGTCGACCGTCCACGCCATGACAACCTCCTCGAGCCTGCCATCGGGATCGGCAGGTGCTGTCATCGACGATAGTGCGCCCCCTGCGGACGGAGGTCGGAGGCGGTGAGCGCTGCAACCGGCGAGTCGACGGCTGGAAGTGGCGAGTCGACGTGCCTCGGGTTTCAGAGGCTCCTGCCCGGAGGGGGTCAGGGGTGGCGGCCGAGGTGGGCGAGCAGCGCGGCGGACGGGACGTCGTACCGTCCGGGCAGGGGTGGGTCGAAGCGCCCGGGCCGGTCGGTGCTGGTGACCAGCAGCATGGCGGCCGGAACCAGGTCGGCGGCAAGATCGACCGGCATCGGATGGTCGAGGTGACAGGCGCGGGCGACGTCCCAGCCGTGCACGGTGATCTCGAGTGCGGCGGTGTGGAGGAGTACGTCGGCAGCCAGGTCGAGGTCGCGGACGCGCACCGAGTCGGTGGTCGATGTCGTCCACGCCTCGAGGAGGGCACAGGCCTTGGCGCACAGGCCGGCGACCGGGCCGCCGGTGAGCGGTCGCGCGGGCACCGCGACCAGTCCGCTGCTCGCTTCGGTGAAGGCGTCCAACCCGTCGGACATGTGGGCGAGCAGGCGGCCCAGGTCCCAGTCGTGGCAGGGTGTCGGCACACATGGATCGACGGTCGGAGCGGTTGCCAGTGCGTCGCAGGTCCATGCGATCGCTCTGGCCAGCAGGTCCACCGGTGCGGTGGTCGACCTCATCGCCCGGCGGCAGCGAAGATCGCGTCGAGGTCCGAGGCGCGGAGCATCGCCGGCAGGCCGAAGGCGGTGAAGTCGATCTCGAAGAACGCCGACACCTTCGCGACCCGGTCCCCGTCGAGGTGCAGCACCTGGAGGTGGAAGGGCAGGTAGGTGCCGTCGGGTTGGGCCATGTAGAGCCCGAACGCTGGTTGGCCGTTGGCGGTCGTCGAGAGCATCGGCATCTCGTTGACGCCGCCCGGGCACTGGGTGTCGATCAGTTTGCCGATGTTGACGCTGCCCCGGTACCAGCTGGTGAACGGCGGCATCTCCCAGACCGCGTCGGCGGTGAGGAGCTTGACGATCCGGGCAATGTCCTTGTGCCAGAAGGCGTCGACGTACTCGGTCAGCATCATCTGTTGCCGGACATTGAGGTCGGCCTCGACGGTGTCCTCGGTGAGCCCGACCGCCTGGAGGTGGGCGTGCGCGCGTTGGAGCGCCGAGTTGACCGCAGCGGCCGTGGTGTCGAGTGCTTCGGCAGTCTCCTTGGCAGACCAGCGCAGGACGTCGCGCAGGATCAGCACAGCACGCTGGCGCGCGGGCAGGTGCTGCAGTGCGGCCACGAAGGCGAGCCGGATCGAGTCACGCTCGGCAACCACGACAGCGGTGTCGGGAACCGGCTCGATCCAAGAGATCTCGTGGTCCTGGATCAGTTCGTCGCCGGCCCGTGAATCGGCGGTGCCGAGGCCGGTGGGCAACGGGCGACGCTGCTTGCCGTCGAGGTTGGTCAGACAGACGTTGGTGGCGATCCGGTAGAGCCAGGTGCGCACGGACGACCGACCCTCGAACCGGTCGAAGGAGCGCCAGGCCCGCAAGTAGGTCTCCTGGACCAGGTCTTCGGCCTCGTGCACGGACCCGGTCATCCGGTAGCAGTGTGCGAGCAACTCTCTGCGGTGCGCGTCGGCGAGGGTCTGGAAGTCGCCTTCGCTCCGTGCGGCCGGGTTCTGCGTCTCGATGGTGGTCACGATGCCTCCTGCTGATCAGTCTGCCGTGTGTGTGGACCGGCGTACAGCAGAGATTTCATCGGTCCTCCGACGATGAATCCGAGACGCGGGTCGGGTCGACCTCCTCGACACGGCACACGAGGTGCCGTCGGACCGAGGAGCAGATCCGATGAGTCGGATGATCTTTCCCAACCTGCCCGTTGCCGACCTCCAGCGCACCCGTGTGTTCTGGGAGTCGCTCGGGTTCGCCTTCGACCCCAACTTCTCCGACGACAACGCTGCGTGCCTGGTGGTCAACGAGTCGTGCAGCGTGATGCTGCTGCGTCCGGACTTCTTCCACCAGTTCCACCAGACCCGACCGCACACCGGCACCCAGGTGCTGATGGCGATCGGCGCAGAGAACCGCGCCGAGGTCGACGAGCTCTGCGCCAAGGCAGCCGCCGCCGGCGCCACCGACGTGGAGCCTCCCAAGGAGCAGGGCCCGATGTATGGCGGCGCCTTCCGTGACCTCGACGGCCACATCTGGGAGGTCTTCTGGATGGAGATGCCCCCCGCCTGACCCCGA
>JBEBTI010000108.1:0-10588 GCA_040393845.1 Nocardioides daejeonensis
TGCCGACCACCTTGAGCCGGTGCAGCCACTCGGCCGAGTCCGCCTGGGCGGCAAAACGGCGTACGGCGTCCTTCGGGAAGCGCGTGGTGATCGTGGTGTGGGCGCCGTCGCGCAGCAGCCGCAACGCGATGTACATGCCGATCTTCGACCGCCCGCCGGTCAGCAGCGCGCGCTTGCCGGTGAGGTCGGTGCGCTGGTTGCGCTTGGCGTGCGACATCGCAGCACACGACGGGCAGAGCCAGTGGTAGAAGGCATCGACCAGAGTGAAGTCCTGCTTGCAGATGTAGCAGCCGCGCGCGGTGATCAGCTCGCCGGCAAACGCACCCTCGGCGGTGGAGACCAGCGGGATCCCGGCGGTCTCGTCGTCGATGCGCATCGCGGAGCCGGTCGCGGTCTTCTCGATGATCTCCTGGTCGTGCCGCTGTCGCTCCATGCGGATCTCGGCGCGACGCGTCTTCTTGATCAGCTTGTACATGTAGGACGCGGCCCGCTTCATCGTGCGCACATCGTCATGGTCGGGGTGCAGCTGCGGAACCTGTCGGAGCACCTTGATCGCGACCGCCAGTTCGTCGGGGTCGATGCGGTCGAGGGATTCTGCGGAGTCGGACACCGACGGATTCTCTCAACCTCCCGCACCGAGCAGCGAATCCACGAGGCGTGCGACCATCCTCCGGTGGGATGGAGAGACGCGCTGGCCGACACGACGCCGTTGCGCAACCCGCACTTCCGGCGGCTGTGGACCGCCAACATCATCACGGTCATCGGTGCGCAGTTGACTGTCGTGGCGGTACCGGCCCAGATCTATGTGATCACCGGGTCGTCGGCGTACGTCGGCCTCACCGGTCTGTTCGGCCTCGTGCCGTTGGTGGTGTTCGGCCTGTGGGGCGGTGCGCTGGCCGACGCGATGGATCGGCGCAAGCTGCTGCTGATCACCACCACCGGCCTGATCGGCACCAGCGCCCTGTTCTGGCTCCAGGCAGCAGCCGGCAACACCGACGTCTGGCTGCTGCTCGGACTGTTTGCGCTGCAACAGGCCTTCTTCGCGGTCAACCAACCGACCCGCAGCGCGGTGCTCCCCAAGATCCTGCCGACGAAGGACCTGCCGGCGGCCAACGCGCTCAACATGACGGTCTTCATGGCCGGCGCGATCGCCGGTCCGCTGGTCGGCGGGGCGCTGATCCCGGTGCTGGGTTTCTCGGCGCTCTACTTCGTCGACACGATCACCCTGTTCGCGACCCTCGGCGCCGTGATCCGGTTGCCGAAGCTCCCGGTGGAGGGTGTGATCACCGCGCCGGGGCTGAGGTCGGTGCTCGACGGCTTCCGCTACCTGGGCCTGCATCCGGTGCTGATGATGTCGTTCGTGGTCGACATCATCGCGATGGTCTTTGGCATGCCGCGCGCGCTCTTCCCCGAGATGGCCCACGAGAGCTTCGGCGGATCGGCAGACGGAGGCCTCGCCTTCGCGCTGCTCTTCGCGGCGATCCCCGCCGGTGCCGTGCTGGGCGGCGTCTTCTCCGGATGGGTCTCCCGCATCGAACGACAGGGCCTGGCCGTGGTGCTCTGCATCGTGGTGTGGGGTACGGCGATGGCGGGCTTCGGCCTTGCCGTCGCGGCCGCCGACGGGTCGGCCGGGCTGGCGCTCGCGGTCGCGCTGGTGCTGCTGATGGCAGGTGGCGCCGCCGACATGGTGTCGGCGGCCTTCCGTCAGGCGATGTTGCAGAGCGCGGCCAGCGATGCGGTGAGGGGGCGACTCCAGGGCGTCTTCATCGTGGTGGTCGCCGGAGGGCCCCGGATCGCCGACGTGCTGCACGGCGGTGCGGCCGAGGCGGTCGGCGCTCCCGCGGCAGCCGCCTGGGGCGGGGTGCTGGTGGTCGTCTGTGTGCTGGTCGCAGCCGCCGTCGTACCTGCTTTCGTCCGCTATCGACCCGACCGGACCGGACCGGACTGATGCGGATCTGGTCGCTCCATCCCGAACACCTCGACGTCAAGGGCCTCGTTGCCTGCTGGCGCGAGACGCTGCTTGCGCAGAAGGTGTTGCGCGGCTTGACCACGGGCTATCGCAACCACCCGCAACTGCAGCGCTTCGCTGCACTTCCGGATCCGGTGGTGGCGATCGCGACCTACCTCCATGGGGTTGCCGACGAGGCCGACCGACGGGGCTACTCGTTCGACCGCACCCGGGTGGTGCTGCCCCCTGACCCTGACCTGCGGATGTGGGTGACCGACGGACAGGTCGCCCACGAGCGTGCGCATCTCCTGGCCAAGCTCGCGGTGCGCGATCCCGAGCGGCACCGCGCACTGCTCGACGTGCAGATCAGGCTGCACCCGGTCTTCGACCTGCGGCCCGGTCCCGTCGAGTCGTGGGAAGTGGTCTGAGCGCGTGCTCGACAACGCCGCGGTCCGCCTGCGCATCGACCGAACCTGCGCCGCGCAGGCCGAGACCGGTTGGTCGTCACCGCGTAGGCTCGAGCCATGGGTGCCATCACGCTGACCGCCGCCAATTTCGAGCAGACCGTCTCAGACAACGACATCGTCCTGGTCGACTTCTGGGCCTCCTGGTGCGGTCCGTGTCAGCAGTTCGCGCCGATCTACGAGGCAGCCGCCGAGGCCAACCCGGACCTCGTGCTCGGGAGCGTCAACACCGAGGAGGAGCAGCAGTTGGCCGGTGCGGCCCAGATCTCCTCGATCCCGACGCTGATGGTCTTCAAGGAGGGCAAGCTCGTCTTCAACCAGGCCGGCGCTCTGCCTGCCACCGCCCTCGACGAGCTGATCACGGCTGTCCGCAACCTCGACATGAGCACCCTCGAGACCGAGGGTGAGTGACCCTGCGCAGCGCTGGGCGAGTGGCGACACGCCGAGCCGGGGGTCGGTGCCACCTCGATGTGCGCCCAGGGCTGCGAAACCGTCGTACGACGACCCTGGGCGCACATCGAAGGCGCGCCGGCGGGCGTCACTTGGCGTGTCGGTCTCGGAAGTCGGCGTCAGAGCGTGATCGCGCGATTCACCCAGTCCTGGGTGACCTCCATGCCCACCTTGAGATAGAGGTCGAGCGCGCCGGTGCGCGAATCGGTCGAGAGGGTCGCCCGGGTCGCTCCGTGCTCACGGGCGCGGGCGAAGGCGTCCACCAGCAACACCTGCGCAAGCCCGCGGCCACGCTGGTCACGTCGTACGGCGAGTGAGTCGACATATCCGTCCACGCCGCCGTTGAGCGGCGCCATCACCACCACCGCGGCCCCGACCACCGTGCCGCTCGGGTCCTCGACCACGCGGACGTGCCACTCCTCGAAGCCCGGTCGTTCGAGTACGCCGGCGACGAAGTCCGGGTAGCCCTCGCGGGGGCGTTGCGACCACTCGAGGAAGGCGTCCTCGATGACGTCGTGGACCAGTGGCCACTGGTCCGGGCGGGCCTGGGTGACGGCGTACCCCGGGGGCAGTGGACGCTCGCGGATCTCGCGGCCGGACGGCACCTCCAGGACCCATGAGTGCCAACGCACCTGCCATCCGAGACGGGCGAGCAGGCGGTCGCCGGGTGAACCCTCGGGGTTGGGCATGCCGATCACCGGCAGGTCGCGGCGCCCGGCGAGGGCAACCAGCCAGAGCGCCAACCAGGTGCCGATGCCGCGGCCGTGCCAGCCGGGGTGCACGGCCGCGTCCACCCGGTCGTGACGGGAGTGCTCGGCGTACGCCACCAAGCTCGCGCCGTCGAACACGCCGATCGTCGCGCCCGTGACGTCGAACCCCGGTCGTTGCCAGTCGGCGACGATGTCGGCCTCCTCGATCACCACCTCACCGACAGTGGCCATCTCCTCGGCTGCCATCACCGCAGCCACGGCGGCGGCGTCGGTCAGGGCCAGGGGACGGGTGGTGAGTCCCGCAGGAAGCTCGGTCATGGGAAGATTGAACTGCCTCCGCCCGCGTCGGCGCACCGGGTTTTCGGACCGCCGTCGAGCGGACGGATGACGAAGTGCCCTGGAACAGACAACGTCCTGCACATCGGTCGTGGGGACGACCGGCGTGCAGGACGTTGCAGGCAGTTCCTCCGCGATCGTCCTGCGATCGGGCTGCTCAGGCAACCCGACCGCAGGACCACCCGCGGAGACGAGCAATCAGGCGTTCTTGATCGCCGAGACGTCGAACTTGAGCTTGACCTTCTCCGACACCAGCACGCCGCCGGTCTCGAGAGCGGCGTTCCAGGTGAGGCCCCAGTCCTTGCGGTTGACGGCAACTTCACCCTCGAAGCCGATGCGGGTGTTGCCGAACGGGTCCTGGGCGGAGCCGACGAACTCGAAGGGGATGGTCACCGACTTGGTGACGTCCTTGATGGTCAGGTCGCCGGTGATCGCCCAGTCGTCGCCGTCGCGCTCGACGGAGGTCGACTTGAAGGTGATGGTGGGGAACTTCTCGATGTCGAAGAAGTCGCCGGAGGCCAGGTGGCCGTCACGGTCGGCGCTGCCGGTGTCGACGCTGTTGACCGCAATGGTGAGGTCGACCTTCGAGTTGCCGGGGTTGTTGGCGTCGACGTGGGCGGTGCCCTCGAACTCCTTGAAGGCGCCGCGGACGTTGGTGACCATCGCGTGGCGGGCCTGGAAGCCGATCGAGGTGTGCGACGGGTCGACGGTGTAGTCACCGGTGATGTCGGCGATCGCCTGGGTGCCGGCGTCGAAGACGGTCTCGGTGGACTTGGGCTTGCGGCTGAAAATGCTCATCGGGGTCTCCTGGTGAGTTGCGGGTTGTGGTGCCTTCATTGAATCTTCAACTAACGCCTTGGCGTGTTGATTCCTCGCCCGGGACGTGACCTGCATCACATCATGCCGCCGCTATCGGCCTGCAGTGGTGAGGCAGATCGGCCGATCGGGCAAAGTCATCGACCGGTTGATGACTTCTGGGTGATCCACGGCATGTCGAGGGCTAAGGTGCTCGTCACGGGGAACCGTGGGGCACCCGTGACTGGAGGTCGTCATGCGTTACATACACGCAGGGCCCAGCAAGCAGGCGCTGCTGGTGCGCACCTTCGCGCGCACCGTGATCCGACCTGCACTTGCCTACTATCCGACCCATCGCACCGTGCTCCGCACCATGCACGCTGTCGAGTTGGCCGCGCGGGTGCAATTGCGTCACCGTGACGTCACCGTCGAGCGGGTGCGCGGCGAGCACTGGGCCGCCGAACTCGTCACACCGCGCGGGGTCCAGCCGGGCACCGGCGCGATCGTCTACTACCACGGCGGTGCCTTCCTCTTCTGCGGTACGGCGACCCATCGCCACGTCGTCGAGCAGCTCGCCCTGCGCACCGGTGTCCCGGTGTTGTCGGTCGACTACCGTCAGAACCACCGCGGCAAGGTCGCGGACGCTGTCGAGGACGGCCTGGCCGCGGTCGACTGGCTGATCGAGCGTGGATTCGACCCGTCCCAGTTGCTGCTGGCCGGCGACTCGGCCGGCGGTCACCTGTCTTTCGCGGTCACCACCGCGCTGCGCGACGTCGGCCTCCAGGTCGCCGGCGTGGTCGGCCTGTCGCCGTGGCTCGACTTCGACAACGCCATGCGTCGTGAGGGACCGAACGCCCGGCGCGACCACTACATCCCGGTGCGCCGACTCGATGCCATCGCCCAGTTGGTCACCGGCCGGCCGATCATCGAACCCAGCCTCTCCCCGGTCAACGCAAGCCTGCGCGGGTTCCCGCCGGCACTGCTGATGTGTGCCGCCGACGAGGTGCTGCGCCACGACTCCGAGTTGATGGCGACGCGACTGCACAAGGCAGGCGTCCCGGTCGACCTGCACATCTGGCAGGGCCAGGTGCACGCCTTCCCTGTCCTGGGCCAACTGGTGCCCGAGGCATCTGCGGCGATCGACCTGGTTGCCGAGTTCGCCCGCGAACAGGTCGGCGCGAGCGGCTTCACCTCGGTCGAGCACCTCGCCGGCTGACCTGTCGAGTGCGCACAAACGACCGGTCGAGTGCGCGCGAAGGAACCGTCGAGTGCGCGCAAATGGCACCCGGGCGGCGACCCGGGACGTCGTACTCCGGAGATTTGCTTGCTCGCTTGTGATTCCGCTCCCAAATCCGCCCCGGAGAGGGGTCAGGAATCCCCCGTCTGCTAGTGGACCCACTACCGTTGGAGGGTGAGCGACTCAACCCCGCAGGAACCCGACGTAGCCGAGCCCCAGTCCGAGGCCCCGACGTTTGCCGATCTCGGACTCGACGACAAGGTGCTCAAGGCACTGCGGGCAGTGGGCTACGAAACCCCCTCGCCGATCCAGGCCGCGACCATCCCGGCACTGATGGACGGACGCGACGTGGTCGGCCTGGCGCAGACCGGCACCGGCAAGACCGCCGCCTTCGCGCTGCCGGTCCTCTCCCGCCTCGAGCGTGGCCAGAAGAGCCCTCAGGCCCTGGTCCTTGCGCCGACCCGCGAACTCGCACTGCAGGTGGCGGAGGCGTTCGAGAAGTACGCCGCCAACCTCAACGGCGTCAGCGTGCTGCCCGTCTACGGCGGCCAGGGGTACGGCGTACAGCTGTCGGCGCTCCGCCGTGGTGTCGACATCGTCGTCGGCACCCCGGGCCGGATCATGGACCACCTGGAGAAGGGCACGCTCGACCTGACCCAGCTGCGGTTCCTGGTGCTCGACGAGGCCGACGAGATGCTCAACATGGGCTTCGCCGAGGACGTCGAGACGATTCTCGCCGACACCCCGGACACCAAGCAGGTCGCGCTCTTCTCGGCCACGATGCCGAGCTCGATCCGGCGGATCTCGAAGAAGTACCTCAACGACCCGGTCGAGGTCACGGTCAAGAACAAGACCACGACCGCGTCCAACATCACCCAGCGTTACCTGATCGTCTCGTTCCCACAGAAGATCGACGCGATCACCCGCATCCTCGAGGTCGAGAACTTCGAGGCGATGATCATCTTCGCGCGCACCAAGCAGGCCACCGAGGAGCTCGCCGAGAAGCTGCGCGCCCGTGGTTTCTCCGCCCAGGCGATCAACGGCGACGTCGCCCAGGTCCAGCGTGAGCGCACGGTCAACCAGTTGAAGGCCGGCAAGCTCGACATCCTGGTGGCCACCGACGTCGCGGCCCGTGGTCTCGACGTCGAGCGGATCAGCCACGTCGTCAACTACGACATCCCGACCGACACCGAGTCCTACGTGCACCGGATCGGCCGCACCGGCCGCGCCGGCCGCAGCGGTGACGCGATCTCCTTCATCACCCCGCGCGAGCGCTACCTGCTCAAGGCGATCGAGAAGGCCACCCGCCAGCAGCTGACCCAGATGTCGCTGCCGACCGTCGACGACATCAACTCGACCCGCCTGAGCCGCTTCGACGACGCAATCACCGAGGCGCTGGGCAATGAGCGGGTCAGTTTCTTCCGGGACGTCGTGGCGCACTACGTCAAGGAGCACGACGTACCCGAGGTCGACGTCGCCGCCGCTCTGGCGTTGGTGCTGCAGGGCGACGAGCCGATGCTGCTCGACCCCAACGAGCGTCCGGCCCGTCAGGAGAAGTTCAAGGAACGCGACGAGCGCCCGGCCGGCCGCGGTCGTGAGGACAGGGGCCAGCGTCCCGCTCGCAGCCGCACCGGTGCCCCGATGGCGATGTACAAACTGCAGGTCGGCAAGCGCCACAAGGTGGAGCCGCGCCAGATCGTCGGCGCCCTGGCCAACGAGGGCAACCTCAGCCGCGCCGACTTCGGACGCATCGAGATCCGCCCCGACTTCTCGCTCGTGGAGCTCCCGGCAGATCTGCCGCCGGGCACCCTCGAAGCGCTGAGCTCGACCCGGATCTCCGGCAAGCTGATCGAGATCGAGCCCGACAACGGCCCGCGCCGCTCGGCTGGCAAGTTCGACCGTGACGGCGGCGGCAGTCGCTATGGCAAGGGTGGACCGAAGTACGGCGACAAGGGTGACCGCAAGCCGCACCGCAAGGGTCCTCGCCGCGACGACGCCTGATCCTTCCCTCACGCCGAAGTGGCACGTCCAGTGCCGTGAAAGGGCAGTTGCAGCGCTCACGCGCACTGCAACTGCCCTTTCGACGTGCTGCGGGGAGTGACCTCTCGACGGGTCAGCGGGGGACGCGCACCAGGAGGCGGCCGTGGACGCACTCCATCGTCAGTTCACGGCCGGGGCCGATGGAGTCACCGTCGAGTTGGCGGGGGGTGTCGACCGCGGCGCGGATGACCACCTTGCGGCCCGTCATCCGGTCGAGGGTCTCGTCGGTGGCCGAGCGCTTGGCGAGCACCCGCCATACGATCGGCAGCCACGACAGGAACCGCTTCGGGTGCAGCAGCACCACGTCGATCACGCCGTCGTCGATGGTGGCGTCGGGGAGCAGTGGCATCCCGGCCTGGAGGAACCCGACGTTGCCGACCAACACGGTGCGTGCGCGGTGCCTGGTGAACGGCTGGTCGTCGACGGAGATCTCCACCTTCACCGCAGGGAACATCAGCGACTTGAGCGCCGACAGCACATAGGCCAGCCAACCGACCCGCTTCTTGATGTCCTCGTTGACGCCTTCCATGATCGCGGCGTCGAAGCCCATCCCGGCCATCACCATGAAGTGGGTGTCGCCGAGCCCGCCGTCACCGGAGACCTCGACCATGTCGATCGCCCGGTCCTGACCGCTCAGCGCCACGTCGATCGCCGAGCGGATGTAGAGCGGAATCGACAGGTTGCGGGCCAACAGGTTGCCGGTGCCGGCCGGGATGATCCCGACCGGGATGCCGGTGCCGGCCAGCTCGGCACACACCTCCCGCACGGTGCCGTCCCCGCCACACACCACGACGAGGTCCGCACCGGCGACCGAGGCAGCGGCAGCCATGCCGGTGCCCGAGTCCTCCACGGTGGTCAGGTGCCAGACGGGTTCGTTCCAACCGCCCTCGGCCGCCATCGCCGACACGATCGACTGGAACTGCCCGACGTCCTCCACCTTGATCGGGTTGAGCACCACGTGCAGATCGCGCGACGACGCCGGCACGGTGGCCACCAGCGGGGCGGTGCTCGCGACGAGGCGTTTGGGCATCGGGCTGAAGAACGCCAGGACGAACAGCACCGTGAAGGCGCCGAGCAGTACGCCGCCGACCACGTCGCTGGGATAGTGCCGACCGAGCAGCACCCGGTCGGCACAGACCACGACGGTCAGCAGCGCCAGCCCGACGCAGGAGAACCGGCGCAGGCCAGGGCGGCGTACCAGCATGATGGCGAGCACGGTGAGCAGCCCGGTCATCGCCGAGATCGCGGTGGCGTGCCCTGACGGGAACGAGTTCGACTCCAACAGGTGGGTGAGGTCCTGCCACTCCGGTCGGTCCCGGTCGACGAGCCACTTCAGCAGTCGGTTGAGCGCGGTGCTGAGCGCCATCACCAGCACGGTGAAGATCGCGGCCCGGCGATATTTCATCCACAGCAGCGCGGCGATGACCAAGGTGATCACGGTCATCCCGACCGTCCCGAAGATGTGTTCCACCACCCTCAGGGTCGGCACCAGCCAGCCCTGGTCGTCGGCCCAGTCCTCGACGTCGCGACCCCACCGGTCGACGGCGTCGAACGGCGTGCGGTCACCGATCACCAGCCAGGTGAGTACGGCGAGCAGCGCGGCCAGCACGCCGGCGAAGGCGAGCTGCATGGTCCTGGAGCGGTCGAGCACGCGGGTGATGTCCTCTCGGGCGGTCAGATGGGGGACCGACCAAGTATGCAGTGCGCTCGCCGCCGCCTCGCCAGATAGCCTCTGAGGCATGATCAACACCCGCCTGCTGCGAGAAGTTCCCGACGTCGTCCGAGCATCGATGGCCAAGCGTGGGCTCTCCTCCGATCCGGTCGATCGGGCACTGGCTGCCGACACCGCCCGCCGTGCGGCGATCGCCGACTTCGAGGCCAAGCGTGCCGAGCAGAAGTCGCGCGGCAAGGACGTGGCGAAGGCCAGCGGCGACGAGAAGCAGGCACTGCTGGCCGAGGTGAAGCAGTTGGCGGCCGACGTGAAGGCGGCTGAGGAGCGGCAGAACGCCGCCGAGGACGAATGGGTCGATGCCTGGAAGGCATTGCCCAACGTCGCCGCTGACGAGGCCCCGGCGGGCGGTGAGGACGACTTCGTGGTGCTTGAGCGCGTCGGGACTCCTCGTGACTTCGAGGCGGAGGGCTTCGAGCCCCGCGACCACATCGAGCTGGGCAAGGTGCTCGGCGCGATCGACCTCGAGCGTGGCGCCAAGGTGTCGGGGTCCCGCTTCTACTTCCTCACCGGTCAGGGCGCCGAGCTCGAGTTCGCGTTGATCAACCTGGCCAATGCCACCGCCCGCGAGCACGGCTTCACCCAGGTGATCGCGCCGTCGCTGGTCAAGCCCGAGGCGATGGACGGCACCGGCTTCCTCGGCCAGGCGGCCGACGACGTCTACCGGATCGAGGGCCAGGACCTCTACCTCGTCGGCACCTCGGAGGTGCCGATGGCGGCGTACCACTCGGGGGAGATTCTCGACGGCGAGAAGTTGCCGCTGCGTTATGCCGCGTTCAGCCCGTGCTTCCGCAAGGAGGCAGGTTCGCACGGCAAGGACACCAAGGGCATCATCCGGGTGCACTGGTTCGACAAGGTGGAGATGTTCGTCTACACGAC
>JBEBTI010000109.1:0-10561 GCA_040393845.1 Nocardioides daejeonensis
GCCGAGCGTGCCGGCGTTGAAGTTGACGAAGCCCTCGTGCATCACGGTGGTGCCCGGGGCGAGGTGGGCGCCCAGGCGGACCCGGTCGGCGTCGGCGATCCGCACGCCCGACGGCAGCACGTAGTCGACCATCCGCGGGAACTTGTCGACGCCGTACACGCTCACGTGCCGGCCGGCACCCTGCAGGCGCGCACGGGTCACCTCGAAGCCGTCGACCGCGCAGGGACCTGCGCTCGTCCAGACCACGTTGGTGAGCAGCCCGAAGACGCCGTCGAGATTGAGGCCGTGCGGTACGACGAGCCGCGCCGAGATCAGGTGCAGCCGCAGCCACGCGTCCTCGGCAGAGACCGGTGCCTCCGCCAGGTCGGTGATCGTCACCAACCGCAGTTCACGTCGTACGCCGCGCAACGGGTCGATGCCGGCCAGTGCAGCCCACGCGGGGTCGGCCGCACTGCCGTCGTGGGTGCCGAGCGACGGTTCGGGGAACCAGACGTCGAGCACCGTGTCGTCGGCAGTCAGGGTGGCAAGACCCCATCCGTGGGCAGCAGGGTTCGTGGCAGTCACGTTGCGGAATCCTACGCAATCGACGGTTGTCGCCCCACGGTCAGGGAGACCCCGGGGCGGACCCCGGGATCGCCTCGAAGTCGCTGTCCACTTGGGTCTGATGCGCCATGATGTGCCGGTGACCTCGTTGCGCAAGTCCCACGTGTTCGCGATCATCGGCTGCGTGCTGCTGGTCGTGGTCGTCAGCACGATCGCGTGGCTGGTGGCACGTGACGCACCGGCGGAGCGGCGTACCTTCGAGAACACCGGCGAGCCGGGTGACCTGGTCAGCATGGAGGACTGGCAGGGCGTGCACGGAACCGAGTTCGACATCTGGAAGATCGAATACGTCACCACCGACCGGCACGGCGAACCCCGCACGGTGACTGCCCTGGTCTCGGCGGCTGCGAACCGACCGGACAAGAAGTTGCCCGTGGTCGCCTTCGCGCACGGCACGGTCGGGGTGGCCGAGAGTTGTGCGCCGTCGGACCGGGCGAAGCCGGTCACCACCGATGCCGGTGCGATCGCCGCGATCGCTGCCCAGGGTGCCGTGATCGTCGCCCCCGACTACTCCGGACTCGGCTCCGAGGGGCCGCACGGCTTCATGGTCGGCGAGGAGGCAGCCCACGACATCCTCGACGCCGTGCGCGCGGTGCGGCAGATCCCCGACGTCAACGTCAACCGCAAGGCCGTCGTGTGGGGCCAGTCGCAGGGCGGCCACGCGGCGCTGTGGGCGGCGATCGAGCAGCCGTCGTACGCCCCGGACGTTGACCTATTGGGGGTCGCGGCGACCGCGCCGCCGACCGACCTGGTCGGGATGTTGGAGGCGAGCGCCGACGACCCGATCGCGTCGCGGCTGCAGGCATACCTGCTCGACTCGTGGCGCAAGGTCTATCCCGACAGCGGACTGTGGGACGAGGTCAGCGAGGCCAACCGCAAGGTGATCCCGAAGGTCGCGGCCCGGTGCGGCAATGAGGACAGCGCCGCCTCCCAACTGCAGTCGCCGGTGTTGCCCAGCCACGAGCCGGGTACGGCGTTCCGCAAGCTGGTCGACGAGAACGAACCGAACGGGAAGATCAAGGCGCCGGTGCTGCTCGCCCAGGGCAGTGCCGACGACATCGTGCCGGTGGAGAGCCAGCGGACCTGGGTCGCGGAGCAGTGCACGACCGGCGCGACGATCGACTACATCGAGTATCCCGGCTCCGACCACTACACGGTGATCTTCGCGATGCTCTCCGACCTGCTCACCTGGACCGTCGACCGGCTGGCCGACAAACCGGCGCCGACCACGTGCTGAATCGGCCAACTTGGAGGGGGAATTCGTGACTTTGTGGGGGAAGCTTCCCCCTCGAAGTGACGGTTTACCCGCCTGTGCGGGGAATTGCACCTCAGCGCGCCTGCCTCCCGCTGACCGGGACGAACGGCAGGTACGACGCAGCGGGCGCGGCTTAGCCTGCGGGCATGGCCCGCGCGAAGACCTACACCCATCTGCTCTCCGAGGGCCGCATCGGTCCGATGACGCTGTCCAACCGGATCGTCCTGCCGGCGATGGACATGAACGTCTGCGTGGACGGGGTGATCGAGCAGGAGGAGCTCGACCACTACGGCGCGCGGGCCGAAGGCGGGGCGGGGCTGATCATCACCGGTGCCTCGGCGATCGCGTTCCCGTTCGGAGCGACCTCGCTCAAGGAGCCGGGTCTGTCGGACGACAGGTTCCTGCCCGGGCTGACCGCGTTGGCCGACCGGGTGCACGCAGCCGGCGCGAAGCTCTGCATCCAGAGCACGCACCACGGCAAGGTGGCCCGGATCGACACCCTCCAGGACCGTCCGTTGCTGGTGCCGACCGAGCCCGACTACACCTACGACATGGGTGCCCTGGTGGACAACACCCAGGACGAGCTCATGAAGATGGGGGCGGTCACCCAGGGCAAGAAGCCGAGCTACCACGAAGCCACCCACGACGACCTCAAGTGGCTCGTCGAGACCTGGGCCGACGCCGCCGACCGGTGCCTGCGCGCCGGCGTCGACGCGATCGAGATCCACTGCGCGCACGGCTACATCCTCGGCGCCTTCCTCAACCGCCGCGACAACCAGCGCACTGACGAGTACGGCGGCGCACTCGCCAACCGGGCCCGGCTCGCGTGCGAGGTGATCGCTGCGGTGAAGGCCAAGGTCGGTCACAAGATGGCGGTCATCGTCCGTGTTGCCGGCGAGGAGTTCGGACAGGAGGGCGGGCTCACGCTCGAGGAGTCCAGCCAGGCAGCCGCGCTGTTCGAGAAGGCCGGCGCCGACGCGATCCATGTGACCGGTTGGGGCCGCAACCCGTTTGCCAACTTCACCGACGGCCCGCTGCCCAACAAGGTCGCGGCCTATGTCGACGCGGCCGCCGAGGTGAAGAAGCACGTCAGCGTCCCGGTGATCACCGTCGGCCGGGTGCTGCCCGACGTCGCCGAGAAGGCGATCGCCGAAGGTCGCGCCGACTTCGCGGCGATGGGCCGTCAGTTGCTGGCCGATCCCGAGATCGGCAACAAGCTCAAGGCCGGCCGTCCCCAGGATGTGCGTCCCTGCATCAACTGCTATGTCTGCGTGCAGGAGAACTTCTGGGACGACACCCCGATCTGCGCGGTCAACCCGGCGCTCGGCAACGAGACGCTGGTGCCGTTCATCCGCACCGCGACCCCCAAACACGTGGTCATCGTCGGAGCCGGACCCGCCGGACTGGAGAGCGCCCGGGTGCTCACCGAGCGCGGTCACCGCGTCACGGTGCTCGACCGGTCGGACCGCCTCGGCGGCACGCTGTGGTTCTCCACGCTGACCACACCCGACAACGAGCGCCTGCTCAACTGGCTCGAGACACAGGTCGAGAAGCTCGGCATCGAGGTGCGTCTCAACACCGAGGCCGACATGGCCGCGATCAAGGCACTCGACCCCGACCACGTGGTCGTTGCCACCGGTGCGAAGCGCCCGCGTCCCGACGTACCCGGCGGCGACCTGTCGCACGTGCACACCGGCGACTCACTGCGCAACCTGTTGCTGGGTTCGGCCGAGGCCGGTGAAGGTTCGGGCTTCCTGCGCACGATCGGCAAGCTGGGCAAGCTCTCCGGCATCACCAGGAGCCCTGAGGCGATCCGCAAGCTGACCCGCACGTACCTGCCGATGGGCAAGGACATCGTCGTGATCGGTGGCTCCCTGGTCGGCCTCGAGCTGGCCGAGTGGCTGGCCGAGCGCGGTCGCAACGTGACACTGCTCGAGGAGGGCCAGCAGCTCGGCGTGCCGATGGCGATGCCGCGTCGTTGGACCGCGGCACGCAAGGCCGCCGACCTCGGCGTCACCGTGCACCGCTTCGCTGTCCCGACTCGGATCACCGAGGACCGCGTCGAGTTCACCGTCAAGGACGGCGACACACAGTCCGCAGCCGCGGATGCCGTGATCTTCGCCGCCGGCACCTACGCCAGCGCGCCCCTCGCCGACGAACTCACCGCCGCCGGGGTGGCCCACGACGTGATCGGTGACGCCGGCGAGGTCGGCTACATCGAGAACGCCATGCACTCGGCGTGGAAGTTCGCCACGGCCTTCTGAGCGGGGGCAATTCCCCGGTTGACCGGGTGATTGCCCCGTTCGTGCTGGATATTTCCAGCACACAGGGGCCAATTCCCCGGTCAACCGGGGAATTGGGTCCTGCGTCGACGGGCTACTGGCCGGTGCGCCCGTCGATGCACTCACGCAGCAGGTCAGCGTGGCCGCAGTGACGTGCGTACTCCTCGATCATGTGTACGACGATGTCGCGCACCTCGATCTCGTCGTCGCCGTGTCTGACCACCGTGTCGAGATCGACTCGGTTCAAGATCGTGCGAGCGCGTGCGATCTCCGCGTCGAGGCTGGCGAAGGCGGCGTCGACGCTGGCCCGGTCGGGGGCGAAGTCTTCGAAACCGTGGTCGTCGGGATACAGCCGTTCCTCGTCCGCGTGCCCGTCGATCACCCGGTGGAACCACTGGTGCTCCACCCGCGCCATGTGCCGCAGCAGCCCGAGCAACGACAGCGCTGACGGCGCGACCGAGCGCGTCGCCAGCTGCTCGGGGCTCAGGTCGTCGCACTTGAGCCGGAGCGTGGTGCGGTAGGCCTCGAGGTATCCGGTGAGCACCTCCCGCTCACCGCGCGGCGGTGTTGCGGGCTCGCGCGGGTCCTGTCCCGGCGGCAGCCACATGTCACTCACTGACGGGTGCCTTCTGCTGCGGTCATGCCTTTGACGCTACCGCCCGATCACATCGGCGAACAGTGCCGAGGCCTGCTGCTCGTCGGTGGCAGCAAGCCTCGGCACTGGGCCGAACTGCCCGGCTGCCGGACACTTCGGAACCGTTGTGCCCGAGGTGGCGTCGGAACTGACAGAGTTCGGATCACTCTCGGAAAGGTTGCCGCATGACCACTCGGAACCGGCGGATCGCCGTACTCACGGCCAGCACTGCCCTGCTGCTCGCGCCACTCGCCAGCCCGTCGTACGCCGACCCACCACCGTCCGACGACGGTCTCGGCTTCGTGCATGCCGACCGAAGCGCTGACGAGCCCGCTCCTCGGCGTACGGCTCGGGCGACTCCCGTCGATGCCCGCGTCGGGACCCTCACGACGCGCCCGGCCGGGCTGCCGGACGGCACCGGTTCGCGGCGTCTCGCCTCGGCCAAGGTCAAGCAGGACCTGGTCAAGGACCGGGTCGAAGCCACCATCGTGCTCGACCAGGCCCCCGGCCCGGAGGCCCACGTGTTCGTCGAGTTCGGGCGCCAGATCGACAGCACCTGCCACGGAGAAGCGACCTTCAGCTCCCCGACCGCCACGCCGACCGCGGGGTTCAGTCGGAGCGGCCGCACGATCACGATGCGCATCGCCTCCGACGAGGCGGGCTATGAGACGTGGGACTGCGCCTTCGTCGTCCTCGCCGGGACCCCCGACGGCACGCCGGTGTACGACGCGCTGATTGGTGAACTCGTCGACGTGCTGGCCAAGCCCGTGCTCAAGCTGGGCAAGCCGACCCTGCTCGACAAGGCCAAGCAACCGATCCGGCTGGTCCGCGGTGTCTGGACCGTCGTCGAGGTGCCGGTGCAGAACACCAGCCGGGCTGACGCTCTCAACGTGAAGATCACCGGCAAGGGCAAGGGAGTGAAGGTCAAGAAGGTCACGATCCCCAAGGTGTGGCCCGAAGGTCGCACCTCGGTGCGGGTGAAGGTCAAGCTGACCAAGGCCGGCAAGTCGAAACTGAAGCTGAGCGCCTCCACCGCGCAGGTGAAGGGCACCCGCACGGTCAAGCTCAAGTCAGTTGCCGCACCGAAGCGGGCCGCCTCCGGCAACTACCGCACCAAGAACGGCGACGTGCGGTTCCAGGTCAAGGGCGGCAAGATCGTCGGCTTCCGGGCCACCACCTTGCAGACCTGCGGCGGCTATCCCGACTTCCCGACGTACAACCAGGTCACCTTGGACTTCCCGAAGACCGCGATCGGCCGCAACGGCATCGTCGACCGGGTGCAGACCAAGGAGCTCTACACGGTGAGCCTGCAGTTGCGGATCTCCGGCGGCAAGGTGACGGCCGGCAAGTTCAACTACTACGGCCCCAACCGCTGCTGGGCCGCCGAGGCCTTCTCGATGAAGCGTTGAGCGCTGCCGCCCGCTGAGCGCCGAGGGCTGCTGCTCGCAGGTGGCAGCAACCCTCGGCACTCGGGTTGTCCACAGCCTGTGCCGCGCGATCCCCGCGAGGTGTCGATCTGACGCACGATGGCAGGCATGGATCCACTCCGAGACCTGCTGCGACACCAGGACGGCGTCGTCTCGCGCGCCCAGATGACCGAGGCTGGCGTCGCTCCGTCCCAGATCAGGCGGTTGCTGCGCCGACGTGAGCTGTCGCCGATCCTGGCCGGGGTGTACGTCGAGCACACCGGCGCGCCGACCTGGTCACAAAGAGCGTGGGCCGGCGTCCTGCATGCCTGGCCGGCGGCGTTGTGTGGCGAGTCCGCGCTGCGGATCGAGGATGGCCCGGGGCGTCGGGGGTTCGATGAGCTCGGACCGATCCACGTGGCGATCGACCGGAAGCGCAACGTCTGCGATGTCGAGGGTGTCGTGGTGCACCGCTTGGCACACCTTGACGACAAGGTGCTCTGGAACCGCACGCCACCGCGACTGCGCATCGAGGAGGCGGCGATCGACGTCGCAGCTGCGGCAGGGCGCGAGATCGACGTGATCGCGGTGATCGCCAACGCCGTGGGATCACGACGTACGACGGTCGAGCGCCTGCAGGGGGCGCTGAGGGGACGACAGCGGATCGCGCATCGGGCTTTCCTGGCCGCCGTGCTCGACGACCTCGCCCTCGGTGCGTGCTCAGCGCTCGAGCACGGCTACCTCACCCGGGTCGAGCGGGCGCACGGGCTGCCCGCCGCCGGGCGCCAGGTCAGGGCGTCGGTGCACGGGCCAATCTTTCGCGACGTGGTCTACCGCTCCTTCGGACAAGTGGTCGAGCTCGACGGCCGCATGGACCACACCCACGTGCTCGACCGCGACCGCGACCTCGATCGCGACCTGGCTGCGGCGGTCGATCGGATGAACACGGTGCGGGTCGGTTGGGGCCAGGTGTTCGACCGGACCTGCTGGACCGCCGTGCAGGTCGGACGTCTCCTGGCTGCAGGCGGGTGGTCGGAGCGGATCCGCCGCTGCCCGCAGTGTCCCGACTGAGCTTGTCGTTGAACGACACTGAGCCAGTGCCGAGGATTGCTGCTCGTAGGTGGCACCAGGACGCGGCCTTGTCCGTCAAGCGCTGGATCGCGTCATCGTCGAGGTTGCGCCGTCATCCAGAAGTTGATCACGGGTCATCCGAAGGAGGGCAGACAGGAGCTCCGCAGGTATCTAGCGTGGTGGGGCCAGTCTGCGACTCGGCCGGCTGGCTGACTGAGGAGTCTCTGGATGCGCGCCCGTCAGCTTGTCGCCGCCCTCGTCGCCGGAGGCGTTGCCCTCACCGGCACGCTGCTCGCCGCACCGCCGGGCGCCGTGGGAGTCCCGCCGGTCCTGGAGTTGTCGGGCACGCTCACCGAGCGCGGTACCGGGATGCCTGCACCGGGCATCCCTGATTCGCAGCGGATCGTGAGCGCCTCGGTCGAGGCCGACCCTCAGAGCGACCGCGCGCAGGCGAGGATCGTGCTCGGAGCGGAGCCGACGGTTTCTGAGAATGCGAAGCTCTGGATGGTGCTGGGGCAGTACGACGACAAGGGCACGTGCACCCATCACATCGACTACAACACGCCGACTCACGGTGCCTTGGACCCCAACTACGGCTGGAGCCGCTCCGGGTCGACGTACACCTTGGACATGACCTTCGGCCTGTACGGCGGCAACATCGTCGCCGACAGCCTCGACTGTGCCTTCGCGCTGGTCACCCACAGCAACAACGACGGCCAGTTCCTCGACATCCTCGGTGGCGACCTGACGGCGAGGTACGCCGAGACCAAGCTCCAGGTCGCCGGCGCCACGCTGTTGGGCTCGAAGAAGCTCAAGTTGCTGCCCAAGGAGTGGATCACCGTCGATGTGGTGGTGAAGAACATCGGCGCCTATGACACCTCCGGTGTCGTGGTGACCGGCAAGGGCAAGGGCGTGAAGGTCAAGAAGGCCAACCCCAAGACCATGATCTACAAGGGCAGCACGCTCACCGTCCCGGTCAAGGTCAAGCTCACCAAGAAGGCCAAGGCCAAGGTCACCCTGACCGCGCAGGCGATCGGCACCAAGAAGGTCACCAGGACCTTCACGATCAAGCCGGCCAAGGCGCCCAAGCGGATCCAGAACGGGAAGTACCGCTCGAAGGACAAGCGGGTGACCTTCCAGGTCAAGAAGGGCAAGATCACCAAGTTCAAGGTGACGGCGTGGGCATTGTGCGGCTCGGCCGGGCGATGGGAGTACTACACGCTGGACAACATCAAGGTGCCGCGCTCGGGCATCGTCAACATCGTGGAGCAGCGCTACACCTACATCGCCACCGTCAAGGGACGCGCCTCCGGCAAGCAGGTCAAGGCGAAGTTCGGCTACACCGGTGGTGGCTGCTTCGCCAACGTCTCCTTCACCGCCCATCGGATCGGCAAGTGAACAAGTGAGCCACTGACGCGGAGCCGGGCGAGGGATCGGGGTGGATCGGTGCTCGTGGGTGGCACCGATCAACCCCGATGCTGTCCGATCGCGACGGCGGCCGCAGCGTCA
Organism: Nocardioides daejeonensis; assembly: GCA_040393845.1. Taxonomy (GTDB): domain Bacteria; phylum Actinomycetota; class Actinomycetes; order Propionibacteriales; family Nocardioidaceae; genus Nocardioides; species Nocardioides daejeonensis_A. The sequence continues at coordinate 8,761 of JBEBTI010000109.1, forward strand.
AACCGATTCGCGGAGCCACGAACCCGCGCGGTATCCTCGGTGCACAGGCGTTCGAGCCGTCATCAGCGGCGAGCCTCCGGAAGAACAGCCTCCTCGGTGGTCGCGCTCGTCGAGACCGCAGGGGCAGCCCAGTAGAACCGGACGGGTGGCCCGTCACAGCCTTCCAGGAGCGGTCGTCGCGTGAGTTGCGACGACAAGCGAGGTGGTACCGCGGTCCCGGCAGGGGTCGTCCTCGTGGCAGACCAGACCCGAGGCACGACGTACCCCAGCAGGAGAGCACTGATGACCTATCCGAAGGTCTCCACGTCCGGCAACGACGGCGTACCGTCCAGCCCGAGGTTCCCGGCGATCGAGGAGCAGGTGCTCGCCTACTGGGCGGCCGACGGCACCTTCGAGGCGTCCGTCGACGGCCGCGACGCGGGCGAGGACGGAGCCAACGAGTTCGTCTTCTACGACGGCCCACCCTTTGCCAACGGCCTGCCGCACTACGGCCATCTGCTCACCGGCTACGTCAAGGACATCGTGCCGCGCTACCAGACGATGCGCGGCAAGCGCGTCGAGCGCCGGTTCGGGTGGGACACCCACGGGCTGCCCGCCGAGCTCGAGGCGATGCGCCAACTCGGTCTGAAGACCACCGACGAGATCCACGAGATGGGCGTCGAGAAGTTCAACGACGCGGCGCGTGCCTCGGTGCTGCGCTACACCGGCGAGTGGCGTGACTACGTCACCAGGCAGGCACGGTGGGTCGACTTCGACAATGACTACAAGACCCTGAACCCCAACTACATGGAGTCGGTGATCTGGGCGTTCAAGACCTTGCACGACAAGGGTCTGGTCTATGAGGGCTTCCGGGTGCTGCCCTACTGCTGGAACGACGAGACCCCGTTGTCCAACCACGAGCTGCGGATGGACGACGACGTCTACAAGGTCCGCCAGGACCCGGCCGTCACCGTCGGCTACCCCCTCACCGCCACCGGCGATGACGCGGTGCTCGACGACGCCAAGATCCTGATCTGGACCACCACCCCGTGGACCCTGCCCTCCAACCTTGCGGTGATGGTCGGCTCCGACATCGAGTACGTCGTGGTGGAGGCTCCGGTCCCGGGCACCGAGGAGCGCGCCAAGTATGTGCTCGCGCAGGCCCGCCTGGCGTCGTACGCACGGGAGCTCGCAGACGACAACGGTGACTTCACGGTGCTCGGCACCTACACCGGTGCCGACCTGGTCGGTCGCAGCTACACACCGCCGTTCAACTACTACCTCGGCCACGAGAACGCTTTCCGGGTTGTGGCTGCCGACGACGCGGTGACCACCACCGACGGTACGGGTGTGGTGCACACCGCCGGCGCCTTCGGTGAGGTCGACAAGGAGATCACCGACCGCGAGGGCATCGAGGCCGTGATGCCGGTCGGCAAGGACGGCCGCTTCACCGCCCCCGTCGACGACTACGCCGGCATGCTCGTCTTCGACGCCAACTCCCACATCATCGACCACCTCCGCGCCGCCACCCGAGCGGTGGCGGTTGAGCCTGTCGAAACCACCTCAGCCCAGGGCGCGGTCACGACCGGCACGGTCCTGCTGCGTCGCGAGACCTACGACCACTCCTACCCGCACTGCTGGCGCTGCCGCGAACCCCTGATCTACAAGGGGGTTTCGTCGTGGTTCGTCGAGGTCACGGCGATCAAGGAGCGGATGCTGGAGCTCAACGAGCAGATCCGTTGGGTGCCTGAACACATCAAGCACGGCCAGTTCGGCAAGTGGCTGGAGAACGCCCGCGACTGGTCGATCACCCGCAACCGGT
>JBEBTI010000110.1:0-10555 GCA_040393845.1 Nocardioides daejeonensis
ACGCCGGCGTGATCGCCAGACCCGCCAACTTCGGATCCGACACCGACACCCCAGTGATCGTCACGTTGCCGGTGTTGCGCACCACGAACGAATAGGTGATCTGCTCACCCACGTCGGCCAGGCCGTTGCCGTTGGTGTCCACGAGATCGGCCGACTTGACCGTCGACAGCTTGCCGTCGGCCGGGACCGTCGGGGTGTCCACCTGCGACGGCGGACTCGTCACCTTGCCACCGGTCGGCGGCGTGCCCGACGACGTCGCCGCGTTGCGCACCCGTCCGGCATCCAGGTCACCCTGCGTCACCGTGTATGCCGCAGCCGTGAACGTCCGCGACGCACCCGGCGCCAGAGTCACCAAAGCCGGCGTGATCGTCAGACCAGCCAACTTCGGGTCCGACACCGACACACCAGTCATCGTCACGTTGCCGGTGTTGGTCACCACGAACAAATAGGTGATCAGTTCACCCACGTCAGCCACACCGTTGCCGTTGGTGTCGGTCAGGTCCGCCGACTTCACCGTCGACAGGCCACCGCCGCGGGTCGGACCCTCGACGTCGTGCTCATCGGGATCAGAGCTGATCTCGCGTCCCGGCGTACCCGGCGGCAGGTTCAGGTTGCCCGTCGCCGTTGCGGTGTTGTGCACGCCGCCGTTGTCCACGTCGGACTGCCGCACCGTGTAGGTGCCGGTGAAGGTGCGGGTCTCACCCGGCTGCACGGTCGCGGACGCCGGAGTGATGGCCAGGCCCGGCAGGCGGTCGTCGACCTTCACGTCGGCGAGCGGCACGTTGCCGGTGTTCTCCACCGTGAAGGTGTAGGTGATCACGTCGCCGGCATCTGCCTTGGCATTGCCGTTGCGGTCGGTGCTCAATGCACCGGTCTTGTCGATCGCCAGGCCAGGGCAGGCCAGCGCGAGGCTGATGTCGTCCAGAGCCAGGTCGTTGCCCTGCCCCCCGGGCGCGTTGTTGACGACCTCGAGGCGCACTGTGTCCTGCGAAGCGACGAAGGTCATCCCGTGCCGGTTCCAGACCAGCGACCCTGCCGGCTGGATGTCACCGGTGTCGACCTTGGCGAGCACGTCACCCGTCGCGGGGTCGACGGCACGGAAGGTCACGTTCGGCCGGATCCCACTGGAGATGTTGAGCGCGTTGGCGACCCAGGCCGAGAAATCGTAGACACTTCCCTCGACCAGGTCACCGAAGGTCCGCGTGTAGAACACGCCCGGGTCGTAGTCGGCGTTGACCACCATCATCCGACCCTCGGTGTCGCCGGACGTGTGGTCGTCACCCGTCAGCCACCAGGTGCCCGCGCCGGTGTCGAGTCGGGACATCAACGAGTACTCACCGTCGTTGATGCTCCCAGCCGTCTCATGGCGGTACGTCGTCTGACCTGCTGGCAGCGGACCGCCGTAGTTGGCGCCGGTGCCGAAGTCCTCGACAAACGGATCCGTGCAGGTCATCGGGCCGGATGTGATCGCCTCCGCGACGGTGACCTGGTGGTCCTCGACCTCGCCGAGCGCACTGCCCGTGGGCTCCGGCGCGGCTACCACCTCGCCGAAGATCCGGAATCGGGCATAGGTCGCCCGGCTCTCGGTCGCGGCCGGGAAGGTGAGTTCATAGGAGCCCGCACCAGCGTTCGCGGGGACGGTGACTGTCTGCCGCTCCGCCGCGTCGAAGGTGCCGTTGCCGTCCAGGTCGATCCAGCCGGCAAGGGTGACCCCGCTGCTGGTGTTGTTGGTCGCCGTGACCGAGACGGTGCCTTCCTGGCCTGCGGTCAGCACGATCGGAGCAGCGACGCCGTCCTCGTCCTGACGACCGTCGGTGTCGTCGCCGTCAGCTCCGGTGCTGGGCAGGCCATCGGTCTCGAAGTCGACCGATGCGCCGAGCATCACGTCAGCAGTGGCGTTGTCCTCGTCGTACCCGACCAGGCGGTGGGCCGGACCGAAGTCGGTGCGGCCGGTGCCGTAGGACGCCGGGGCGTCTCCGTAGTCGTCACACTGTTGGCCGAAGTTGTCGACTTGGGTGATGTCGGATCCGCTACGGCCTTCGACCGAGATGGCGATCCGGTCGAGATCTGCCAGCACGGCGGCAAACTCGGCGTCGGAGGGCGCCGGTCCGGTCGGTCCACCGCTCCACTCGGTGTGCCACTGGTCGGCCACCAGCGGGACGGAGATGCGGGTCCAGCTCTGCGAATCCTTGATCTGGTCACGGAAGATGAAGCGGTAGGTCTCCCCGTTCGTCCCGACCACAGCCGCGTAGAGGTCGTAGCCGATGCCGGTGTTGTTGCGGTAGTCGAACTGGATCGACGTGCCGATCGCCTCGGAGTAGTCGGTGGTGAAGCCGTTGACCGCGAGTTCCGGCGTCCACAGCTCGGTCCAGTTGCTGTCGGGGTCAGTCTGCTCCAGGGCACCGTCCGGGTTGCCGTTGTCGGCGGTCCAGCCGGCGAGCCCGTTGCGCACCACGTCGACACCGTCGCGCAACGTCGCATAGCGCCAGCCCGCCGCATTCTCATCGAAGGTCACCAGCGACGAACAGCCGAGGAACAGCGGGACCGGGTCGCCAGCAGCACGCACGGTCACCGTGATGCTGGCCGATCCGGTCAGTCCGGCGTCATCGGTCACCTGGTAGCGCACCGGCGGGGTGGTGCCGGTGTAGCCGTCGGCAGGCGAGAAGGTGATCTCGCCGGTGGTGGTGTCCACGGCGAACCCGCCCTGGTCCGTCGTGAGCGTGGTGACCGGGTTGCCGTCACCGTCAAGCAGCCGCACCGAGGTCGGGACGAGGCTTGCCCCCTCGTGCGGCTCGTCGTTGCCCAATGGGTTGAAGGTCCGGTCGTCACCGGCGATCGTGACGATCGCGTCGTTCTGCATGGTCGGTGGACAGTGCAAGGTGTAGGTGGCTTCCAGATCCGTGACCGTCCAGGTCTTGTGCGGGTCGTCGCCTCCGGGGACCGCGGTGTCTCGGGTCTCCAGTGCCATCGCGACCACCAAGTCGCCGTCGACCAGAGTCGACACCGGCACATCGGCCGCCTCCGCCACGAACTGGTGCGGATTGGTGTCTGTCGAGCGAGCTCGCCCAGCGGTCCCGACAAGCGTGTAGTCCTCGGAGCCGTCGGCTGCGGGCTGAAGGATCTGCAGGATGCCGATGTTGTTGGCACCGACGCCGTCCAGGTTCCCGGTCGCGGAGACCTTGATGTCGACGACCCCGTCGACACAGGAGTCGCCGGCGTAGGTCAGCGTCCCGGTCGCCTGTGGGTAGTACTGGGCTTCGAGCGGTTCACCGTCCGCCGGCACGGGGATGTGGTCGAAGACGTAGGTGTCACCGTCCCAGAGCTGCTGTGGATCCGAGGCCGCCGGAACCGCGGGCATCCGCACGATGCCATGGCTCCCGGTGTAAGGAGGATTCGTGTACGCCGGCTGCTGTGACCGGTCCGTGATGGTCAGTTCGCCGGGGACCGCAGCCGTGACAGAGGTGGCCAGCATCGGAAGCGTGGGCACAGCCAACGCGGAGACGACGACGGCCAAGGCCGCCATCCGGCCGACTGGCCGATGGGAGCGCCAACCGCGCTCGGGACGGGGGTGCATCTGTTGCTTCTCCAGGGAGTTCGAGACGTCGGGCGATGGGACAAACCCTTCGCGCGGCCCGCCGTTACCGCTGGACGTCCGGATTCACCACCCTCTTCACCAAGCGGTGTCCCCCATGTCACCAAGGTCGCTCGCTGGGGCTCCACGCCCCCGAGCTCCGCGGGAGTCAGCGGTCCGGGCGAACACCCCGTTCGACCAGACCGAGTCGGACCGCCTCGGTCATCAGACCCTTCCGGTCAGTGACCCCCAGGCGCTTGTAGAGCGAGCGGGTCTGGGTCTTGACGGTGTTGACCGAGACGACCAGGTCGTCGGCAGCCTCCCGCAGCGACCGGCCTGCGGCCAACCGGTCGAGCACGGCCGCCTCTCGCTCGGTGAGTTCGACGAGAGCTGCCGCGGCCGGATAGATCTCCCCACCGCCACGACGATCGATCTCGTCCAGGAGTTCACCCAGGTCCGGTACGTCGGCAGTGAGGGCTTCCAGCGCGCTGCGGGAAACCGTGCACAGTACCCGCAGGTCTCCTTGGGCGCGCACCTGCACCACAGCACGCCTTGCCGACTCGACCGCGGTCTCCCGCTCGCCGAGCTGTTGTGCCGCCGCGGCGCGGAGGAGCAGCAACTGAAGACGGTGGCGACGCCACAACCGGCCACCGAGTGCGACCTCGGCTGCTCGCACGGCGCCCGCAGGATCTCCTTGGAGGAGCCGGAACCGCACTTCGACGGGCGACGCGCCCGGGCCCGATGCCTCCTGCAGGTGCCGAGCAGCCTGGGCGCCGCGGCCCAGCGCCAGGGCTGCGTCGGCGAGCAACGTGTGGGTCAGCGCCGCGTGCATGCCTTCGCCTGCGATCGGTCCGGGTCGCTCCGCCACCGCAGCAGCGACCACGTCGTACGCCTCCTGCGCCTCACCCCAGGTGAGCAGGTGGTGCACCACGACGGCCAACCGGATCGACCACGACTCGTCGGTCGTCACGGGGCGCCGGATCTCGACCATGTTTGCCTGCGCCGTCTCTCGGTCGAGCAGGTCGTCGGCAAGCAGGACCCGGGTCTGGTGGTAGCCGAGTCGCAGGTGGGGCGTGAACCACTGGTCGGGGTCGAACCCCCGCGTCTCCTCCCTGAGCCAGCCGGTCGCCTCCACCCGGTCTCCACGCCATGCTGCCTGCGCCGTCATCTTGCCGGCCAGGTCGACCGCCGCGTGCCCGGTGGTGTCGAAACGGCGCGCCTCCCATCCGAGTCGATAGAGGGAGAGTGCCTCGTCGAACTCGCCGAACAACTCGTGGGAGACCCCTGCCTGCAGGCACCAGTAGGCAGCCGCCCCGCTGACCCCGTCGCGGTGGCACCGGATCGTCGCCTCGGCGAGGGGGCGGGAGGCGACAGCGAGATCACGGGCATCGCCGTTGCGGTGCCGGATGCGACGAGCGATCATCGCCATGATCACGCGTTTGAGCAGCACCGGTGCACTGCCTGCGGCGATCTCCCGATCGATGTGCGCGGGCTGGACCGGGATCTGGACCGGCGCCTCGCCCAACGGCAGCCGGCCGTAGTATTCGGCGCGGTGCCACATGCCCATGTTTGATCGCACCGTCGCCAACGGCATCTCGTGCGCGATCCGCTGCACCAGCCGCGACTGGGCGGAGAAGCCGATTTCCGGCCACCACCGATCCACGATCCGGGCGCACGCCACCCAGTCCCGGGCCGCATAGGCGTGCGCCAGTCCGTGGTCTGCCTCGGTCGACGCCGGTTGCCGGGCAGGTTCGGGTGCGGCGGCCGGGTCGTCGTGTTCTTCGAGACGACCGGATCGTGCTGCCATGACAAGTGACCTCCGCTCGCTGGCCGGCAGCACCGACTCAACGACTCACGAATGTGACCCGACCCTAGGGGATTGGTTGCACCAAGCAGTTAGGGGGTGGTCAGGTGCCACGACGTAGCGCGGTCATCCCCCGCAGCGGGATCACGGACAGCACCATCACCACCAGGCCCAGCGCATAGAGCGCGGCGTAGTTCTGGGTGCTGTCGCCGACCAGGTCGCCGTCGCCGATCATCAGCAGCATCGGCGCGACGGCCGGCACCAGTGACTGCGGCAGCGTGCGAGCGATGTTGAAGAATCCGAGGAAGAGCGCGGCGCGCTCCCCCGGGACGGTCCGCAACACCAGGGCCAGATCGACTGCGTAGTAGCAACCGACGCCGATGCCGGCCAACACGGCAGCGACGACGTACGCCGTCACGCTCACGCCGAACAACTTGACCGTCAGTGCGGCCATCAACAGCACGACGGAGAAGACGATGAATCGTCCGTAGGCACCACGTCGACCGGCCAGCGAGCCGAAGATGACCGCTGCGAGCGCACTCAGGGCCGCACCGAGGGCCGAGCTGGCCGACACCCAGGTCGCCGCCTCGCTCTCGCCGAGGTCCGCGCGCCGGATCAGGAAGAAGAGTCCGTAGATCGTCACCAGTCCGTAGCCGAACTGCACCATCAACCGCTGGACCCACACCCGCCAGTACTGCGGATGCCCGCGAAGGCTGCCGACCTGCTCGCGCCATCCGAACCCTCCGTGGGCCGGAGCGGACGGGCGGGGAAGACGCCGGATGTGCCGGAACGCCGACGCGGTGACCGGAAGGGCGAGGGCCGGCATCGCCAGGAAGACCACCCAGAGGTTCTTCGGCAGCACCGTCACCAGCCCCATGCCGACCACCACCGACGCCACAGCGGCCGCACCGAACCACCCTGACACCCGGGCCCGGTCGGACTCGTCGACGAGGTCGGCCATCAGCCCGTAGAGCGCGACGAAGGTGGCGTTGAAGGCTGCCTGCGCCAGCATCCAGACCACGGTGAGGGTGGCGACGTTCGTGGCCAGCGGCAGCAGTGCAACCGCGACCGTGCCCAGCGCCACCCCGCCGGCCAGGAACCCGGCGCGCCCGAGTCCGCGGTCACGGGTGCGGTCGCACCACGCGCCCAGCAGTGGGTTGGCGACCATCGCTGACAGAGCACCGAGGGCAGTGACGACCGACAGGGCGGTCTCGGCCTCGAGACCGGTGTCGATCCGGTTCACAGCAAGCGCCAGACCGAGCATCAGCGGAACAGTCAACGAGCCGAGCGCCACCAGCTCCGTCGCCACGATCGCGACGAGCGTGGGAGTCGGCAACCGGACGACCTGCGCGCTCGAGGACACGGACCAGATCAGACCATGCCGACCTGGGTGTCCGCAGCAGAGGTGTCAGATCCACCCGCGCCGGACTGCTTCGGCTCCGGCCTGGAACCGGGTCTCCACACCGAGGTCGTCGAGCAGGACGGCGATGCGGCGACGGACGGTGCGCAGGCTGGTGCCGAGGGCGCGGGCGATCTGTTCGTCCTTGGCTCCACGGACCAACTCCTCGAGGAGCAGCGTGCGGGCTTCGCCGTACGGCGTCCGGCGCCGGCCGTGCTCGAAGCCGGGCAGCACCACTGCTCGCGCCCAGAGCTCTTCGAAGTAGGCGTCCAGAACGGCCAGCAGTGCCGGCTGGTGGAGTTGGATGCGACGGTTCCCGATGACGCGTGGCAGTCCGGCCATCGGACCCCGCCACGGCTCGGGGAGCATCGCACCGATGCCCCCGACCATGCCCATCCGACCCGGCAGTTCGGCGACGAACCGCACCTCCTCGCCGGCGTCGGCGCGGGCGAAGATCACGTCGGGCACCTCCTCGACCGCGATCGCCGGATAGATCGCACGCGAACGCACGCCGCGCGCCATCGCCGAGCGCAACGCCACTGCGACCTTGCCCTCGTCGTGGTGGCCGAAGGGGCCCGAACGGATCCACCAGATCTGACCGGGACAACGGCTGATCCAGTCGGCGAGCATGTCTTCGACCCCGTCCTCGACGACACTGGCAGCATGCAGTGGCGCGCCCTCGGCCGGGAGCGCCTCCAGGTCTTCGCGCAGTGCAGGCACTGCCCGACGGATCCGGTCGAGACCCGCTGCCGCGGCCCGGACGGCGTCAGCCTGCTCGGCCAGAAGATCCGCGACGGCCTCGCCGATCGTCCGCACCTCGACGGTGTCGGTGAGGGCGAGAAGTCCCAGGGTCGCCAACTGGTCGAGGTCTCCCCGCGCGGCGTCCGGAACGGACTCCAACACGGCGCCCACCGACTGACCCGTGAGCGGGCGGACCAGCTCATAGATCTCTTCGAGCCGTCGCTCGACCCCGAGCTCCGCCAACACCGTTCGCTGCCCACCCACAGTGGCAGGTTAGTGCCAAGCAACAGTTCTGGACAGATTCGACCCCGCCCGCGATGCAAAGATCGCCCCAGCGGCGGCGGAACGGTACGGGGGACTGTTCCGTCGTCACGCATTTGTGGGTGCCCGGATCGCGATGCCTCTCCGGTAATCTGAGCGGCTGCTGACCACGCCGCCACCAGTCGAGTGACGACGTACCTCGACCGGACACCTCAGGAGCACCACGACATGGCCCGAAACGCCCAGCAGGACCCCACCGACTGGGTGACGCGTGCGGCCGACGATGCGATCCGGCACGCCGGCGGCCCCGAAGCGGTCGCGGCAGGCGCCACCGTCACGGTCGCCTCCGGGATCAGCCCTTCGGGCCCGATCCACCTGGGCAACCTGCGTGAGTTCCTCACCGTGCACTTCGTGGCCGAGGAGCTGCGCCGCCGCGGCGTCAGGACCCGCCACGTGCAGTCGTGGGACGACTATGACCGGTTCCGCAAGGTGCCGGCCGGCGTCGACGAGTCGTGGAACGAACACATCGGGCGTCCGCTCTCCGCCGTCCCGGACCCGTGGGACTGCCACCCCAACTGGGCCGAGCACTTCAAGGCACCCCTCCGCGCGGCGTTGGCCGAAATGGGCTGCGAGATGGAGGAGATCAACCAGACCGAGATGTACCAGGCCGGCACCTACCGCGAGCAGATCCTGCTCGCCGCCGCCCGCCGTGCCGACATCGAAAGGATCCTGGCCCGCTACCGCACCAAGGCCGCCCCGGTCCCCGAGTCAGAGCAGGAGGCTGCCGCACTGGCCGACTCCGTGGCGGACGACGACGAGGTCGGCGCCTCCGAGGACGACCTACTTGCCCGCTTCCCGTTCAAGCCCTACTGCCGCCAGTGTGGGCGCGACACGACCACCGCGACGTCGTACGACGACGACAGCCACGACCTCGCCTACACCTGCAACGTGTGTGGCTTCGCGGGCGTCACCAACCTCGGCACCCAGGACGAAGGCAAGCTGGTCTGGAAGGTCGACTGGCCGATGCGCTGGGCCGTCGAAGGCGTCAACTTCGAGCCCGGTGGCGTCGACCACGCCACGCCCGGATCGTCGTACACGGTCGGCAAGGACGTCGTGAAGCTGTACGGCGGTCGCGCCCCCTCGTTCGTCGCCTACGCGTTCGTCGGCGTCGCCGGGATGGCGAAGATGTCGTCGTCGAAGGGCGGTGTGCCCACCGCGGCCGAGGCACTGCGGATCCTCGAGGCACCGATCCTGCGTTGGCTCTATGTGCGTCGCCAGCCCAAGCAGGCCTTCAACATCGAGTTCGGGCCCGACGTCGTGCGCCTGTACGACGAGTGGGACGCCCTGACCCGCAAGGCCGCCAATCCCGACAAGCGCGACGCCCAGGTGCTCGCCTGGGAGCGGGCGACCGCGACCACGACGGCCGGCACTCTGCCGACCTCGCCCGTGACGGTGCCGTTCCGCCTGTTGTCGTCGGTGGCCGACGTGACCGCCGGCTCGGCCGAGCAGATCAGCCGGATCATCTCCGATCTCGGCCACGAGCACGACTCCGTCGCCGACCTCGAGCCGCGGCTGTCGAAGGCGATGACGTGGACCAGCGACTTCGTCGACCCCGAGGACCGCACCCTGGTCCGCGAGACCCCCGACGCCGAGCGCCTCGCTGCCCTGTCAGACAACGAGGCGCAGTGGATCTCCCTGCTCCTCGAGCACCTGCCGCACGAGGCTGACCTCGATGCCTACACCACGGTGGTCTACGGCGTGCCCAAGCTGGCGCACGGCCTGCCCGTCGAGGCCGACCCGACCGACGAGGTGAAGGCCGACCAGAAGGCGTTCTTCAAACTCCTCTACAACCTGTTGGTCGACAAGGACCGTGGCCCCCGCCTCCCGACGCTCCTGCTCGCCCTCGGCCCCGACACGGTGCGCAGACTCCTCACCCCCTGACCGTCGAGTACGCGCGTCTGGACCGTCGAGTACGCGCGAATGGACCGTCGAGTACGCGCGAATGGACCGTCGAGTACGCGCGAATGGATCAGAGCAGGACGTCGTACGCCGTCTGGCTGGAGTCACGCAGGAAGTTGGCGCACCGCTCCCACTCCTCGTCCTCGCCGATCGCGCGAGCGGCCTTGGCGAGCAGGGCGAGCGCAGTGAGGAAGCCCCGGTTGGGCTCGTGCTCCCACGGCACCGGGCCGTGGCCCTTCCAGCCGTTGCGTCGCAACATGTCCAGGCTCCGGTGGTAGCCGACACGGGCGTAGGCGTAGACCGTCACGTCGTCGGCGCCGGCATCGACCGCCTGCTGCGCCAGAGCAGCCCAGGCCGAAGGCGAGGCGGGGTGCTCCCGCACCACCGCAGCCGGCGCGGCACCACCCTCGAGCGCAGTGGCAGCCGGATCGACAGGAAGGTGGGTGGGCGGCGGACCAGCCATCAGGTCAGGGAAGTTCATGCCCCCATTGTGCCTGTCGACCCCCGGCGCGAGACGTGTGGTGTCCGTGGGCAGGCAGAATCCCACAAGGGGACGCGAACCGCCCCGGGGTCGACTGAAGGCTCAGCCGATCGTCGTACCGGCGGAGCGCAGGTTCTGGCACGCTTCGACGATGCGGGCAGCCATGCCGGCCTCGGCGGCCTTGCCCCAGGCGCGCGGATCGTAGGCCTTCTTGTTGCCGACCTCGCCGTCGACCTTGAGCACACCGTCGTAGTTGGCAAACATGTGGGCCGCGGCCGGGCGGGTGAAGGCGTACTGGGTGTCGGTGTCGACGTTCATCTTCACGACGCCGTGGTCGAC
>JBEBTI010000111.1:0-10532 GCA_040393845.1 Nocardioides daejeonensis
GGTTCTGGTTGGAGGTCAGGTTGAACGAGATCACGCCGGTCGCGGAGAGCACCATGGCGATTGCCATCGTCTCGCCGAGCGCGCGACCCAGGCCGAGCATCACCGCGGAGATGACACCGGAGCGACCGTAGGGGAAGACGGTCATCCGGATCATCTCCCAGCGGGTGGCGCCCAGCGCCAGCGCGGCCTCCTGGTGCAGCACTGGCGTCTGAGCGAACACCTCGCGGCTGATCGAGGTGATGATCGGCAGCGCCATCACGGCAAGCACCACCGACGCGGTCAAGATCGTGCGACCGGTGGTGGCGGGGCCCTGGAAGAAGGGGAGGAAACCGAGGTTCTCCTGCAGCCATTGATAGATCGGCAGCATCTTGGGTGCCAGGAACTGGATGCCCCACAGGCCGTAGACCACGCTCGGCACCGCGGCCAACAGGTCGATCAGGCCACCGATCGGTCCGGAGAGACGGCGCGGCGCGTAGTGCGAGATGACCAGGGCCAGGCCGATGGCGAGCGGCGCGGCGATCAGCATCGAGATCGCGGCAGCCAGCAACGTGCCGAACAGCAGTGGCCACACGTGCAGGATGATGTTGTCGTCGCCGAGCTCGTCCGAGCTCGCGGTGACAGCGGGCCAGCCCTCGATCGTGAGGAAGATGGCGACACCGGCAAGGGCGGCAATGATGGCGAACGCAGCGCCGGTGGAGAGGCCCGCGAAGACGACATCGCCCGGTCGTCGCACGGTCTTCGACCGCCGGGGTTCGGTGCTGTGGGCTGTGGCCACGCTGGTTTGCTCCTGGTGCGGGACGTTCCCGCGCGGGGTCCGGATCCGGACCCCGCGCAGAACTGACGGTCTTGGCGACCCTTACTTGGTGGTGATCGCCTCGATGTGCGTGAGTGCCTCGTCGGCCAGCGTCGCGGAGAGCGGCGCGGAGCCGGCGTTGTCAGCGGCTGCCTGCTGGCCCTCCGGGCTGACGATGTAGCTCAGGTAGCCCTTGACCAGGTCGGCAGTCGCCTGGTCGGCGTACTGCTCGCAGGCGATCAGGTAGGAGACCAGGACGATCGGGTACGCCGAGGAGTCGGTGGTCGTGTAGTCGAGGTCCACCGCCATGTCGGAGGCGGCACGACCACCGACCCGCTCGGACACCTCGATGACCTTGGAGGCGGCATCCGCGCTCGGGCCGACGAAGCCGTCGCCCACGCCGACCTCGACCGTGCCCAGGTCAGCGGCTTGGCTCGCGTCTGCGTAGCCGATGCTGTTGACGTTCTCCTTGACCGCAGCAACCACGCCGGAGGTGCCGCTGGCACCCTCACCGTGCTGGATCGGCCAGTCCTCGACCTCGCCGTGCTCCCAGTTCTCGGGGACGACGTTGCTCAGGTAGTTGGTGAAGTTGCCGGTCGTGCCGGAGCCGTCGGAGCGGTGCACGGCGTTGATGTCGGCGTTCGGCAGGTCGACACCGTCGTTGAGCTCGGTGATCGCCGGGTCGTTCCACTTGCTGATCTTGCCGTTGAAGATGTCGGCGACCACGGCGGGGCTCAGCTTGAGGCTGTCGACGCCGTCGAGGTTGTAGATGATCGCGATCGGGCTGACGTAGGCCGGGACCTCGATCGCGCCAGTGCCGCAGGTCTCTGCGGCAGCGGCGACCTCTTCGTCCGAGAGGTAGGAGTCGGTGCCGGCGAAGGCGAACCCACCGTCGAGGAAGCCCTCGCGGCCACCGGTCGAGCCGGTCGGGTCGTAGTTGACGGTCACGCTCGAGCCCTGGGCGCTCTGGAACCCGGCACGCCACGCGGTCTGTGCGGCCTCCTGGGAGCTGGCACCGCCGCCGTTGAGGGTTCCCGACAGGCTTGCACCGGTCTCGCCACCGCCGGTGTTGCCGGTGCTGTCCTCCTCGTTGGCCGCGCCGCAGGCGGTGAGGGAAATGGCGGCGATCGCAGCCACGGTCGGGACCATTGCCCGACGGAAGGAAGTGCGGTTCACTTCGAGTCTCCTGACTTGTCTTTCAATCTCTGTCGAACTGGACGGTAGGGACGCGAAGTGACCTGTCCGGAGGGCCTTGGTGAACGAGCGGTGAACGGTGTTTGGCTTTTTGTTCACGCCGGGGCATGCGTGAGGCGGACATCACGTGAACGAGGTCGGGAACGCTTGACACTCGGAGCCGCAGCGAACTCGGATCGCTCAGGAGGGCAGGTGCGTCTCGGTGGCCAGCACGTCGCCCCTGCGGTGGTGCACCACCAACATCTCGCCCGGCTCGAGGCCCGGGTCGGGGACGCCGATCGCCCGGAAGATCTCCGGCAGCACCGGTCGGTGACTGCACACCACCGCTGGGCTCGAACTGCTGAGCAACGCCGTGACCTGCGCCGTCACCTCGGTCTCGTCGACGGTGTCCTCGGCGAGCGCGTCCTCGGTGTGGAGTTCGCGACCGGTGAGATCGGCGTACGGCACGAGCGTGGTGACGCACCGGGTGCTCGACGACGAGACGAGGGTGCGCACGTCGTACGCCGCCAGCACCGGCACCAGTCGACGCGCCTGGTCGGCGCCCGTCGCGGTGAGCGGGCGGAAGCGGTCGTCGCTGGGCCAGCTCTCGCGGGCGCGGGCGCTGCCGTGCCGCAGGACCACGAGGGTGCGGGTGCGTGGGGGCTTTCGGACCGCTTCGGCAACCGTCTCGTGGTCACGGACATGGGTGAGGAGCGCCGCTGCCGCGCCCAACGGGACCCAGCGCACCTCGTCGACCTCGTCGTTGATGGAGTAGGCGCTGACATCGTCGGAGCCGACCACCCGACCCACCCAGTAGTGCACGACCTTGTCGCGTCCGCCCACCGGATAGCGCTGACGGGTCAGCGGCCGTCCCAGTCGGATGTCGAGGCCGGTCTCCTCCGCGACCTCACGCACCGCGCAGGCGGTGGGATGTTCGCCGCGGTCGAGCTTGCCCTTCGGAAGTGACCAGTCGTCGTACCGTGGGCGGTGCACCAACAGCACTTCGCCCGGCCTGCGGAAGATGACGGCGCCGGCTGCGATGATCTGGTCCTGCGGCATGGGATCCAGTTTCACACCCTCCCTCAACGACCAGGAGCGCACCGACCCGATGTTCATCCCTCGTTTGCGTCGGCGCACCCTCGTAGCTGGCACCGCGGTGCTGCTCCTTGCCGTGGCCGCCGTGGTGACCTGGGTCGTGTGGCCCCGTGGCACCGAGTTCCAGCAGGCGCTGCGGATGCTGCCCTCCGACGTGCAGCGGGTCAGTTGGACCGACTGGGCCGGAGTGCGCGACGAGCTGCACGCCGGTGACGTGGCGGGCAGTGACGCCACGGCCGAGTCGTTCCTGGCCGAGGTCCAGGACCGGGAGCTGACCACGTCGTCACTGGCCTCCGCGTCGGGGCTCATCGCCGAGGGTCTCGGGTTCAGCCCACTGGCGGCGGAGTGGGAGCTGCTGGGCCAGGCTCAGGACGGCCAGATCGTCGTGCTCCGCACCGACCAGGACCTCGCCACGGTGATGGACCGGATCACCGGACTCGGCTTCGTCGAGCCCGGCGACGACGCCACGGAGGGAGGCATCTGGGCGGGCGGGCCGGACGCGATCGCCGAGGTGGCCGGGCTGGCGACCTACGAGTTGCAGAACCTCGCCTTCTTCGTCGACGAGGGGCTGGTGCTCGGATCCGACAACGCCGGCTACCTCGCCGGCGCCGTCAACGTGGTCCGGGGAGACACGGACGGCCTCGACGTCGACGACCTGCTCTCGTCCGTCGGTGACCCGCTGGCAGCGACCGTGCTCGTGGACGACCGGGCCTGTGCCGAGCTGAGTCTGGGCACCGCCGACGACGCCGCCCGGGCGACTGCTGCCGATCTGGTCGAGCAGGCGGGTGGGGTCTCACCGCTGACGGGGTACGTCGTCGCCCTGGGCGCCGCCGGCAGGCTCACCGTCGTGTTCGGGTTCGAGGACGACGGCCGCGCCGAACGCAACCGCACCTCACGTGCTGCGCTGGCCAGGTCCGAGGACCCCGCCCAGATGCTGGCCTACCCCGATATCTTCAGGCTCGACGATGCTGTGCAGGACGACCGCACGGTGGTCCTGACCGGCACCGTCCGCCCGGGGGCCTACGCGATGTCGTCGCTGGCGCGGGGGCCGGTCCTGCTCGCCAGCTGCTGATCGCGGAGGTCCTGCGGTTGTGCCGGCACGACGTCCGGCGGCGCGGCTGAGGTCAGCGCCGCTTGCGCGTGCGGATCAGGGTCTCCTGCAGGTGCTGGCGGCCGGGACCGCGGGTCCAGCGGTCGTCGGGGCCGAGCGTCCACGCATCGGCGTCCTCGGCGAACGCGAGGTCGAAGAGCGACCCCACCTCGTCGACCAGCGAGCGCCCGGGCACCCGGACCAGCACCTCGACGCGCCGGTCCAGGTTGCGGTGCATCAGGTCGGCCGAGCCGATCCACGCCGTCGGCTCGCCGCCGCCGGCAAACCAGAAGACCCGACTGTGCTCGAGGAAGCGGCCGAGCACCGACCGCACCTCGATGGTCTCCGAGAGTCCGGGGATGCCGGGGCGCAGGGCGCAGATGCCCCGCACCAGGAGTTTCACCGGCACCCCCTCGCGGGATGCGGTGTAGAGCGCATCGATGATCTGCTCGTCGACCACGGAGTTCGCCTTGAACCGGACCTCGGCGGGCAGGCCCTGACGGTGGTTCTGGATCTCCTGATGGATCTGCTCGACCAGGCCGTCTCGCACCGAGTCGGGGGCAACCAGCAGCTGGTCGTACGACGCGTTGCGCGACCATCCGCTGAGGTTGTTGAAGAGGTGGGCAACGTCCTCGCCGATCGCCACGTCACTGGTGAGCAGACCCAGGTCTTCGTAGGTGCGCGCGGTCTTGGGGTTGTAGTTGCCGGTGCCGATGTGGGTGTAGCGACGGATGCCCTCCGGCTCGTCGCGCACCACCATCGCCAACTTGCAGTGTGTCTTGAGGCCGACCAGGCCGTAGACCACGTGACAACCGGCGTGCTCGAGCTTGCGTGCCCACCGGATGTTGTTGGACTCGTCGAAGCGCGCCTTGATCTCGACGAGCACCAGCACCTGCTTGCCGGACTCGGCCGCGTCGATGAGGGCGTCGATGATCGGCGAGTCGCCCGAGGTGCGATAGAGGGTGTGCTTGATCGCCAGCACGTGCGGATCAGCGGCCGCCTGCTCGATGAATCGCTGCACCGAGGTCGCGAACGAGTCATATGGATGGTGCAGGAGTACGTCGTGGCGTCGTGTCGCCTTGAACACGTCGACCGGCCTGGCCGACTCGACCTCGGCGAGCAGCGAATGGGTGGTCGGCACGAACGCGTCGTACTTGAGGTCCTCGCGATCGAGGTCGACGATGCCGTGCAGACCACGCAGGTCCAGGGGACCGGGGAGGCGGACCACCTCGCCGGTGCTCACGCCGAGTTCCGAGACCAGCAGGTCGAGCACCTTCGGGTCGATCGACTCCTCGACCTCCAGACGCACCGGCGGGCCGAACTTGCGACGCAGCAGCTCCTTCTCGAGGGCGGCCAGCAGGTTCTCGGCGTCGTCCTCCTCCACCTCGAGGTCTTCGTTGCGGGTGACGCGGAAGGTGTGCGCCTCGACGACCTCCATGCCGGGGAAGAGACGCTTGAGGTGCTCGCCGATCACGTCCTCGAGCGGCACGAAACGCTGGTTGCCCAGGGAGACGAACCGACTGAAGCTCTGGGGGACCTTCACCCGCGCGAAGTGTTCCTTGCCGCTCTTGGGGTGGCGCACCAGCACGGCGATGTTGAGTGAGAGCCCGGAAATGTAGGGGAAGGGATGGGCCGGGTCGACGGCGAGCGGCGTCAGCACCGGGAAGACCCGGTCCTTGAAGAGCTTCTTGCAGTGTCGCTGCTCGTCCCGGTCGAGCTGGTCCCAGCGGAGCAACTGGATGCCTTCGGCCTGCAGCGCGGGCACGATCTCGTCGGCGAACAACGAGGCGTGGCGAGCCATCAGCTCCGACGTGGTCTCCCAGATCCTGTCGAGGAGTTCGCGGGGCAGCTGGCCCGAGGCGGAGCGTACGGCGACGCCGGCCGCGATCCGTCGCTTGAGACCGGCCACGCGGACCATGAAGAACTCGTCGAGATTGCTGGCGAAGATGGCCAGGAAGCGGGTCCGTTCGAGCAACGGCAACTCGTCGTCCTCGGCGAGCTCCAGGACCCGCTGGTTGAAGCGCAGCCACGACAACTCACGCTCGGAGAACCGCTGGGGGAACCCCGCCAGCGCCGCCGCGTCCGCTTCGGACGGCGTGTAGGGCGGGTCGACCTCGAAGACGTCATGCACCACCCCCACCTCCTCGACAGGCCCGTCGTCGGGGGCAGTCGCGGTGCTGGCGGGGAGGTGCTCGGCGGTCATGACGTCGAGTCTGGCACCGGACGGTGAACAGAAGGTGTCGGACAGCTTCGTGGTGTCCACGAGGAGTTGGCTAGATTGCCCGTCATGTCGACCTCATCGCCCCTCGCCGCACTCGGCCACCGCCTCCAGGGCGGGATCGTCCGCGCCGTCCTGGGCCTGCCTGCGCCCGCCAAGCGCCTGATCGCCGGCGCGCCGGTCGTCCGGGACGGCCAGACGCTCGACCTCGACACCCAGTGCGTGTTGCGGTTGCAGCAGCTCACCCACGAACGTGGGGCCGAGACCTTCCCGATCGAGGAGGGCCGTGTCGTGCTGGAGCACCAGGCCGACCTGTTCGGAGGACGGTTGCCGATCGGTGAGGTCCGTGACGACCGTGCTGGCGGCGTACCGGTGCGGGTCTACCGTCCCCGCAACCTCGTCGGTCGTACGACGCCCCTGCCCACCCTGGTCTTCGTCCACGGTGGCGGTTTCATCTACGGCGGCGAGCACGGCACCCATGACTCGGTCTGCCGGTTCTTCGCCGAGCACGCGGACGTGCAGGTGGTGTCGATCGACTACCGGCTCGCGCCGGAACACCCGTTTCCCGCTGCCCACGACGACACCTGGGCGGCCTACCGGGCGCTCGTGACCGAGCCTGACCGGTGGCAGATCGACCCCGAACGGGTCGCGGTCGGCGGCGACTCCGCCGGCGGCAACCTCGCCGCACACGTTGCCGTCGAGGCTGCGCGTGCCGGCCTGCCGCTCACCTTCCAGCTGCTGGTCTACCCGATGGCGCAGGCGAGTGTCGAGGCTCCGAGCCGGACGATGTTCGACGACGGCTTCTTCCTGACCCGGGAGTTCCTCGACCGTGCCGAAGGCGCCTACCTCGGTGCGGTCGGCGCCTGCGACGACCCGCGCGTCGACCTGGTCAACGCCGACCTCCCGACCGGCATCGCGCCGGCCCACGTGGTCACCGCCGGGTTCGATCCGTTGCGGGACGAGGGAGAGCTCTACGCGCAGCGGCTGCTCGCCGCCGGTGGGAAGGTGTCCGTGCACCGTGAGCAGGGCCTGATCCACGGCTTCGTCAACTGGACCGGAGTGCGCTCGACCTCGCGGGACGCCGTACTCGCGCTCACCCGGATCCTGCGGACCGCGCTGCACGTCTGAGCGTCCGGCACAGGTCGGCGCGGGCCGCGATCGGTCCCCGGAACGCGACCTCTATGGTGATGACGTGACTGGGGACTGGCTCGCGCGGCGGACATGCCGGTGGAGCGACTGGTCACTCGCAGAGTTGTCGGCAGCCAAGGGCGAGACCACGGTCAGCCTCGTGGTGCCGGCCCGCAACGAGGCGGCCACGGTCGGGGACGTGGTCACCCGGGTGCGGGAAGCGCTGGTCGACACGGTCGCGCTCCTCGACGAGGTCGTGGTGATCGACTCCGACTCCACCGACGACACCTTCGAGGTCGCCGCGGATGCGGGTGCCGTGGTCCACCGTGCCGCCGAGATCCGACCGGACCTGGGCTGGCACCCCGGCAAGGGCGAAGCGATGTGGAAGTCGCTCTTCGTCACCCGCGGCGAGGTGATCGTCTTCATGGACGCCGACCTGCTCGACTGGGACACCCACTTCGTGCCGGGCCTGCTCGGCCCGTTGCTGACCGACCCCTCGGTGGCGCTGGTCAAGGGCTTCTACGAACGCCCCCTGCTCGACCAACCCGACGGTGCCTATGAAGGCGGGCGGGTCACCGAACTCGTCGCCCGCCCGCTGATCGCACTGCACTTCCCCGAGTTGGCCGGACTCGTCCAGCCGCTCGCCGGCGAATGGGCGATCCGCCGCTCCACCCTTGCCGACCTGGCAGTGCCGACGGGGTATGCCGTCGAGCTCGCCGCGCTGGTCGACGTGCTCCGCGACCGAGGCCTCGATGCGATTGCTCAGGTCGACCTCGGGCGTCGCGCGCACCGCCACCAGTCGTTGCGTGACCTCGGTGGCATGGCCGCCCAGATCTTGGCCGCAGCGCACGCCCGGATCGGCGGGAGCAGCTCCCGTGACGACGTGCTCACGCTGCGGCAGTTCACGCACGACGACACGGGTGCGAGCGCGGTCGACCGCGTGGTGCCGGTGGTCGAACGTCCGCCGGCCCGGCCTTATCTGGAGGGAGTCCGATGACTCTGAAGCTCGGCCGGCAGGAGTTTGCCGATGACGTCACGTTGATGATGGCGATCGTCAACCGAACCCCCGACTCCTTCTATGACAAGGGCGCGACCTGGGCGGAGGACAAGGCGTTCGACCGCGTGGTCGAGGTAGTCGAGCAAGGCGCAGAGATCGTCGACATCGGTGGCATCAAGGCGGCGCCGGGTGTCGAGATCGACGCCGCCGAGGAGATCCGACGGGTGGGTTCGTTCGTGGGCCGGGTGCGCTCTGCCTTCCCCGACCTGGTGATCTCGGTCGACACCTGGCGAGCCGAGGTCGGTCGGGTGGTCTGCGCCGAGGGTGCCGACGTGCTCAACGACGCGTGGGGCGGAGCCGACCCGACGCTGGTGGAGGTCGCGGCGGCGTACGACGCGGCGATCATCTGCACCCACACCGGTGGAGTCACCGTGCGAACCCGTCCCCATCGCATCGAGTACGCCGACGTGGTCGCTGCGGCGATCTCCGACACCGTTGCCTATGCGGAGCGAGCTGCGGCCGCGGGGGTCGACCGGAGCTCGATCGTCATCGACCCAGCTCATGACTTCGGGAAGAACACCTTCCACTCCCTCGAACTCACGCGCCGTCTCGACGAGATGGTGGCCACCGGCTGGCCGGTGCTGGTCTCGCTGTCCAACAAGGACTTCGTCGGGGAGTCACTCGACCTGCCGGTCGGCGAGCGACTGCTCGGAACGCTCGCAGCCAGCGCCATCTCTGCGGTGCACGGTGCCCGCATCTATCGGGTGCACGAGGTCGCCGAGACCCGGCAGGTGGTCGACATGGCCAACGTGATCGCGGGCCGGTTGGCGCCGAAGCGTGCGATCAGGGGGTTGGCGTGAACGCCGCGGGACCTGCCGGGAGAGCAGTCGTGGTGCCCGGCGCACCGGCCCTGCTGACGGCGTACGCCGGGCGGCTGGACCCACTGTCTGACGTCCGAGCCGCAGCCGTCGAGGCAGTGCGGTGGCTGGTCGACGGCGCCGACGAGGTGCGGGTCTGGTGCGCGCCGCTCAGCGACCCCGACCGGGACCGTGGCGTGACGGTGGCGCAGGGCGAGCGGATTGCTCGCGACCTCCTCGGGGCCGCCGCCTTCGGTGGGCGCGTGTCCCTCGTCGAACCGGGCTGCGTCGACGCGGTTCCGGTGCTCGTGGTCGCCAACGGCTCCGCCCGGCGCAGTGAGAAGGCGCCGGGTCACCTTGACGAACGCAGTCACGACTTCGACGCCGCGGTGGAGAAGGCGCTCGCCGACGGCGACGCCAAGACGTTGGCCGGGATCGATCTCGCTCTGGGCGCAGAGCTGCTGGCCACCGGCCTGCACGGTTTGCGGGCGCTCGGCCAGCAGCAGCCGGTCCGCACCAGTCTCGACCTGGCCGACGATCCGTTCGGCGTGCGCTACTGGGTCGCTCGTTGGAGTTGGTCCTGATCATGAGCCGTTCTCGGCTCACCGCTGTTGTGGCAGGATCGCCAGCGTGCTGACTCTCGACGGGCTCATTCCTGCTGCGGGGCCGGTCGATGCCTTGACGGCGTACGCATTGCCACCGGTCCGACACGTGCGGGCCAACATGGTGAGCAGTCTCGACGGCGCGGCGACTCTCTCGGGCCGGGTCGGTGCGCTGACCGGTCCGGCCGACCAGGTGTTGCTCCGGGTGTTGCGGTCGCTGGCCGATGTCTTGCTGGTGGGCGCCGGAACGGTGCGGGGCGAGGGATACGGCCCGGTGCGCTGCGCGCCGGAAGCCGCCGACGTACGCCGGGCAGCCGGGCAGCCGTCTGCAGCACGGTTGGCCGTGGTCACTCGGAGCCTCGACCTCGACCTCGCCTCCTCCGCCTTCACCGAGGCACCGGTGCGGCCGATCGTGGTGACGTGTGCTGCAGCGCCGCCGGACCGGCGGCGTGCGGCGGAACAGGTTGCCGACGTGGTCGTCGCTGGCGACGAGGGCGTCGACGTGACCGAAGCGATCGAGCAACTCGCCGGCATGGGGCTGCCTCGGATCCTCAGCGAAGGAGGACCGCGTCTGCTGGC
>JBEBTI010000112.1:0-10519 GCA_040393845.1 Nocardioides daejeonensis
CAACGGTGACCTCCTCCTTCGGGTGGTGCACCCGGCGGAGCAGGTCGTCCCAGACGGTCCAGTCGACGTCGCGGAACGGCAGGTTCAGTCGGCGGACCAGATAGGCGTCGAGTCCTTCGCGGTGGATGACCTTCGGGATGTCATAGATCGACGGCGCGTCCGCGCAGGTGATCACGGCTTCGGTGTCGACATCGCACATCAGCGCGATCTTGGCCTTGATCGACGCGGGGAGTTCGCGATCGGCACGGCAGACGATCGCGTCGGGCTGGATGCCGACCTGACGCAGCGCGGCCACCGAGTGCTGGGTCGGCTTCGTCTTGAGTTCACCCGACGGGCCGATGTAGGGCACCAGCGAGACGTGGATGAAGAAGACCTGGTCGCGCCCGACGTCGTGGCGCACCTGACGTGCGGCCTCCAGGAACGGCAGCGACTCGATGTCGCCGACGGTGCCACCCACCTCGGTGATCACCACGTCGACGTCGTCACCGCCCATCGCGAGGATCCGGTCCTTGATCTCGTTGGTGATGTGCGGAATCACCTGCACGGTGTCGCCGAGGTAGTCGCCGCGACGCTCCTTGGCGATCACCGATGAATAGACCTGACCGGTGGTCACGTTGGCGATCTGGTTGAGGTTGGTGTCGAGGAACCGCTCGTAGTGACCGATGTCGAGGTCGGTCTCGGCGCCGTCCTCGGTCACGAAGACCTCGCCGTGCTGGAACGGGTTCATCGTGCCGGGATCGACGTTGAGGTAGGGATCCAGCTTCTGCATCGTGACCCGCAGTCCACGGGACTTCAGCAGGCTGCCCAGACTCGAGGCGGTGAGCCCCTTGCCCAGCGAGGACGCGACGCCTCCGGTGACGAAGACGTGCTTGGTCGGCACAATGCCCAAGGGGTGCTCCCGTTTCAGAGGTCCAACTTCGGAGGAACTGACTCTCCTGCTACGGGATTCCAGCCTACCAACGACTCACCGGTTTCGGGCAACCGCCCCGCACTGTCTCGGGCAATTCTCACGGAGCCACGCCGGACTCGCCCCGCGCGCCCCAGTGACCGGTGGTTCCGGCAGCATCTGCGGCCAGCCCGACCACGGCGACCAGGCGCCCGGCAGCGGACTCTGCCCCGTCTGCGGTGCTGACCGCGGCGGCAAAGGTGGTGTCGGCCCGAAGCGCCGCAAGCGGGCCGTCGGTGGCCGATCCGCTGCTCGCCACGACCAGGGTGCCCTCCAGCTCCGCGGAGAGTCCGGACAACAGCGCCGCCAACGCCGGTAGGTCGGCGTCCTTGTCGTCGCCGGCGACGACCAGTGCGAGTGTCCCGGACGCCGCGTCGTCGTCCGCGACGACCAGGTCGGCTGCAGTGAGACTGCTGGCCAAGGCCTCGTCGGAGCCGGCCATCCGCAGACCGACCAGGTGCCCCAGCCGCACGTACGTCGTCGCCGCGGCAGGAATCTCTTCGTGTCCGTCGGCCAGTTCAGCGCCGAGGGTGTCGACCAGCGACTTGCCCGAGCTCCGATAGGCGTCAGGGCCGACGGCGTACCGTCCCGACACGGTGCCACCCGCCGAGGTGACCAGCGCGGCCAACGCGTCCACGACCTCCGGGTCGGCACCCGGCAGCGTGACCAGAGCCACCGCCCGGTCGGCGAGGCTGCCCTTCACCAGCACCTCGTCGTACTTCCCCGCCAGCTGGTCGGCGAGGCCGTTGGTCGAGCGCGCGGAGTCGAGGTCGGCGCGCAGCGTGGCGTTCTCGGTCTCGAGGTCGGCGTCAGCGCCGCGGCCCAGTTCCGTGAGCGGACCACCGCCCAGGGCGACACCGGCGGCAAGTGCCAGCAGTACGGCGACGAGAGAGACGACGTGATGGCGGAAGGAGATCATCGGAACAGTCCTCGGATGGAGTCGGTCAGGTCTCGGAGGTCGACGTCGAGCCAGGCACGGCCCACCGGCGTCACGGCGATTGCGGCGACGACCGCCAGCACACCCACGAGCAGCACCAACCACAGGTGCCACGACCGGACGCTCCCCGTCCACAGGTGCGGAAGCACCCGGGCGTCCACCAGCTGAGGCCCGGCGCGGAGTCGGGCGACGAGGGCTGATGCTGCGGCGTCGCGCCGGTCGAGCAGGTCAGCGAGGTCCGCATGTTGGCCGGCGGTCACCACCAGACGGGCTTCGGAGACCGAGGCGAGCAACACTGCCGCGTCGACCCCGGCAACCGCCGTGTCGAGGGAGAGCGCCGTGATGCCCATCCGCTCGAGTGCCTCGTGGTCCGCCGCCGCGGCGCCGAGCACGACCACGTCGTGGGCAGCGCGCAAGGCCCGGGCAGAGCTCCCACTGTCACCGGCGGAGAGCACCACCACGTCGGCCCGGATCCCGTGCTCGGCGAGCACGTCGGCAGCTCGATCGACCGCAATCACGACGACCTGCTGGTGGCGCAGCCAGGGCCGGATCCCGCGCAACTCGGAGGCGAGATCCGGGCCGTCGGCCACGACCAGCACGTCCCGGCCGCGCAGCTGGGTCTGCAACCGAGGAGTGCCGGTGCCGTGCAGCACGAGGTCCTCCTCGCTGCGCAACACCTCGGTCGCGTTGTGGGTCACCGTGACGAGTTGGGCAGCCATCCGCGCGGCAGCCGCGTCGGTGTGTTCGGCCAGCAGTTCGTCGGTCAGTTCGGTGCCCCGCCCCAGCGCGACGTCGCCCACGTGGACCACGCCGTCGTGGACCCGCACCTCCCGTCCGTCCCGGACTCCGGCGAACACGTCGGTTCCGGCCCGGTCGAGCAGGCGGATCCCGGCGGCGAGCAACAGGGCAGCCCCGCGGGCCGGGTGGCGTCCGGTGACGAAGGCGGAGGCGTTGACGACCAACGCCGGAGTGAGGTCGACAAGCCGCTGAGCGGTGGCCCGGTCGAGGTCAGGGTGGTCGATCACCGCGATCTCGCCGGGTCGGAGCCGGGCCAGCACCGCATCGGTGCGGCGGTCGACTCGTGCAGTGGCAGTGATGCCGGGCGCTTCGGGGGCGGCGCTCCGCTTGGTGATCCTCATGGCCCGGTCATCGTCACACGGCGCCGGCGCACCTTCGGGCCGTGCCACGCGGAGGTGTCAGGGATCGCACGACGAGTCCGGGCGATGTGTCAGGAGTGTCCGTTTCGCGCCGTCTCAAGCAACTCACGTGCGTGGGCCAACGCCGTGTCGGACTCCTCCAGACCGGCCAGCATCCGGGACAACTCACGCACCCGGTCCTCCTCGGCGAGCACCGTCAGGCCGGAGGTGGTGACACTGCCATCACTCGACTTGGCCACCACCACGTGCCGGTCGGCGAACGCAGCCACCTGCGGCAGGTGCGTCACCACCAACACCTGGGCGTCGGCTGCCAACTTGGCCAGTCTGCGACCGACCTCGACGGCGGCCTTGCCGCCGACGCCGGCGTCGACCTCGTCGAAGACGAACGTCGGCACCGGGCTGGTCCCGGCCAGCGCCACCTCGAGCGCGAGCATCACGCGGGAAAGCTCTCCGCCGGATGCGCCCTTGTGGAGCGGACGCGGATCGGAGCCGGTGTTGGCGGCGAGCAGAAACTCGATGTCGTCGACACCGTGCGCGCTCGCCCGGACCCACTCCGCCTCGACCTGCACCGGTGCTCCGGTCGCCTGTGGGTCGGTCGGTGCCTCGACTCGGGTGCGAGTGACCGCGACCGTCAGTCGCGCATGCGGCATCGCCAGTTGGGAGAGTTCGGCGGTCACCGCCTTCGCGAGGCGGGTCGCCGCTCTGCTCCGCGCCTGCGACAACGCGAGTCCGACCTCCGCAAGGACGTCTCGCAAGGTGCTCCGTCGGGCGCGCAAGTCGTCGATGCGCTCGTCGGTGTTGTCGAGGTCGAGCAGCCGGCGGGACGCCTGCTCGGACCAGGCGAGCACCTCCGCAATCGACTCGCCGTACTTGCGGGTCAGGGCGGTCAGCGCCGCCCGGCGTTCGGAGACTCCGGCCAGGCGGGCCGGGTCGACCTCCACCCCCGAGGCGTACGACGCCACGTCGGCAGCCAGGTCGCTCAGGAGGTAGCTCACCTCGGCGGCCCGGTCAGCCAGGCCGGCGGCCACCGGGTCGTGGTCGCGCACCCCGTCGAGGAAGCGGCGGGCTGCGGCCACTGCGCCGAGCGCATCGGGACCGCCGGACTCAGCAGACAGGGCTTCCCGGGCCTGCTCGGCGGCGGTGCGCAGGGTGTCGGCGTGCCCCAGTCGGGACTCCTCGCCAGCCAGATCGTCGTCCTCGCCGGGGCTCGGGGCCACTGCCTCGACCTCCTCGAGTCCGAACCGGAGCAGGTCGGCCTCGCGCGCGCGTTCCATCGCGCTGCGCACGACGTCGTCGAGTTCGCGTTCCACGGCCTGCAACTCGGCGTACGTCGCTCGGTATCGTTGGAGGAGCGTGGTGACCTTGGCACCGCCGAACCGGTCGAGCGCCTCGCGCTGGGCGGCCGGGCGCAACAGACGGTGCTGGTCGGACTGGCCGTGCACAGCGACGAGCGGCTCCGCCACGTCGGTCAGAGTGGCCACGGGCACGCCGGCGCCTCCGACGAAGGCCCGCGAACGCCCCTCGGCAGCGATGCCACGGGCCAGCAGCACCTGTCCGTCCTCGACCTCACCGCCACAGCCTTCGACCCGGGCCACGAAGTCATCGAGGCCGGCCGTGTTGACGATCCCCTCGACCCGGGCGCCGGCGGCTCCGGTGCGCACTGCACCGGAGTCGGCACGGCCACCGAGGAGCAGCCCCAGAGCGGTGACGACCATCGTCTTGCCGGCGCCGGTCTCACCGGTGATCACCGTCAGGCCGGGTCCGAGAGTGAGGGTGCTGGACTCGATCACGCCCAACGAGCGGATCCGGATCTCCTCGATCACAGGTCGGCGTCCCGACGTCGCCGCTCGGCCGCGCCACGCCAGCCCTCGACGGGCAGACCGAACTTGGCCACCAAGGTGTCGGTGAAGGGAGCCTGGTGGAGGCGGGCGAGCCGGACCGGGTGGGCGCCACGGCGTACCTCGATCCGGGCACCCGGCGGGAGGTCGACCGTGCGGCGGCCGTCGCACCACAGCACGCCTGCGCCCTCGGTGCCGGCGAGCACCTCGACCGCCATCCGCGACGTCGGGGCCACCACCAAGGGACGAGCGAAGAGCGCATGCGCGCTCAGCGGCACCATCAGCAATGCCTCGACAGCCGGCCAGACCACGGGCCCGCCGGCACTGAAGTTGTACGCCGTCGAACCGGTCGGCGTGGCGCACACGACACCGTCGCAGCCCCAGCGGGACAGTGGGCGCCCGTCGATCTCGACGACCACCTCGAGCATCCGCTCGCGGGCCGCCTTCTCCACGCTGGCCTCGTTGAGCGCGAAGGTCGAGGTGACGAGTTCCTTGCCCTGGTAGACCTCGACATCGAGGGTGAGTCGGTCCTCGACCGTGTAGTCGCCCTCGACGATCGCCTCGATGGTCGACTCGACGGCGTCGTACTCGGCCTCGGCGAGGAATCCGACGTGGCCCAGGTTGACCCCGAGCAGGGGCGTGAGGTCACCGTGGGTGAGTTCGGCGGCCCGCAGGATCGTGCCGTCGCCTCCGAAGACCACCACCAGTTCACAGCCGATGGAGACGTCGGCGGCGGCCTCGACCGTCTCGATCGACAGGTCGTCGCCGTCGGCGACCAGACCGAGGTCGGCAGCCTCGCTGGCGAGCATGCGGACGACGATGCCGTGGCCGTGCAGAGCGGCGGCGCAGTCGCGCGCCACCTCCCGGACGTCTTCGCGTCCGGTGTGGGCAACCATGAAGACTCGACGACGTGGGGCTGTCACTGCTCCACCCTCTCACCGGGGTCCGACATCCCGGCTGAGCCACCGCCCTCCGGGCGCGTCCCGGACGCGACGACGGCCTCGATCTCGTCGGCACCGATGTGGGCCGGGCCCTTGTGCAGCCACAGGAAGAACTCCACGTTGCCCGAAGGCCCGGGGAGCTGACTGGTGGTCACCGCCCGGGCACCCCAGCCGCGGCGAGCGGCTGCCTCGGCCACCGCAGCCACGGCTTCGACCCGCAGACCCACGTCGCGTACGACGCCACCCTTGCCGACCCGCTCCTTGCCGACCTCGAACTGCGGCTTGACCATCAGCGCCAGGTCAGCGTCCTCGGCCACCACACCGAGCAGCGCGTCGAGCACCAGGACCAGGGAGATGAACGACAGGTCGCCGACGACGAGGTCGACCGGACCGTCGATCAACTCGGGTGTGAGTTCACGGATGTTGGTGCGGTCGTGCACCACCACCCGGTCGTCCGACTGCAGCGACCACGCCAACTGGCCGTAGCCGACGTCGACCGCCACCACCTCGGCGGCGCCCGCACGCAACAGCACGTCGGTGAAGCCGCCGGTCGAGGCCCCTGCATCGAGACAGCGTCGCCCGTGCACCGTGAGCCCGAGCGGACCGAAGTCTTCGAGTGCGCCGGCCAACTTGTGCCCGCCACGGGAGACATAGTCGGGTGTGGTCGGATCGTCGCGCACCACCAGGGCGACGTCGGTGGTGACACCGGTGGCCGACTTGGTCGCCGTGGCACCGGCGACGGTGACCCGACCGGCGGCGATCAGTTCGGAGGCGTGCTCCCGGGACCGAGCCAACTTTCGTCGGACCAGTTCGGCGTCGAGTCGGAGGCGACGTGGCGGCACGGCGACTCAGCTCCGCGTGGAGTCGAGCGCTGCACGCAGCCGCTCGTGGGCGCGCTCGAAGGCGGCCGGGTGCTCGTCCAGGGGCTGCTCGTGGACCCGAGCGACCTCGTCGAGGACCGCGTCGACCAGCGGGTTGCCGGTCTCGGGAGCTCCGTCCGGGCGTACGTCGTTCATGCCGTCACGCTATCGCGCCCAGCAGGGGCGGGCGGCTGCAGACCATCCGTGTCCACCACCTGCCCGGTCCGGTCGAGGTGGGCCCACGCCGTCTGCGCAGCGATTCGCCACCACGCGTCGACCGGACCCGCGCCGAGCATCTCCAGTCGCCGGTCCATCACCGTCGCGGTCCAGCCCTCGTGGGGTTGACCCGCTGCCGGTGCTGGGTGGGGTCGGAACAACGCATGCAGGTCAGCACCGACGTACGACGGCCGTTGCTCCGGAGGGGCCGCCACCAACTCGGGAAGGCCGGTGACCCCGGTCAGGACCAACAGCGACGGCACGCCCACCGCGTGCGCGCCGAGGATGTCGGTGTCGAGCCGGTCCCCCACCATCAGTGGACGCGTGCTGCCGGAGCGCTGCACTGTCTGCTCCAGCAACGGAGGCTGCGGCTTGCCGGCAACGGTCGGGGCGATCCCGCTGAACTCCTCCAGCAACCGCACCAGCGCGCCGTGGCCCGGAGCGATGCCGCGCTCGGTCGGGAAGGTCAGGTCGGCATTGGCCGCGACCCACGGCACCCCGCGGGCGATCAGGACGCCGGCTTGGACGACCCGGAGCCAGGGCAGGTCGGGACCGAACCCGGTGACGACTGCGTCGACCGGTCGGTCCGGGTCGGTGACGGGCAGCAGCCCGACTGCCACCAACGCCTGCTCGAGACCTTCGCCGCCGGCCAGGAAGACGGCGCCACCGGTTCCGTGCCGGTCCAGCAGAACCGCAGCCGCAGCCTGAGCTGCAGTGACCACACCGTCGGCGGTGGCCGGCAGACCGAGCGCACGCAGGTGGGCGGCCACCGTCTCCGGCGTCCGGGAGGCGTTGTTCGTCACGTACGCCGCCCGTCCCCCACCGTGCTCCAGACGACGTACGGCGTCCGCAGCGCCGGGCACGGCCTGACCACCGACGTACACGACCCCGTCGAGGTCGAGCATCACGAGGTCGTGCGCGTCGACCAGCGGGCGCGCCGAACTGAACAGCATGTGATCACCTTTCCAACCACCGCTCTACCATCGTCCGAATGGACCCCACCCCTCCCAGTTCCGGCTTCCGCCTGGAGCCGTTCGGCGCCTTGCGGCTGGCCGACAGCCACGTGGGTGACCCCGTTGCGCACCGGGTCCTTTCGAGACCCTACCGAGCAGTTCCCGCCCGCATCTCCGAGTGGCGGCGCAAGCGCCGGCTCACCGTCGACAGGGAACGCGCGCTCTACCTCCACGAGTACACCTCGAACGGTGTCACCGTGCGCGGCGTGGTCGGCCTGCTGGACCTCGCCCGAAGCAGCGGGCAGGTGCACCCGCACGAGGCCACCGATCCCGCTCAGGTCGACCAACTCACCGACCGCCTCGAAACCATGCGGATCAACCCGGCGCCGATCCTGCTGATCACCGCGGGCAGTGCGGTCAGCCGCGGCTTGCTGGACCGGGCCATGGTGCAACCGCCCGACCTGGTCTACACCGACCGGGCCGACCAACTGCACCGGATCTGGCGGGTCGAGGAGGGACCTGCCGCAGAAGAACTGGCCGACTCCCTCGCAGCGACCCAAGCGGTGATCGCGGACGGACACCACCGGCACGCGGCGGCCCAGCGCCTCGCAGTGCGTCACCCCGGCACCGGCTGGACCCACACCTTGGTGATGTTGGTGGACCAGAGCGACACCCCCCTCCAACTGAGCGCGGTCCACCGGTCGGTGCCGCGACTCACTCTCGAAACACTTGCCGCACAGGCACGCGAGCTCGGCGCACGCTGGACGGACCATCCCACCAGTCACCGAGCGCTGGCCCACCTGGACCATGCCCTCGTGCTCCACGACGCCACGACCTGGGCGACCCTCGAGCCTGCGCCGCAGACCGACCTGCTGGTGCAATGGCTGCATGACGAACTCCTCCCTGCGGCAGGCGTGCGCGAGGACCGGGTCGTCTTCCACCACTCCGCCAGCGACGCCCTCGCCCGCGCAGCGCTGGGCGTCACGGTCCTGCTCCCCGCTCCCCGGTTCCAACACGTGAGCAAGTCAGCGGTCTCGGGGCACCTGCTGCCCGAGAAGGCGACGTCGTTCCAGCCCAAGCCCCATGTCGGAGTGCTCATGCGGATCGTGCCCGACGCACCAGACGGGCCCGACTGACCACCACCTCGAGAAGGAACTGCGGCACACCACGCGTGCGGTAGAACCTGCGTTGCAGACCCCCTTGGACCCACACCTCGTCGCCCTGCTGCCACGCCAGAGCAGACTTCTGGGTGCGCACCGTCCAGAGGGCGCAGTCCACCCAGTTGCCACCCGTGGCAGCAGCGCGTGCATGCGGGACGCTCAACCGCAACCCCACCACCCGGTCTCCGCTGGGCAACACCCGCTCCTCGGGGTCACGCGTCAGCCGACCGCTGAGTTCCACCTCGTTCGTCATCACTGGTACCTCCTGGCACCAGCCTCGCGTCAGGCACGCGACCCGGGCGACCAGATCGAGCCACAGTTGTGGACGAGTGCGCTGTCGGCCGCGGCTGTGGACGGGAACCGGGCCACCGGCTCCCGACGGACGTCAGCCGAGCAGCTTCTCGACCTCGGCCGCCCGCGCGCCAGCGTCGGTGATCTCGTCACCATCAATCGCCTCGGTGCGGTGGAACCATTCCAAAGCATCCTGGGGACGACCGGCGGCCAACAGCGTGTCTGCGTAGGTGTAACGCAACCGCACCACCCACGAGGCTCGGGACTGCGAGTTCAACGGAGCGTGCTCGAGCGTGCGCAACGCGGCGTCGAGCGAGCCCATGTCACGACGGGCGCCGGCCTCGACGATGGTCATCTCGGCCTTCGCGGCCGACTCGAACTTCGCCACGGACGGGCTCTTGGCCAGTTCCAGCGCCCGCTCCGGGCGGCCCAGGGCGCGCTCACAGTCCGCCATGATCGGCAGGTACGCCGTGGCGCCGTTCATTCGCTTCGCAGCGCGGAGTTCAGCGAGCGCCTCTTGGTATTCCCCGGCAGCGTAGGCAGCCTCACCGCACGCCTCCCGCACCACGGCCAAGCGCGACGCCCTGGCTCGCGCTGCGAGCGTGTGCTCATAAGCAGTCTTCGGATCGCTGTCGATCACCATGCCAGCGGCAGCCAGGTGACGCGCAACGCGCTGGGCAAGCTTCTCGGGGAGCCCCTTCAGCTGGGCGAGCACGGAGCGGTCAAGCTCACGACCGGTGATCTCTTCAGGCAACGGCGGGCCGTCATAACGTGCCTGGCTGACCGAGCGAGGACCCTGGTCCTCCTTGGCCCGCTTCCAGTCATTGCTCCGGCCGGGCCGGTCCCGCCGGTCGTCCCGACGCTGGTCGCGGCGGTCGCCACCGCGGGTATCGCCACCGCGGGAGTCATCGCGCCCGAGGCCCTTGCCCCCGGCACGCGCACCGTCACGTCCACGCGCTGCGCCGCTGGCGTCACGAGAGCCGTCACGACCCCGCCCGCTTCCGCTGTTGCCACCGCCACGGGGTGAGTTCCCGCCGCCGGCCCCGCGGGCGCTGCCGGAATCCCGACGCCCGTCCCGATCACCGCGACTGTTGCTGGGCATGGAGTTCCTCTCGACCTGATGACGTACGTCGCCAATGATGCCTGATCAGGCAACGAAATGCAGTGTGGGGCACCCCGGGACCCCGGGGGCGCACACAAGTAAATATTTACGGCGGAGG